>CAXRJJ010000020.1:0-5534 GCA_964230945.1 Yoonia sp.
CAGATGATTTTGCCATCTCGACATCGCTTGTACCGGGAGGTCATCGAAACGACTTCTCCATCTCGACATTTCAAATCCGAGTTCTGACCAACTAGAGATTTGCTCCTCCGCATTTATTCTGATATCCTTAATCCTCTCTTCTGAATTCGCCAGTGCCAATACCAAATCTTCTGTACGGGTTAAATCCCCTCCTACGTCGTGAAGCACTTCGTTAAGTTCGGGCCACAATTCTGCTACTGCAGATGCTGAACCGATCAACTCATCGTGTTCGAGCGCTCTTTTCTCAAGTCCATCAATCACCTCTTCCATTTGTAGTAGAGATTTCTTATCAAGACTAACTTCTGGAGGGAGAACGAATCCAGCATTTGTCAGGTCTCTTAGTCTATTTACAATCTTCAGATGCCGAACATCCAATTCCGTAGATACCGCATTCACTTCTACCGAAAGGGAGATTATCTCCTCCTCAACATCAAAATCAAGGTTTTTGAGACGATTTTCTAGGGATGTAGCTCTACTAAGATCGAATGGTGCGATTCCAACTGCGATATCATTACTTATTGCAGCGATTTTTTCCGCCAGCACTTCTAAGCGGGATATTTTTTCGTAGGCCGAAGAAAGGTCGAGTTGCATGATGTTATCCGCATCTACGCCCTTTTCATGAAGCGCAATCACCATACTTTCCAGATTATCCCATCTAAGTTGCTGACTATTTTCCAATCTACTAATCTGTTTATCTAATTCCGCTAATGATGCTGGATCTTGAAACAATTCACCGAGCAAAGAGCCTTTGGCGATGAACACGGGGTCGAGAGAATCCAATCTCGTAACTAATTGTTCGAGTTCGTCAACCATTCGTCGGTCTTCCCACCTCCGAATCGCAGATTTGGCATCTATGACCCACGGCCTGTGCCGCAGATTGAAACGGCCGAACTCTTCCTCTACAATCTCAACATTGCTTATGTCATCCAACATGTGTAGCCAGGAAACTGCTTGTTCAGCATGCCTTTCATTTATTTTTATGATTCCATTACGTAAATTTTCAGCTGCTGCAACACTCTTTTCTGCAAGCACAATCAATTCACTCGCACGCTCCGGAGTTTCCTTCAGACTTTCTTCCAGTTCCTCCATTTGATATCCCATTGCGGACCATTCAGAGATTCGTTCTCTCCACCAGTCTGGCTGCTCAGAACCTAACTGCATGCGAATCCCTCTTCATACTCCAGTTTTTGACAGGGCTTCTTCTTGTCGGCTCTAGAATCTCTTTCCGATAATCAATTCAGGTACGCGAATCGCTTTCCGACCGTAGGTCGGTTGCGGAGTTCATAAAACCACTATTCGCCGGATAGGCTGCGATGGATGTACTCACGATACTGTTTGTCTTGGCTTTTCTAGGTGGCGGAGGAGCGCTTGGATGGAGGATGTGGACCCTCGAACAACGAATGTTGCACTCCCAACATCAGACCGAATTGAAATTGGAAGAACAGCGCACAACCTCCCGCTCCAGCCTTGTTGCTCTGCACCACACCTTGGCTTCTTTGGATGCAGGCGCTCAAGCCCTACTTTCCACCCAACCCCAATTGCAAGGGCGAATCGCTCTTCATTCTGCAATTGCTCGTTCTGAGTCGATACTTGAAAGATCAGAAGTGAATAGTTTGGAATTGAAAGAAGGCGGCAGATTGTTGATTTCCGCGGTAAGAGACCTTGTTGGCTCAATCTCCAGCGATGGAGGTTTGAATGATTCACATGAAAATGACGTAGGTTTGAACACCTTGGCTCGCCGCATGTTTGTAGTTTTAGAGAGATGTGGCCTAGGTCCAGCAGATCTTGGATTGAATGGGTTGGAGTGCAAACGCCTTGGCTCTTTAGCGTCATCAATTGGAGAAATTGTGTGGGCCATAAAGTCCTATGAATGTGCGAATTTGAAATCACCCGGCGACGTAGCTTGTTTGGAGATTCTAGAAAGTTTGACCCTAAAGGTAGGGGATACTGAAGCCAGAAGACATTGGTTGGAAGAAAGGTTAGCCCGCACCCCAGACGACCCAGAATTGTTGCGAACACATGCGCACTTGATGGCCGACTTGGATGTTGAAGCGGCTGAAAAGGACGTACGCAGACTTGAGGCGCTTGGCGTGGACACTCCTGCTGACCACAGTTTGTTATCTGGCTTGAGAGACCGTGCCGGGGCGAAGGATGAAGCCTTGCAGGCATTGGATAAGGCCTTGGAAGAAGACCCTTCACGCGCAGTAGATTGGAGTAGTAAGGCTCAGATACACCTGCAATTGAATGAGAATGATGAAGCCTTGGCTGCAGCAGAAAGATGTCTTACTTTGGATAGGCAGAATGGAGAGGCATGGGCCATCCAAGCTCAGGTATTGAAAGACCGACCTAGCCAGATTAAATTAGCACTCAAGGCTGCCATACACGCAGTAGCACTCAATTCTGGTGGCACAGAATTGATACTATTGAAATCTGATTTGTTAGCCGCCAATGGCAAACCGGAAGAGGGTAAAGAAAGCCTAGTGAAGGCCTTGGAAGAATCACCTTCTGATTCAATTTTGAGAGCGGCAATGGCCGCTATGCGGCTGCAATCGGGCGAAATTGAAGGGGCCAGGGTATTATTGAGAGCAACACCATTGGAAGCGATGGATGAACCACTAATCCACATCCAGTGGGGAAGGTTGCATCTGGCATCAGCAGATTTGCAGAGAGATGGAACTGGAGAAACCGATCATCGATTACTATTGGTAGCAAAGGAATCCTTGGATGAGGCTGTAAGGTTGGATAGAGAGCACGGTATTGCTTGGCTTGGTCTTGCGAAGATTCATCGGTTGTTGGGCGATAAGGAAGAAGCCTCGATATGCTTGTCTAGGGCTGAACGTCTACTGGAAGAAGACCAACCGGCACTAGCGACCGAAGCGGCATTACTCGCTTTAGACAATAATCAGATCGCTGAAGCAGAGAGATTGATCGAGAATGCCTCGATTCACGATGGTAGGTCAGCAACAATCCCTTACATCAAAGGTAACATTGCAAGTGCAAGAGGTCGCTTTGAACAAGCCAGAGGACTTTATTCCGAAGCGTTGACTATTCAACCAAGCCATAGTAGAGCAATGCTGAATCGTATCGCTTGTTCAATGGCTCTTGATGAAGCCCACCTTTCTTTGGATGATTGTAATTCACTTCTGGAAAACGCTCCCAATTTGCATTTGGCTAAACTAAGGCGTGCTGAGGCATTGATGCATCTAGCCGAATGGCAAGATGCTTTGGCGGATCTCAATGCAATTCTAGAGATCAATCCACGACATTCGTATGCATTAACGCGAGTCGCAGCTTGCCAGATAGCCCTCGGGTTGCCCGAATTAGCGGAATCACCCCTCAATGAAGCATTACGAATAGACGAAGGAAATGCTGAGGCATGGTACCAGCGAGGCCTGCTGTATATGGAATGGGAAAGAGGAGATGCAGCATTGGCAGATTTCCAAAAAGCAGTGAAGGCCGAACCAACCCACCTTCCAGCACGTTTGCACCTTGCAGCAAGTTTGCACGGCACTGGACGTTGGGAAGAAGCAGTGTCGGCTTGGGGAGATGTACTCAAACAAGATCCTGAAAATGCAGTAGCTAGGCGAAGATACGAACAGGCGGAAGCATTCATTCAAACACCCCTGTCAACTCAAGAGTGAACATATCGTCGCTCCCGAACATCAATACCTAATGGCAATCTCGCCAATGTATGGGCCTCGAACCAGGAGATGCAGCAGCAGAATTTCAACTGAAGAATGCCAACCCCGAGCAAGGAGGGGAAGTGGTGTCCTTAGGGGATATCGTGACAGAACAAGGAGCAATCATTGTCTTTGAGTGCAATCATTGTCCGTATGTTGTTGGTAGCATAGAGAGAATAGAGAAGATGGCTGCGCGTAGCAGAGAATATGGTTTAGGTTTTGCAGGAATCAATGCTAATGATGCCATAAAATATCCAGATGACTCCTTTGAAAACATGGCCAAACGTGCTGAAGAAATGTCTTACCCATATCTCCACGACGAGACTCAAGAGGTTGCAATGGAATGGGGCGCAGAGCGCACACCGGAATTTTATCTGTTGAATGGTGAAGGTAACGTAGTATATCGAGGTAGATTGGATGATAGTCCAGGAGATCCTACACAATCCAATACTAGTGAGTTAATGGATGCTCTTGATGCCATGCTGATGGGAGAGTCGCCTTTGGTGAACAGAACCAAATCCATCGGTTGTTCAATCAAGTGGAAGTAGTGGAAAAACCGCTATATTTCAACAAACTACCCGTACCCGGGGATTCAAAGGGGTTGAGGTTGTCCGCCTAAACATGCAGGCAGGGGAGGCACTGGCCGCGGAACGCATCCAAGCCTTCCTCGATGATGTCTCTAGAATGAACCTTGAACCCAATTACATGACATGGTATCATGTGGATGTTGCAAACATTGTTCAGAAGACCCAAATACATCACCACGAGGTAAGTAATGAGACTGGTGAAAGCCTATTGTTCCTTGAGAACAGCTTGGTTTGGTGTAGTCCAAAAACAGGGCAAGTACAACACCATCCACGACATTTGATTCATTGTTTCGTCGATGATTATCGTTTGGCTGAAAGAAAAGAAGGAGATCCGTTGTTCAGAGGCGAATTATTCAGCATTACTCCTCAGAATGAGCAATTGTGCTGGCTATTGGAAAGTGATGAGCAGAAGGACTTGCCAATGATACAATCCAAAGTCTCTAACTGGATGGCTTGGTTGAATAAGCGTTGATAATCATCCGTTCTCTTGAATAATCAGTCGCTGGTCGGCCATTCCAAGGGAGAGTCATGAGCGACCTTATCAGCGGCCTCGATGCTAGAATGATACTTGATAGTCGAGGAGTTCCAACGATTGAGGTTGATTGTTACGTTGATGGAGCACTATTAGGGCGTGCTGCCGTACCTAGTGGCGCCTCAACAGGGGCGCATGAAGCAGTAGAGTTACGCGATGGTGAAGAAAACCGTTGGCTTGGAAAAGGAGTCGATAATGCGGTGATTAACGTAGTTGAGAATATTCAGGAAGCTATAGTCGGGATGCCTGTTGATGCTCAGAAAGAGATAGACGAGATTCTCATTGAATTGGATGGGACCGCCAACAAGAGTGATCTTGGAGCAAATTCGATTTTGGGAACCAGTTTGGCTTGTTTACACGCTGGCGCTGCAGTTCACGAGTTACCATTATGGAGGTATATTGGTGGAGTGCAAGGTGGATTAATGCCTGTGCCGATGCTAAACATCCTCAATGGAGGCGCGCATGCGAGCAGCAACGTCGATATTCAGGAATTCATGGTTGTACCCCATGGTTTTGATCGGTTTGAGGATTCGTTACGTGCTGGAGTTGAGTGTTATCATTCATTGAAATCCGCACTCAAGGCTGACGGTTTACTTTCAGGAATTGGTGATGAAGGCGGATTTGCTCCTAATCTCCCTAGTAACGAGGACGGCCTGAAGTACATTGTCAAGGCCAGAGAGGGTGCAGGCTACAGCA
>CAXRJJ010000021.1:0-5009 GCA_964230945.1 Yoonia sp.
ATCCGGCGTCTGCTTGACTGCCAATACAGATGATTCACCATCACTTGCAGTCCAATTGAAGACACAACCAGCATCTCCAACCCATTCTCCTGCTCCACGAGTGAAGAGAAAGGTGTCCAAACCTACTCCCCTGAGAATGGCTGGCAATTGTGCTACGTGACCAAAGGGGTCTGGGACATAGCCGATATTGGTGCGGCCTCCAAACTCCTCAGAGATTCTGTATCCAAACTGCAGATTGCGGACTAGGGCCTCTCCCCCTACGATGAACTCATCTGGAAGGACATACCACGGACCCACACCTAGGCGGCCCTCCTTTACCAAGGCCTCAATACGCCCTCGATTCTCTGGTTTCACCTCAAGATAGTCTTCTAGTACCACAGTCTGTCCATCGAATTCAAAGGAGGGATAATCCGCTTCAGGATTTTCTAGAAGGTCGAGCAAATCATCCACGAACTCGATTAATCGATAGCGATACTGCTGGAACGGCAGATACCAAGCGCGGTCCCAATGTACGTGTGGTGTCACATGTCCAATCAAGATTTCAGAGTCCTCGGACTCGACTTTACCGGAAGCAGCGCCTTGAGCCATGGCATAGAAGAGTGGTAGGCGCTACAAAGCAGTTCGCACGAGAAGTTCTTTCACCGAATCTCAGATTTCAGGATTGAAAGGATTCATTCAACAAACCATTCAACAATTCGCAAGCCTCTACCTCTAGTTCACGAAATTCGTATTGTGCTAGTATTTCTTGGCGCTTTTTTCGGAGTTCACCGATGCTTGGATCTCTAGCACTGGCTTCTGCATCGGGATCATATCTAATCGCAGCCAACAAGCCAGTAGCCAATGCCTTGCAAGGTAGTTCATGTTTGAGGCATAGCATGATTGGGCCGAGCAGTCTATCATTGACAGCCAATTTTCTCATCGGGTCCCGACATTGTCTTTCTATGGGATCGACGATGTCATGATTGCGGTATTTTGTCAAAGCCCGAGACACCCACTGCTCCTGTTCAAGACGGTCAAATCCATGTTCAGCAATCAGACCTTCACTGGCCTCAAGACCTGCCTGCTCTGCTAATGACAATATTGCAGCATCATTGGCAGCATCTGCAAGTAGTTCGTAGCCCTTGAGGTGACCAAGGTATGAGATGACGGCATTGATTGAATTGTAGGTATACACCTTACGGGTTAACTCCAGTTCGAAATTTTCTCGTGGCGAAAACCCATCTACCAAAGCCAGCAACTCTGGACGCTTCGAGGCATCTCCATCCATAGGTAACTCCTGATGGTCCTGTACCCTCAATACCAATGCCCCATGTTGTTCTCTGAGATCCTCAGTAGGTTCGATGCAGGAACGCAGAATCTGAGATTGTATCACGCCCAATCCACTATTTTCGATTGCCAGGGCTTTACTGACCAATCTAGCAGGTGAATGATGATTCTCAGCCAAAATGATGTCCAATGGACCTTTGTTCAATCTTGCTTGCAAGGAACTGCGCACCTGTTTGCACCAAGACTCTAGATTTCCCGCTCCTATCGATGTCAACAAGAGATCTGCCTCATCAATCCATTTCACCATTTCTTCGGAACCTGTCAGTGTGGCGCCACAATTACGAATTCGCTGCTCACTTGCATACTCGTTCAATCTATGTACAACATGATGCCCCATCCGACTCAATTCAGCGACCACCGATTCATCAGAGTCGACAAAACGTACTCTCCATCCAGAATTATACAACAAGTCGGCAAGAAATCCTCGTCCAACCTTTCCTGCCCCGAAAATCAGTGCTGATGGTGCTGCAGCGAGTTGCGCTATTCGAGCGATTCCCAAGGCAGAGACTTCCTTTCCCTGTCTTCTATGTACATTTGACCAAAGTTCATCCCTGCTCTGAGTAATTATGGAAACATCAGCCAAGCCTCCTCCAACATGCATTCTGTTCCATTTTGGAATATTGTCTACTATCGGTTGCAGTGCAGCATTCAAGCCACCTACAAGGCTGGTTGCCAACTGTCCATCCGTATATTTCTCCAAATCATCCTGCCAGCCTCCAGTGTGGCGCGGGTCTGCGCCTGGGCCACGGTTTCCGCGCACATGTGCATCGAAGACGGGACCGCCTGGTTCTCCATGATTCCTCAACAACCAATCCGCGCAGCCCTTGTGATCAGCAACCGAAGGAGCAGATTTGATTTGAGACATGCCATGTAGCAGCGCCTCACCTCCACTCGATGTAGAACTGTACATTACTGCTGGCAATATTCCACAGGCTGGAAGATAGGTCATTCCATTGGGAACTTCATCCAGACTTGAGGGATGGATTGCAATATGCTCACTGGTGTTTGCAAGATTACCGGCCACTCCTAAGCCAAGATACAATCCTTCCAGTCCGGCTGACATATCACAAGTACCCACGATAACATCGGCACCCATGGCTTGTCCAAGTATTTCAGTCGGCGTACGAAAGTCCGGCAAGATGTCGCCTAGACCTATCCATTCTAGCAACTCTGTATTCTCTACCATTCCTCTAAATGAACGCCTATCTGAACAAACCACTCCAGTCAGAGAATAATTTACCAGATCCTTAACTTGAATTGCAACATTAGCCTTAGAGATCAATTCTGGATGACGTAAAGCCCATTGCTTGAGTTTCACAGGTAACCATGCCCGGCCTTCAGGGAGGTGAGAACCCGTGTTGTCAATCCTCCAAGAAAACGGAAAGAGACGATCATATTCCTCTATCAATTCCGGCTCTGGTCTGTCCTGCCAAGTGATAATTTCTCCAAGTACTCGGTTCTCATCATCGAGAACAATCGCACTTTGACCTTGGCCACACACACCTATTGTTGACACCCTGCTCAAATCGCTTTCATCCATCCACTGGCGCAGATGGTTATTCATCTCTTCAACCAATAATTCCAGAGGCGGAGTTGGAAAGGTAGCCAATCTCCACCAACCTCCTTCGTCGATAACCAATACCTTGACTGCACTGGTTCCAATATCCAGACCTAGGGTCAATTCCCCCGACATATCTGACATCAGTTCCACTCCACTGGTTGCCATTTGAGTACGGACAATCCCGGCTCCAAAGAAACGAACCGCGAAGGACTGTTTGATTGAGCCGCAGTCAAGAGATATCCCTGCAAATCAGAATCTATGCACGACCTGAAAAAGCGTTGCACATCCTCCTGTAAGAAAGCCGTAGCCAGTAGTCTACCGCCTCTACGCTCATGCTCGTAATCATCTGGAATCACCGTACCAATACGGACGCAAATGACCGATACATACTCGGATGCCTTGAGGCCTAGAGTCTCAACAATTATCTTCGTCAAACCATATGGTGAATCAATAGAAACTCCATGTTCAACCCCAATCTCACCTTCAACGCGCCCCTCAAGTCCTACTTGAGCAAGACCGGAAGATGCTAGAATCAATCTCTTAGCACCTGCTGATTTACTGGCTTCGATAACTCTACGAGTTCCTTCGATGTTGACCTCTAACATGCTCATCTGCCAATTTGAAGGGTCAGCATCAGCAGCTAGATGGATGACAACATCGCAACCTTCCAAAAATATGGCCAACTCTTCTACTGAAGTTTGACTGATGTCGCAAGCATGATCGAGGCGCGATTGAGCATCGGTGTCGGACACGTTTCGGCCTCTTGCTAAACGCTCATCTGTCGGCCTGTCAATTCCAACCAATTCGTGCCCATCAGCCTGCAATGCGGCATAAACGATACCGCCGATGAGACCGCAAGCACCGGTGATGGCGATTCGCGCCATGGGGGCACGAAACGAAGGTGGCTCATCACCGCTTCGCATGGCATGGTTCATGTGTAAGATGAGCATCGTGGAGTCCGGTAGCCATGTCTGACGAGGTTTTCGAGGCCGAATTGGTCGACGAAGGCTGGACCGATCATAGTGAGAGTTTCGTTCTCTCAGGCAGGGTCGACATCGGTGCATCACGCTGGTTTCGATACCTCTGGTTCTTCGGTGTCTACATCGCTTTCGCACTACCATATGCCTTCTACAACCAATGGGCCTTGACTGTCGGTGTCAACGATTACGGGCTCGACAAGGATATCATCGTTCCATTGTTCATGGCTACCCAGATTCCCTTCTTCCTACGCCCAGTATGGGGAATTGAAGTTGATAGACGCAGCGGGATGAAATTCGGTAGACGTAGGTCTTGGATTCTGCTTGGAATCATTGGACACATCGCTCTGCTACTACCTCTAGCCTTCATCTCAGTTGGCTCCTCTCCGGTACTTTGGGTCTCAATGCTTGCTTTGGCCCTGATTCCTCGAGTCTTTGCCGAACAAGGAATCGCTGGACTGATGGTCGAATATCTTCCTGACCCTGGAGCTATTGGAGCGGCTATCGCCTATGCTTTCCGAATAGGTGCATCAGTAATTCCTGGTCTTGTCATCATGGGTTGGTGGATAGGCGGAGTACCCTTTGAATCTCCATTCATGGTCGATGGAGAGGTTGACCTTGACGGTGTCTTGTTCGCTGCAAACATCCTGATTCTCATCGGTTTGGCTGGCGCACTGATACTTGCCTTGTTGATGCGTGAGGGAGTTCGTCTACGAGGTCCCGGCATCGACAGCCCCGACCAAGGTCCAGTCGCAAAAACGATTGAGGATGCAGAAAATAACCCTGCTCTCAATTGGCCAGAAGGTACACCTCTGAAGGTTCGACTCAAAGCGGCATTCTCCTCAAAGACCTCGCGCCTTTGCCTCCTTGTCGCCCTGTTGGTACCATTGGGAGATGGATTTGAGACTTGGTTCCGCTATTATTTCCTCGAGGATCTTGGTTGGTCCACCGAACGCTGGGCTGGTTGGTCTTGGCTCTTCGTCATCGCTGGCTTCCTCGGCCTCATTGGTCCTGCAATCTCTGATTTCGTCGACCGCCGCAAGGCTTTGATGACCTTTTCAGCAGCGGCGATGTTCTCCTACCTGCTTCTTGGAGGAGCGATGCTCTCGGGAATGTCTTGGGGATTGGTAATGACAACATGGGTC
>CAXRJJ010000022.1:0-11656 GCA_964230945.1 Yoonia sp.
TACGATAGAGTTCGGCGTCAGCTTGTTCCAAAGCAGGTGGTAAATCCCCACGGTCTCGAATAAATTTCATGGCTTCAACGAGATTCCTTTCACGACTATTTCGATTCTTTGAACGCTCATCAAGTCTAACCCTTCTGCGCCAATCACGCTGGGCTCTACTGCTCATCCCGTGCCGACTTGCGCGTCCGCCCCACAAATCTTTGCGGTCAATAACGGTGTTAAGTCCCTTGTCAGATAAAGCAAGGTTCACTGGCGCCCCGACCCTACTGCGATCGTTTCCATCGCCGTGATTAGTCCAATCTGCTCCAGGGTCGATGACTGTATCTTCCACAACCAAACCACATGATCCACAATGAACTTCGCCGCGGTTGTCGTCCTCTACCCATTCTGTAGCACCGCAGGAATCGCATGGCTCGGTTTGTCCTGTAGTTCGTAGTTTCTGAGATGGACGTCCTGCGCCAATCTCGCCTTTCCTGTGGCTTTTTCTCTTGCTGTCTCCAACCTTCTCGTCTATCTTCATATTACTCAACTCGGGGTTACTTAGTAGTCGCCCACACTATTTATACTATTGGGTAAATTGCTTCAAATTCCCATATTGCTTGGTGAATTTCTCCTTACGGATTTAGACCAAAGCGCGAGCGAATGTTCATCATGCGCATGCTGTGGCAATAATACCGGACTTGATATGACAGCAACCGTAGTCCTAGGCGCCCAGTGGGGAGATGAAGGAAAAGGCAAGTTGGTCGACCGCTTGGCCGGAGAAGCCGATTGGGTGGTTCGTTTCCAAGGTGGAAACAACGCAGGGCATACGGTTGTTCTTGGCGAGCGCACCATCAAATTGCACTTGTTACCAAGTGGAATTACACGAATAGATTGCCAATTAGTGCTTGGAGATTGCATGGTAATCGACCCTTGGGTTCTGATGCAGGAACTCGATAGATGGAAGGAAGAGACCGGCGAGAATCCACTTGGTTCTCGACTCCATATAAGCGGTAGAGCTCATGTCATACTTCCATTCCACCGATTGGTGGATGGACTAGACCAGAAGATAGGAACAACGGGACGTGGAATCGGCCCCACATATGCCGACAAAATCAACCGAGTAGGATTGCGGTTTGCTGATATATCCGAATTATTGGCTGATGAAGTGGCTTTACAGGAAATGGCTCAAAGACAGATTTCGGTTTTGGACCATCTTGGATTGCCTACTGAAGGACATGCTCAACAATTAGCAGATGACATTGCATGGATAGATGACAACCTAGGCGCTGCAATCAAGGACACCGGTGTCATGATCGATACTGCGTTGGCAACAGGGCAGCGAGTACTTCTCGAAGGAGCCCAAGGGTGCTTATTGGATATTGATCAAGGCACATTTCCCTATGTGACCTCATCGATAACCTGCAGAGGTAACGCTACACATGGATCAGGTATTCATCCTGGACATGTCGATGAAGTGATTGGAGTGGTCAAGGCATATACCACTAGAGTAGGACATGGTCCATTCCCCAGTGAATTATTCGATGAAGTGGGTGAACATTTAGGCAGAGTGGGGCATGAATTCGGAACTACTACCGGTAGACCAAGGCGTTGTGGATGGTTAGACCTAGTTGTACTAAGACATGCTCAAAGAGTCAATGGATTCAGCAGCCTAGCGCTAACAAAACTGGATGTGCTTGGCGGCTTGGAGAAGATTTCCATCTGTGTTGGCTACGAATTAGATGGAAAGGAAATTCGCGACCTACCGGCCAGTGCCTCAGCACTTTCTCGATGCAAACCGGTACTGATCGAACTTCCTGGTTTCGAATCCTTGGAACTAGAACAATGGTTGGAACTCGCTGAGCAAGCCTCAGTGCAAAACAGTGGTTTCTCCGCCTTGCCGGAGAATGCTCGAAGATACATCGAACACATTGAGCAATTACTTGGGGTCCCAGTCAGTTCCGTGGGAGTTGGCCCAGATAGGGATGCAACCATAGATGCAACCGATTGATTGATGAATAGCGAATAGGAGTGAGAAAACATGGGTTTCAAGTCGAAGGCGCGCAAACACCGAGAGGCGCGCGGAGAAAGTAGTGCTGACCGCAAGAAAGGCAAAAAGAAAGAAGGCGATTTGCCCTGCGCCATCAAATCCTGTGAAGGATGGGCCGATAAGAGTCTAGGTGGTCGTTCAATCTCTAGAATTGATGCCCAAGACATATGGGGAGATGGTTCATTCAGTGAGGCAAAAGGGAGGGTTAAAGTTTGCAAACCCTGTTACCGGCACTTCAAGAAAGAAACCAAGGATGACAAGGAATACTGATTCACTTTCACCGAAGGGCTATGGAAAGAGTATCATAGCAAGAGGCAAAAAATGCAAGCATGTTGTTGCTTGAAACGCCTTCAGGTGTTGTTGAAGCGAGTGGTAAAACACTGATCTGGCAACCTATCAAGGGTCCACGACAGCATTTCTCAATGGAAGAGAGTATAATCTCCCTATGCCCTTGCCTTGGACCCCAGGATTCCATTTCAAGTATAATCATATTCGGAATTACAGGACTGTACCTGAGGTTAGCATTTCCTTCATTGATAACTCTGGATAGATGCAGATTGGATATTGTTCCGAGCGATTCAATGATTGTCCACGTAGGAGGACAGGGATTTCTCTTGTTGATCCATGAATCCATTCTGAGTGTAAGACTACTAAATTCACCACTAATTGAATTCAATGTTCATCAATGTGAAGAGGTGGTAAAATTGTTACATAGAGAAGAGGATGAAATATTAGCAATCCATGGTATGAAACACACTAGAATCAGTATACGAAATCTCATTCCTCTTCCTTAATCTGTACATTCCAAGATGGGCGGGGGGACAAGAAAGTAGACATCTGGGATGGCCGAGGCCAATTTGAAGGACTGGAACCATCATCTGCAATACATTCCTCAAAGAAAGATAGATGTTTATTGAGAACTGCCTCTACCTCCTTAGTTCCAGAAACTGTACCTCCATGCGCTGGAATCAACATCTTGAGTTCAAGGTCCAACAACACATCAATGCTGTCAGCCAAATCAGGTAGACAGCCGCCCATCATATCCCAACGGGAGGGGTGATTTGCATGAGGAACTAAAGGACCTGTAGATGCAACCTGTTTCTCTGGTACCCAATAGGTCATCCCATCTCCAGTGTGGCCTGGTGTAGATATCGCTTCGACAATACAATCTCCCAGATCCCATTGCTGTCCATCAACGACCGCTTCGGTTTCGGTTGGGGGCATATCAGAATCGAAGCGCCCTGCTCCAGTAGAGGCAAAATCACCCATTGCTAATGCAGCCGAAGCCCCAGCTTCGATGTGTATTGGAGCATTAGAGAATTGAGAGGATATGAAGGACGCACCTCCTGCATGATTGAATCTCCTACACGTGAGTAGAATTGCCGACAAACCCTCTCCTTCTGGTATTTGCCCCATTAAGCGCTCATGAATGAGCAATTGGTACCAAGAGGTTCCTACATCGATTAACAGGTTTCCAACATTGCCCATGACAAGAGTTGCATTGGCATCATGATGAATGCCCGGCAATCTGACTATGCGCATCAAGTTCCGACCACGGGACAGGTTCTTGTGTCTGCCTAAGGAAAGATGCTCAAGCGGTGTGGTTAAAGAGTGAAAGCAGGTCGGCGGCCCCATGGCACGATTTCCGGAAGCAGAGGCTCGCCTGTTGCACAGGAAGATATGCATGCGCTGTAATGCACGAAATGCTGTGCGCGCAAAGTCGTGCCGTCGTTGTAGCTACAAAGGTCTCAGACCAAAGAACATCGAGCGTCGCGGTAGCGCTTGAATGAAGCATCTGAGATACTTGCTTAGATTAATTCACTCAGCATCTGCTCAAGAGCAGTATTGATCTGAAGAATCAAAGTGCCGAATTCAGGTGGAATATTCGGGTCTTCGTACAATTCTTCCAACTTATTCTGTGTAATAGCAATTCTAACATCAATCTGTTTATTCTGATTTAGTAACCATTGCTCGACTGAATCCTTGGCGCCCTTGCGGATATTTCGCGGCACCTTCGGGTCATCTAGTTGATTAATCACCGAGGCAACCTGCTGTAACTTGGTTTCGATATCCCCTGACATATAGCATCCCTCATTACATCCCGTAAGGGGTGCTGGGACCATGTGTGATTTAAGTCGATTGCCACCACGGCTCTTCTGATGGCAATGGAGAATACCGACATTCTGGGCTACGCCAGATGGTTCACAATTGCTTGTTGCTTTGGTTACGCAGCCTGGTTGGACCACAAAGAAAGAAGAGTTCCAAACGAACATTGGATTGCTTGGTCAAAGCCATTAATTTTCATCTGGGTTCTGGAATTCCTGATTAGAGATGCAGACTGGACGATATATGCAAGCGCAGCAGGTGTGCTGGCTTATGCTTCTGTTTCAGTCATTGGTAGACCTACCTTTTCCGATATCCGTTCTGGTAATGCACTGGACATTCTAGTATCGATGTGGTATCTGATAGGCATAGTAGGCATTGCATTCGGCGCCATGGAATATGCAAGTGGAGGGCTTGTTCCCCTATTCGATGGAACTGCAAATGATCAAATGGTGCTATGGTTTGAGGTAATGACTGCTTTGGCCATGGTGGTATTATTCGAATTCGCATGGAGAATGCGCTTGTTACACGGTGGCGCAGATGCAAAAGCCATGATGTGGGTAGCAATGCTGATTCCTTCGTGGTACACGCTGGAGCCAATCTGGGAGTTCAGTTCAGGTGGAATCCGATCACCTCCAGTGATTTCTCTGTTCATTTGGGGTGGACTATCATTCCTCATCTTGCCATTCATTCTGTTGGCTATAAACATAAAACGCGGGGATATGAAAGGCATGAAGGACTTGCGAATGGCTTGGCATTCTATCCGTATGCCATTAGCAGAAATCCCCCATAAGCACGTTTGGCTATTGGACAAGGTGGTTCAAAGTCCAGATGGTAGCACAACGGTTTCGAGTAGTACTCGGCCCCCGCGTAGAACACCAGATGCGGAACAACTGAGTCAACAAATCAAAGAGTTAGAGGAACAGGGTAGAGATTCTGCTTGGGTCAGTCTCAAATTCCCACTCATTACCATGCTCTTCCCAGCATTGGTTCCACTGATTCTATTCGGAGACCCATTGGTACTGCTGTTCGAAAGACTAGGTTGAATTCTATTCCTCTTCCTCTGGTGAAAGTCTAGCAATCATCAATTGCACTGCTTCCATAGCATGCTCGTCAATTACTCCTGCTTTTAGAGAAGTCTTGAGCATCTTCAAATGACGGCTTCCTAGAACCATTTCAGCAGCTCTTACCACCAAGTTCTTCTCATCCTCAGTAACACTTCCTCTCTCGATGGCTTGGTTGATTGCAGCCAATCCTGCCATCTTGTCCATTGTGTCATCGGTGAAACCCATCTTCTGCTGAATCTTCGCCAGATGAGAGATTTCTGCGCTGGTCAAGACGCCATCCGCCAATGCCTCCTTGTAAGCCTCCATCAAATCCGGGGCCCGTTCAGACATCAGAATTGCAATCGGACGTGTTGGTTCAATATTCTCAAGGATGATCTTGAAGATAACCACGAATGGAACGGATAGAACCATCCCGATGATTCCCCAAAGCCAGAAACCAAAGGCTGCAACTATCAACAACAATACTGGACTGATGTCTAATTTACTACCACACCACTTGGTTTCGATGATATTACCCCATATCTGTTGATTAACTATCAACAGGATACCCATGAAAATAACAGTCCCTGGTTCCAGCATAATGAAGCCAAGTAATAATGGAGGAACGCTGGCAACCAATGAACCGATGTAAGGAACATAATTGAGGATGAAGGTCAAGAGAGCCCACAAGAACCACAAATCGATTCCAAATATGAATAGAATGATACCTGCTATGGAAGCAGTTCCTACACCAACACCTGTTTTCACGATGATGTAGACATTGATACTCTCCTCAATGTCCGCACGTACATCCTTGATTTTTTCATTCGCTTCACCCGGATATGCAGCAGATATTCTTCCCGGTAGAAGACCCGCTTCGAAGATTATGAACATCAAGAAGAATAGTACTGTAATTGAAGTTGTACCAAGACCTCCTATGAATGACAATACTGCCCCGAAGAGATCGCTTACCTCGCCCCCTTCCTCAATCAAACCGAATGTGATTAGGTGGTCTTTGACAGACATATTCTCTTCATCGCTGTCAAAGAATGAGCCGAACAAGGCAGAGTCCTTGAGATCGATGTATCTTTTCTCTAGATTGGAATTGTATTCCGCCATTTTCTCTTCATCTTCCATCAAATCATCAATTTGAGAATATGAATAGTAAGCACTGCTGACCAGCAGTAGGAGAAACAACATCAAGACTGTGAAATATGAAAGATAGAGATTGAAACCCGTCTTATTGAGAGCATCAGCTCCCGGTTTCAGGATGAAATATACTCCCAATGCGATAATAAATGGCTTGAGGACATCTTCCAGCATAATGGCAGCAAATATCAGAAGAGTAAGTAATACACAGAAATTAGTGATAATTCCCAGCCGCCTCGCAAATTGTGCTGAGTCCAGTTGCACCTCACCCATGGTACTCCATTATGGGAAGTGTTCAAAACATATCCCTTCATGAACCTAGAAGAATATACATTGTCAAGTATAACTCTTCCAAGGCATTTCCGTATTTGCTAAACCCATTACGGCATCTCCTGCAATTGCAATTAACCCCACTTCAACATCAGAATCAAACAAATTCAAACCCCAATTCATCGCTTCATCTAGATCTCCATTGTGATGATATCTTTGAGCCACTCTATGACATAGCATCTTCAGCATAATTTCCTCTCCGATTCCTGTAGCTGCAATTGCTACGTCCTCTTCACACCAAAGTCCAGAACCCCACATTGGAGTATCTCCCACTCTACCTACCGGGCGACCACTACAACCCCCAGTGGAGGATGCAACTGCAATGTTTCCATCTTTGTCCTTAGCCACTGCACCTACGGTATCATTTGCGCTCGGACTCGGGCTTCCTTGGACGTTTGAAAGGAGATGACCCTTTTTGTCGGCATATTCACGCGCTCCCCTCCCTGCCAAAATATGGAATGGCTCATCCAGCAGGTCCGCAGCGACCAATACTGGATTAGGAGTATTTTCAATAGCCATGATTAGACCAAGTCGGCCATCACCAGTAGCAACTGCTGCATCTAGTTGAACACTACCATCGTCCCTAAGGCGACCGCCAGTTCCCGCATTCAAACGTGGGTCATTCTCCATAATTTCAACTGCAACCAATACTGCATCTAGGGCACTACCTCCCGACTCGAGAACCTGCCATGCTGCGGCAGATGCAGCGTCAACTCCGGGTTGGTCTTTAGCCCCGTGTCCTGCACCGCCATGTACAACCAACATGATTCCACTCATTCTGCCTCAACCTCCTTGCCCTTCAGCGCTGGGTCATCTACATCCCATGCACCTCCAGTAACATGTATGATGACTGCGATGAAAGAAAATAAGCCACATAACCAAAATGCGGTGTGATATGTGAATAGAGAATCTCCATCCCAGGTTAAATCCCACACTATACCGCCGATTAGAACTCCGAACAAGGAACAGAGAGAACGCAGGCTCTCGGAGACTCCCATTACCAAACCCCGTTCATCATACGAGGAGTGGTTGCTTAACATCGCCATGTTACTGGGCGTGAATAAGCCGTTACCAAAGGCGATCAACAATGAAGTTACAAGCATCCCTGTCCAGGCAATACTAATGTCAACATATGGAATCGCAATCAATCCCAAGCCTGCAATGGACAGGCCCATTGCAATTAACCTGCTTGAACCATAACGCTCGGTAAGTGGTCCAATCATTCCTCCTTGAGTCACCATGCCAACTAGTCCGATAAATGCGAATACAATCCCATTATCCGACTCACTGAAGTCAAGCCCTCCGGATTCTGCTGGCATCATGGTGAAGAGGATGAAGACAACATGCATTATTGTGAAACCAACCCAGAAAAACATCCCGCTGAACAGTAATGGGCTGATTACAGGGCGCTTCATCAAACTACCAATATCGCTGAACTTACTCTTCAGTTCCTTCATCGGAGTAGTCTTCTTGGCCTTACTTCGATTCTCTAGTGCATGACTTTCTGGAAGTAAACGGAATGCAAGTAAAAGAGCGAACAAAGATAGCCCTGAAGATGCCAAACAGGGCAATAGATACGGATGGGTCTCGAAGATGGTGCCTACGAAGGCGTCTGTCCAAGTCCAAGACGCTGGACGTGATAACCAACCTCCCAATGCCGGTCCAATTGTGAATCCTACACCGAATGCTACTCCGATCAATCCCTGTCTCTTTGCAACCTCTTCAGGTCTTGAGACATCCGAGATATAGGCTCGGGCAACAGGTATGTTTGCGTTGAATAAACCTGCTAACAAACGCGCAAAGAAAGCCATCCACAAAGAGGTTGAAAGTCCGAAGATGACGAATGCCACCGTATTTCCTGCTAAGCCAAACATCAGGATTGGACGCCTACCATAGCGATCCGAAAGAGTGCCCCAAAATGATGAGAACAGGAAGACTGCACCTGCGTAAGCAGACATCAATGCAGCTACCCAAATACCCTTGTCAGTTCCTTGAGGAGCAAGATGGTCAACCATGAATGTAAGAAATGGAATGATAATTCCAAATCCTATCATGTCAACGATGACTACCAAAGTGATGACTAGAAGAGAACCCTTAGTTGCCGAGGTCTGTTCAGTCATTGTCTCGGGTTGGTAAACAACCTTTCAACACATTCGTTTGAATTGACTTGCAGAAGAAGAAAAACTGCACTGAAGACTCAAACCGACTGAGTTCCTGATGCCGCAATCTCAGGAGTCAACTTATCGATGACCTTGGACAATCTCTCAACTAGGCCAGGCTTGCTATCGGTAGATACCAAGGCATTCTCCATGACTTCATCAAGTGAATCAACTGCAATAACTTCGACTTTATCGATGAACTGATCATCCAACAATACATCTTGTGCGTTCGCCTTTGGAATCAAGACAGTCTTGACTCCGCTCTTGGCTGCAGCTTCAATCTTGGCTGTAACTCCTCCAACCGGTAATACTTCTCCCCGTACGGAAAGTGAACCTGTCATTGCAAGGTTCTGCTTAATCGGGATATTCTCCAAGGCACTGATAATTGCAGTTGCGATCGTAATGCTAGCAGAATCTCCATCCACTCCATGTGTATCGACAAATTGAATGTGAATATCGAAATCTGAAACGTCCTTTCCAGTCAACTTCTTGACCACTGCAGATACGTTAGTTACACTTTCCTTAGCAATATCAGAAAGACCACCTGTTGCAAAGACCTTGCCTCCTGATGCCTGAGATGGTGTCACTAGAGCCTCTACTGGCAACATGATACCACTGAAATCAGATAGTCCTGAATCCGCACCTAATACGGCTAGACCATTTACTCGACCTACTCTTTCACCTTCATTGACGAGGAGACTGTATTGTTGGCGTCTCTCAATCATTCTATCTGCCACCTGTTGTTCCAATGGCCGAGCGATTCTTCTAGCGGAAAGAACATGTTTGGCAGAAGTGAATTCAGCACCCTCTTCAACAGCAAGATCACCTGCGATTCGAACTAATCCTCCTAATTCTCTCAGTCTGAGAGAGAGTTTTCCTCTCCTACCACTTCTTCTCTGCGCTTCTCGCAACACCATACCAACTGCGGACCTATCGAAATGAGGAATCGCTCTCTTGGTATCCAAATCCTTCTCCACCTCTTGAGCGATGAAGCGAATCAGGCGCCTTCGGTTCTTGGCGGTGTCCGGCATTTCACTATTCACGTATACTTCGTATCCATATCCGCGTATCCTGCTTCGCAATGCTGGGTGCATTCCTTGGATAGCGTCAAGGTTTCCGGCTGCTACAAGAATAAAATCACAAGGGACTGGCTCAGTCTTGGTCAAGGCCCCACTACTACGTTCGCTACGTCCACTGATGGGGAATGCTCGCTCCTGCATCGCAGTCAACAAAGCCTGCTGTTCCTCTAGTCTCAACAAGTTGATTTCGTCGATGAAGAGTACTCCACCATTGGCCTTGTGAATGGCTCCAGCCTCGACTCTCTCATGAGCAGGAGTCTCCATACCTCCAGATTGGAAGGGGTCATGTCTAACATCCCCGAGTAAACTCCCCGCTAAGGTACCAGTTGCATCGACGAATGGAGGGTCATCATCTCTTTGATGTTTGACTAATACCTTAGGAAGGCTGGCTTCATCTCCCGATCGCAACCTGTTAGAGATGAACATGTAAGCGAAAGCAAGCAACAACATTCCAAAAATCAATGTCAAGAGATCGCCGCTACGAATGGCCAAAACGGCCAAGAGGAAAGCTACTGCAACTACTGCGATAAGCAGAGTTCTCTGATGTTTCTCCCTCTGTATGCGAATCTGTTCACGCTGAGTCTTCACGATACGGTCTCCACGACCAGCAGGAACTGTTCTGACCCTTGGTTCATTGTCGTCGTCATCATTGGGGTAACATAGAGTATCCTCCAATTCATCGCTTGGCAACAATTCTGTCATCGAACGTGCTAGCATGGACTTGCCAGTACCTGGATCTCCAATCATCATCATGTGTCTTCGCTGCTCAGCAGCCTTGCGAATTACTACTGAAGCATCCTCTTGTCCAATGACCTGATCAACTAGACGATCTGGAATTGGAACCTCAGCCGTAGACTGGAAGTCTACTGACTCCAACCACTCATCAACATGGCTGTCGAGAGGAGTATCCTTCTCCTCAGGGAGTTCTTCTAGTGCCTCAGAATCATCTGACATAACAATCCCTACCATTCGACCGCCTTATGGGTTCGTCCATATTCGGCCAATAGATTCCTCCACCAATAACTCAAACGAGATTGTTCTGCTGCAAGTACTGAGCACCATAATGCTGCCACTGCTCCATGGTCCATCCCTCTGGAAGACCTGCTGCTGGAACAGGTGGAACACCTGCAACCGGTGCTGGAGCAACCGGAGCGGGCGCTTGAACTGGAGGCGCTGCAACCGGTTGCTGGAAGAGGTCTTGCGCTCCACCATACATCGAGTTCGCAACGGCGTCATTAGCAGGAAGGTCTCCGTAAACATGACCCAATTCTACAAATCCATCTGAGCCACCATTGCGGCCGCCCATCAAGAGAACAGTCAATAGAATGAGAATAATTACACCCATTCCAATTCCTACTATGACAGTCATTCCCATTCCTCCAGATTCGACCTCTTCGTTCAGAGAGCCGCTGTTTGTATCAGACTTACATTGCGCTCCATCAACAGCACATGCATCAGTCAAATCATCTTCAACAAGTTCGAGTTCAGATTCCATTTCAGCGTATTCTTCACTGGAGGAATCCAAATCTTCCATGGCTGCTTCCAGAGATGCGATTCGGTTTTCCAATTCTGTGATGTGAGCGGACAATTCTTCTGAAGTCATCTCTGCTGGGTCCTCAGGATACTCTGTAATGTTCCAGTAGATTGGTCCGTGGAACTTGCGGTCATTTCCTTCAGCATCGACTGCTACAACACTTGCCAACTTGAGTTGGTCGTTGTACAACAGACCATTACCGCTGCGATCAAATGGCAGACCAAAGG
>CAXRJJ010000023.1:0-15105 GCA_964230945.1 Yoonia sp.
TCGATGATGCCGCATCATAATCCTCCTTGCTTGGAACATCGTTCATACTCAAAAACAAATCAGCATCGCCTGTTCCTCCGTCTAATTGAATTTCCAATCGATTGACATCAAAACTCGTGTTGATATGGAAATGCCTGTCAGAATGGGAATTGCCAGAAACAGGAGTATATGGAACACCTGGTTGCAATTCAATGGAATTGACAGGGTCGGCATTTGGTGGGGGGTAAGTGAAACGGGCAACGATATTCAAGTCGCTTACTTTCTCAAATGCCTCTACAGCGATGTACCAAATACCTTGCATTGGCGCCATGAGAACTACCTTCTCATTGTTATCAGGGCCCTTGGAGTTTGCATACCTCTGATCTTCCTGAGAATTTCCAGGATTCTTTTGATTTGGACCACCTTGACGACCATCTGTTTCAGCGCCCCACTCTCCCCAATCGAAATTCCCAGAACTCCATTCAGCCGGATCTGCATCATACGCGACATAGAGATCAGCATCACCACTTCCACCATAAGTCTCGATCTCAATCAGGTCGACTGTTTCATCGAGGTCGATGTAGTAATAGGAAACCTCGCTAGTGCTAATGTCCTGATCTGGAACAGGGATACCATTGTTCAATTCAGTCATCTCGTCCAATGGTGGTGGAGCAGGAACCTCATTCCACCAAACTGCCAACGAGTAATAATCAAACTCAGTCTGACCTTCAATTACAATCCAGTATACTCCTTCATCGGGCCAAGCGTAGTTACCCGAACCCCACGAAATGAAATCGTCGAAACGCCCATCCTTTTGGCCTGAGGCATAGTCATTGTTATGCTCGTTTGGAATTGCACCCTTGCGGACATACATAACCGCCTCTCCATCCCATCCCCAGAATTCAATATTCATGAACTGGACACGATTAGGAACATCGATCCAGTAGATGTAAGTCGTTCCCTCCTTTCCTGAAAGGCTCCAGAATTCATCTCCATTCTGTAATTCGGTTGGATTATTCAATTCTTCACCATCAAGGTCGACCCATACCACTCCATGGAAAGTTGACTCTAATTGAGAGATTTCATCCCAAGAAGAATCTCCAGTTCCTTCATCAAAATCAAGATGTATTAGTGGAGCAAGATTCGTTGCTGGACCTTGACCTGTATGGGCATCTGAAATCTCCTGCTCAGTAAGCGCCCTGTCCCAAACTCTGACGTCATCTAATACCCCAAAGTAATGATTGCAATCACAGCCAGCACCTTGTCGGCCAATATAGAACTCATCGCAATCCTCACCGCTCTGGAAACAGGAATTACTACCAAAATCCCCTGCAGGAATAACTGCATCATCAGCACTGATATTGGCTATTCTTTCACCATCGACCCAGAATGCTCCTCCTATTCCCTCTTCTACAGTAATTGCAAGATGGGCCCATTCATTCTCCACGAGTTCAACACTTTCTGCGGAAGGGTGGTTTCTTATTGCGTAATCATTAGCATAATGCAGTACCCCATCGGTCAACTGCATCCCCCATCCATAATCACCTTTCATCATGATAAATTGAGTACCTTCCACATTTTCAGGCATAACTCTAACTTCCATAGTAAGTCCTGTTGATATCTCTATGTGATCGACATCTGAAATGATTGCATAAGCCTCTGAATCACCGGACTCTTCTTATATTTCGGGCAGCAGAATAGCATAATCTACTCCACCTCCGACTTCTACTAATCCATGGATTGTCAAATCATCTGGTTCATCAACAGTATCGGCCCAGAATCCGATCTGAACACCTTCTTCAGTATCTGAAGAGATGTAAGCATAATCTTCTCCCAGCTCCATACTAGGCTGAGTATCATCCCAATTTCGATACCAACTTGGTTGCATTGCATCCCACTGCCAGAAACCCTCCTTTTCAGCATCGGACAGACCTAGCCATATGTGCCTAGGGGTGCCATTCCAAAAAGTGAAGGTCGAAACTACCCACTGATTTTCAGCAGCATCGTCGATACTGACTAACTGACCACCCAAAGATTGAGCGGTTGCAGAACTTACCGAACGATTAGCCGCTTCAAGCAGGTGATACCGGTGCCCATTTGCTGGATTATCGTAAGTTCCCAAGATTGAGGGCGAATGAGATTCATTGCTGGAATTATCTCCAGAATCTCTAGCAGAAGCACTAGAAACAGTTGCTAAAGAGGGGCCAACTAAACTATTGGAGACTGCAGCTATTGGGGCAAGAAGCATCAATAGAATCAATCCAATCGAGAGGAATCCGACATCGCGATGGCTGGATTTCATGTTCTTGGCTGAAAGCGCTTGTGGAATAATGTTGTGCATTAACGTACCCATGAATTTCTACATATGAACGAGGTGGTTGAAGTCTTTTACAATTCAACGAACTTTCTTTCCACCGATACGTAGTTTGGTCTTGAGAGGCATTTGATGTTCCCAAGCAAACTCCTTGACTATACGCCATCCACTTTCTTCACCGACGAAATCGGTGACCTCGATTACCTTCTCCCTGGTGTTTGCCTTGAAGGCCGCAACTGCCTCTGCATTGCGGAATACCAAATAGGCTGATCCGAATCCAAATCTTTGCCTTAGAATATCAGAAAAATAGGGAGAGAGATTATCTGAAGGAGGTAATACGAAATCCCTTATTGGTGGTATTCCATCAGCCTCTTGCAACAACTCTTTGCGACCCCAACACACTTCGTGTAAATCATGAATAAGGAATCCTTTGATTAGTGTGCCATCCTGTTCGAATTCCTGTAATACTGATTTCAACTCTTCAGGTTTGAACGGCGTTCCAGACAATCTTTGGAATTGCTTCAATGTCAATACAGGATAATCCTTGACTATCTTACGGAGATACTCCTTTCGCAAAATTGCACGATCGCTGTTCATTATTGGATTGACAGTCTTGAAACCTGAACGATAATCTTGGACTAAGTGCCCTGATCTAAGTAGAGGTTGAATCAACTTACGGAAGGCTGCGCGCTTCATCGCTGCCCTCTCCATGAATAGCGAAGGGTCTGAGTTGTTGTCAAAGAATTCTAAGACATCCCACAAATCTTCATCAGGCTCAAGGCCACGAATTGAAACTAATTCCCTGAAATGATCCAATGGCGCCCATACTTGATGGCCTCTGAGATTGATTCCCATATGCAATTGCTTTGCTGTAGCCATACTCTTAAGGTCAACGCGATATAATTCGCTACGTCCTCGTAAAGCAAAATCATCGCGGATCTCATGCACAGTTCCCAGTGCTTGAGTTTCATTCTCTAGTCTTGATGATTGATGTAAATGGTGTTTGAAGAAAAGTGCCCGCTCAGCCAATTCACGCGGCTTGGGGTCAATTATACCTCCGCGAATCAATCTTTCTCCTGCCTTCTTGAATCCGATTGATTCCAACGCACCATAGGTCGTTTCGTCGAGTTCGCTAATCGCTTCCCCATTGAACGCTGACATAATCGCTACATCGATTAGCTGATCTCCCCAATTATCCAGCAATTTTTCAAAGGCTTCACAGAATTCATCAAGATAGGCATAGGGGATATGAAGGTCCTTTATCTCAAGGTAATCATTGACTCTATACATCAATATCTTTCCAATCGGATCAACTCCTTTGAAGACTGGCAAATACCAACCTGTCTTCAATTTGGAGCGAACTTCCCATATGAATCGGGAACAATATGGATCAGATTGTGTAAGTATCCTTACAGTTCTGTCTTCCCTGCTTGGAACGCGTAAATTATGAGACTCTTCAGGAATGCAATAGAAATCTGTGGCCTCAGGTTGTAGTGCAACAACACGAACGATTTTTCCTTCAGCCTCTAGGTTGCGAAGCGCGAGGGCTAATATTTCTATAGAATGCGATACATAATATCGTAAAGTGTGGGATTTTACGGGACCGATTCTTCTGATAAGATCAAGCAATGCATCTTCAAAGTCCATCGGCTTCTCTACCACTCTGCGATAGTAGGTCATACGGCGACGGCGCCCTTCTCTCTCCTCGAATTGTTTGACTACCACTAATTGCCTCTCAAGATTGGCTAGACTATTCTTGAGATCTCTCTGGAGGGCGCGGTGTTCTTCTCCTTTGGGATAATCACGGAGTATTTCTTGCCTGGTTATCAATTCACCATGATGTATCTTTGAAAGCAATTCTCTGTCAAGGGCGTTAAGCCAAGGTTCGGGTCTAAGGCCGAGTAACATTGGCAGATTTGCAAGTGTTGTATAGCCCACTCTGTTATGCAGTAATCGACCCATTACGACATCTGAATCCAATTGCAAATCCTTCCAATCAGCAAACCTGAAATCCTCTACTCTATAGAGCAATTCTTGTTGTTTCTGGAACAGAACGTGGTCATCGAAAGCATCAAACAAATCTTTGTGCTTGATGAATGACTTTTGGAGTACCAAATTCTGCAGCGAACGATATTCAATAACGTCCTCTTCTCCACCAGTAATTCGGTGTTCATCGACTTTGAGAATGTATTCTGCATCTTCTGTTTGACGGAAGAATCCAACCGAAATCACATTGCGTATTTCCAATTCATGAAGAATAGTTTCTATCTGAGTTTCAGGGAAGGGTAACCTCGTTGTAATCGCGCTGGTGACTTGAGGCCCTTCGCTACCCAGCATCTCGATTATCTTGACACGTAAGGCCTCATGAGCATCTCCGATTGGCTGCTGCTTCCATTCTAGTACCTTCGTTCCATCAAATTTACTCGCTACCTTGAATTCTAAACCACCTGCATATAGGTCTCTGAGATCATCAATTTCTCGACCCCCATTACTTGCTAGAACTCCTAGTGTCCCATGAATCTCCGACATATATTCGCTGAACCATTTACCATCGATGTCGCTGTTTCCAGTCCCCTCGACCTTTGTTATCTTGCCTTTCTTTGCTAACTCAATGACCCATTCTCTGATTACTTCAATTTCAATGCCCTTTAGTTTCTCTTTGTAAAGAGGATTTGACAATTCCTTGGATAAGCCCCCACCATGTTCCATGAGATGTAAGAGACTATCTGGATTATTGGGGACCGGTACCTTATCGAGATAATATGAGTCCAATTGTTCCTTGGTTAGTTCAGTTGCGAGAGCCCTTCGCCCTAATAGACGCATCAATATCTTCGGATCCATATCGTTGATCAGATAGGCCCTTGTACGCATTGATAGAAGGTCCTCAAACGAAGACATGAATAGACTCATTCCAATCTTTGAGGGGAGACTTACCTTAGTATGGACCAACCTCACATCTTCATCCTTCGATCGGTCCAAGAATTCCTCTAAGCCTTTGATATCAATATCCTGCCAAAAAATTTCGTTTTTAGCCTCGCGAATCAACAAACTATCTTCCATGGTACGATGCTTGGTCAAAAGAGACTCAGCCTTTTGTTGGAATTGTTGCGGACTCACTTCGTCAGCTCCGATTCTACGTGGAATAATCATTGAACGACCTGCGACCTCTCGGAAACGCTTTGCGAATAGTTGAGTGGTAATCACATATCTTTCGATAGTTTCCATATGGCTTTGAGTTTGGAATAACTCATACATGTCTCCAGGGTCTACCTCATTACTGGTCTTGAACAAGATTCCATTTTCGTCGAAAGATAACTCGATAACATGTATCTCTTGAGACTGTGCCAAACCAGCCATGAAATATCCTAGGGCTTGGTTGAACGCCCTACCGCGACAAGTTGTGATTAGATATGTTGGGACCCCTCCAATGATTTGTTCAACCAATAAACGGTTTGGTTCGGGGACTTGGAAGGTATCGATAATGTGCTCCCTGAGGTATCTCGCAATGGCTGTAGAAACCTGTTCTGACAATCCGTAAACCTTGGTCAAGACATCCTTTGGATCATCATCCTTGCGTAGACAAACTATACAATTGTGAATCAAATCAAGAAGGTGAGAAGATAACTCCTTGGATCTCGAGCGAGATTCTCCCGACCATGAAGGAATTGTAGGTCTGTGTCCAGTAACAGGATTCACGTTAACCCTACTGCCCTGAATCGAGTTTACTCTGTAAGTCGAACCTCCCAATAGAATGACATCGGAAGTTCGTAGATTTGCAACGAAAGATGCAGATAACTGTCCTAGAATGCTACCATCTTGATTGAATACCAAGTAGTTGTTATCCGGGGCGATTGTACCGACATTAGTATAGTAAATCATTCTGGAATATCCTCGCTTTCCATACAGGTTCTCTTCCCAATCAACCCATATCCTACGCTCCTCTTCCAGCATATCAAGAACTTCAATATAATCGTCATAATCAAGCGTTCTATAGGACCAAGTAGATTTGATTACTTCGAAAATCTCATCAATATCTCGATCCTCAATAATTACCTGTCCGATAACGAACTGTGCTAGAACATCAAGGCAATTCTGGGGGAAGGTCAATTCATCCATATCACCTATCTGAATTGCAGCTTGCAGTGCGGCTAGTTCGATTAGGTCATCCACGCTTTGTGGAAGGAATCTAGCGCGCGGTATGCCCCCTACATGGTGACCTGCCCTTCCAATCCTCTGCAAGGCAGTAGAAATGTCTCCAGGGGAGCCTATCTGCACCACCATGTCAACGCTACCAATATCGATACCCATCTCAAGTGAACTAGAAGTTACTACTGCTCTCAACTCTCCATTCTTGAGTTGATTTTCTACTCCCAATCTGATCTTCTTATCCATCGAACCATGGTGTCCAGCGACCAAATCAGCTAATCCCAATACTTTCAATCTCTGAACTAATTCTTCTGTCATTTTACGAGTGTTAGCGAAAACCAAAGTAGTGTTATGCGCTTCAATCAAATCCTTAATCATCTCAACATTGCGATCGAGAATATCCTTTAGTGGTAAATCACTGAATCTATTAGAACATAATACAATATCAAGATCCAGTTCTCTGGCACCAGAAACTTTGGCAATACACACATCTACCTCGCCACCTCGAGATTCATCATCATCTGATGCCACTAGATATTCCGCTACTGTTTCCAAAGGTTCCATCGTAGCGGAAATACCGATTCTTTGAACCGGATTCATCAATATGGTATCCAAATGTGAAATTGTCAGTGCAAGATGAGTACCTCTTTTTGACGGCACGAGGCTATGCATCTCGTCGATTAACAACCACTGAACTGATTCAACAATTGGTTGAAATCGCTTACTAGCAATGGCGATTGCCATACTCTCAGGCGTGGTAATCAGGATGTGAGGAGGTTTCCTCAACATTTTCTGACGCTCAGATTGCGAAGTATCTCCAGTTCTCAATCCAACTCTGATGTCCTGCGCCCTATCAGGAAGATATCTGGATTTGATTTCCTTCAATGGTTTGATGAGGTTTTTCTGAATGTCATTGGCTAGTGCTTTAATCGGCGAGATGTAAACTGCATACACCTTATCTTCCAATTCTTTGTTCAATGACAATCTGACCAATTGATCGATAATAGTTAGGAATGCTGTCAAAGTTTTTCCAGAACCAGTAGGCGAACAAAGTAATAGATGACGACCATCCATAATTGCAGGAATTGCCAACTTTTGAGGGTCGGTAAAATCAGGAAATGTGTCTACGAACCAATTCCGCACAGGTGGGCTCAGCCTCTCAAGTAACTCCTCACGATTGCTCGGTGAGTCTAGATACTCTATTGCAGCCATTGTTCATTCCTCAATGATGGTGGCGCGCAGTCGGAATGAAGCCATATTTCAACTATTCGTATACACAACCATTCACAAGTTGTCATTGAGCACTTCATTGCGAATACAATCATCCAACTCAATACTTCTTCTTGTTTTGTTGCAAGTTGACAAGACGCATGATTCATCTAGTGAATCAAGTCAGTTTCATAGGCTTGTTGTCTTCCGTTGAATTCGGGAGAGGTATGACTCAGGCGGACCGTGACAGGCTTGAACGACTTAACTCCATGCTGAAACGCAGGGGCATTATTCTTCCAGCATTTGAGATTCATGGTGGCGCTGCGGGAATGTATGATTTCGGTCCACTAGGCGGACGTTTGAGAAACAAGGTGAATCAGATTTGGTTAAACCATTGGCTATCCCAGGGAGATATCGTAGAGATTAGTTGCCCCACAGTTACTCCATTTTCTGTTATTGAGGCGAGTGGGCATGTTGGTGAATTCAGCGATTTCGTAATCTCTTGTCTTGCTTGTGAACAAGCCAGCAGAGCAGATCACCTTTTGGAAGGGATTCATCCTAATCCTGATTCTCTATCAATGGAAGAGTTAGGAGATGAAATTGCTTCAAAAAATCCCGCATGCCCTGATTGTGGCACTGTGGAGTGGGGGAAGATTGAGGCACAGAACTTGATGTTCTCCACGACCTTGGGCGCTGGTTCAAGTGGGAGACAGGCATTCATCAGGCCTGAAACTGCACAAGGTATGTTCACTAATTTTCCTGCTCTTTATCGCCACTTCCGACAACGCTTACCTTTCGGTGCAGTTCAAGTCGGAAAGGGCTATAGAAACGAAATAAGCCCTAGGCAAGGAATGATCAGACTTCGAGAATTCAACATGGCTGAACTGGAATATTTCATCGATCCAGAAGAGAAATCTAAGCATGATTTGTCAAAATGGTCAACTATGAAATTCAATTTAGTCCCGGATTCTTCTGATATGATTAACACAACCATCCCACAAGCACTTGACGATGGTATCATCAGGCATCCAAGCGTTGCTTGGTTCATGGCCAGCACTGCAGAATTATTGTTCCATATGGGAATTGATGCATCAAAACTGAGATTCAGGCAGCATGAATCAACCGAAATGGCACACTATGCAAGCGATTGCTGGGATGCAGAGATTCTCGGTTCTTATGGTTGGATTGAATGTGTAGGTATAGCCCACAGAGGATGCTATGACCTCGAAGCACACGAGAATTACACCGGTCAAAGATTGCGGGCATGGAGAGATTGGCCAGAGCCGGTTCAAAGCAAGAGAACCTTGGTCACTATAGATGGTTCAACAGCAGGGCCAGCATTCAGATCTCAAGCAGGTGCTGTCAAAGAAGCTTTGGAAAAGATGGATGTGCCACCAACGAACTATCCGTTCGAACTGACTTTATCCGATTCATCTATTGTTGAGGTACAACAAGAACATGTAAAAATCGAAGACATCAATGAGACAATAAATGGAGAATGGTTTACTCCACACGTTGTTGAACCTGCATTCGGAATCGACCGAATAATTTGGCATCTATTGGACCATGCTTGGAATGAAGAAGAAAAGAATGGAGAGCAATATTCTGTGCTTTCATTATCTCCATCAGTTGCCCCTATCGATGCTGCAGTTCTGCCATTGATGGAGAAAGATGGAATGGATGATTTAGCATTGAACCTCCATGCAATCCTATGTTCAATGAATGGAATTCAATCAAGTCACGATGCTTCGGGGAGCATCGGTCGGAGATATGCCAGAGCTGATGAGATTGGCATTCCATGGTGTATTACAATCGATCATCAGAGTCTGAATGACGGTACCGCAACTGTTCGCCGAAGAGACGACCAAAAGCAGATTCGATGTAAAATAGAAGACATCACCCTCCACATAAGAGATGGAAAAATGAATTCTCTCTTCGAATGATGCTCAACCTTCAAGGAGTGTCGTCGCAAACAACTTGCTATGCCTCCAGCCCAACCCACCGATTGGGCAGAAAGATACAGGCCGGCTAGTGAAGCATTACTGGTAGGTAACCAAAAAGCGAGGCGACAAATTGAGCAATGGTTGAATCATTGGGAACGAGGCAGGCCTAGTAAACGCGGTATCTTACTGATTGGCCCACCAGGTGTAGGTAAGACGAGTATGGCTAGAGCCATTTCCTTGGACCGCGGCTGGGATATTATAGAACTCAATGCAAGCGACGCGAGAAACGCTGCTGCTATTCGTAAGGCAGCTACACAAGGAGCAATGCACCAGTCTTTGTTCAATACGGGTAAACAGAGCAAGACACTGGTTTTACTCGATGAAGTCGACCACATTCAGGGTGGGCTGGCAAAGATGGGTGAAGAGAAGATAAACAAGATGATTCAGAGTCACGAAACAACTGCTGCTGAAGTAACTAATGCTGGAGATAGAGGAGGAAAAGCAGAGTTGCTGCGATTGCTTCAAAGTACAAAGAATCCAGTTGTTCTTGCATGTAATGACGAAATGGGACTATGGGGCAGAGGTTCAGGTTGGGTAGAAGCGCGAAGTAGATTCTCTCGTTTGGTTGAAATTATTAGATTTGATCGAGTTAAATCTGATGATTTACGTAATATTGCTCGCCGAATTCTCCAATCCGAGTCAATGACAATAGATCCTGAGGGCTTAGATATCCTAGTCAACAACAATCCAGGAGATATCAGAGCCTTGGTAAGAGATCTTCAGGCTATATCGGTGGGTAATTCTGGGCACATTCATGTCTCTGCTGTTCGTTCATACATCAACAATGCAACTAGAGATCAACACCTCGGTAGTTTCCCGGGCCTTGATCGACTCTATAGATGCAGAGATTCCATTGAGGCGAAGAAACTTGGTCCAAATCTTGACACATCGCCCGATGACTTGCTTAACTGGGTTTCTTGGAATAATTCTTCACTGTTCAAGAGTACTTCTGCCATCGAACGAGGGGCGCGTTCACTGGCTCGGGCTGATCTCGCTCTTCCTGTTCGCTTCCATAACAGAGCATATCGAAGTTGGTACTGGGGCGGACAATTAGGCATCTTGTCTGCGGTATGTACTAGAACAGAAATTCCAGACAAAATTCGCGCCACATATCCCGAATTCCTCCGCCGAAATAACCAAGTTTGGAGAAGGCAAGGTATCCTGAAAAAATTGGCAGAGACGAGTGATGCATCGAAACATGCAGTTCAGCGTGAATTGATGCCTATTCTATCAGCCATACATGCATATGACCATCCTGACAACGATGCCAATGATTTCACAATCAGCCTTTCACTAGGCCTGAGTGGAGATGAACATGCCATGTTATGTGGATTGCCTGCGAGTAGAACCAGCACCAAGGACTTGGTCAAAAGATATGATGCCCAAATACAAGAAAGAATAGCAAATCCAATCCTGAGTGAGGAATTACCTATGGAAGAAGAAGTTGTTGAGGAAAAAGAAACCAAGGACCCTGCACAAAGAACTCTATTCTAATCACTCTTCTTTACCGAATAAATCCTTGAATGCTTTCAGAGCCCTTCGTGTTAACTTCTCCTCTGACTTTTCTTCTGATCTCCAAGTTCTGGGATGCATCAGAATCAAGGCCGTCAACAATTCCAGCCTACCAAACCACATCAATATAGAAGTCCACAATAGAGCCAGACTTGACATCGATGCCCATGTCGCGCTAGGGCCATAAGCACCCAGTGCAGGTCCAGTATTTCCTAATGAAGAGGCGATTACTGAGATGATTGTAATGAAGTCACTATCAGGCATGAATACTGCCATAACTAAGGTTGAAATGATGAATAAGCCGACCCAAACGATCAACATTCCAATTACTAGTGCAATATTATCAGATTCTATTGGTTCGCCATTCATTCGTATTGTCTTAACCTGATTCGGCGTTGCAATCCTCTCAAGCTCTCTACCTGCGACCTTTAATGATAGATTGATTCTCAATATTTTCAAACCCCCGCTAGTGGAACCTGCACACGCACCCACAACCATCAGGAAGAATAGCAATATGTGAGTGAAAACAGGCCATGGCACCCAATCAGTTGAAGAATATCCAGTAGAGGTCCCAATTGAAACGATTTGAAAGAGTGCTTTCCTTACAGAATCGGCATGTCCCGCCATACCAGAGAGGGACAGAGCAAGTGCACAGCTTACAATTGCGACGAATAAGATGCTGAAATACCACTTGAATTCCTCATCTTGGAAAACCTTGCCCCATTGACGGCGGGTCAAGAAATACAAGAGGCTGAAATTGATTCCAGTCAAAATCATGAACATCACGATAATCAATTCGATAGTAACCGAATCGAAATATCCAATGCTATCATCATGTGTTGAAAAACCACCAGACGGCATAGTTGTTAATCCATGATTAATTGAATCAAAGATGTTCATATCTCCTACAAAGAATAACAAGATCATCTCGAGGATTGTCAAACCAAGATAAATCGCCCACAATAACAGGGCAGTTTCCTTGATTCTAGGCCGCAACCTAGACAATGATGGTCCTGTCAACTCAGCTCTTGCAAGACTCATTCCCCCTCCCAAAACTCTTGCTAGCAATAGCATACCGAGCATGATTATTCCCATACCACCTAGCCATTGGGTCAAACTTCTCCAAAGTAGCAAACCCCTAGGTTGAGAATTGATACAGTCCTCTACTACTGCTACCATACAAGCGGGACTCATACTATCATCGATGACAGTCGCACCAGTTGTAGTGAACCCTGACATAGACTCAAACCAACTGTTCACTCCGCCTCTCAAGATATCAATCACTTGCGCATCATCAGTAAACGGCCCTATGAATACGCCTGAAAGCCAAAATGGTAGGGCTCCAATTGCTACCACGGCAGGCCAACAAAGTGCAACTGCAGCAAATGCCTCCCTATCTCTGAGCCGTTCATCAGTATCACTTCTCACCCAACCACGGAGCATCAATACTCCCCATATTCCTGATATCATCAGCGATGGTAAGAATGCCTGAATCGCCAACTTCCAATCGTCTAGAAATACTGTCGCCATCAGTGCCACGAACAAAGGTACGCACAAGGCCACCAATGACCAACCCACAATCAGTGCGACTACATCTCGACGCATTGCTTCAACTCCCTAGTCGACGCTCAATCTCATCCACCCTCTCCGGAGGTGCGAAGATGATGACTCGATCTCCAGGTTGTAACACTCGTTCCCCAGAAGGCCTTAGCGTCATCATTTTTCCATCATCTGAGGGTCTCTGCAAGAATGCGACCACTAAGTTTCCAGACAGTGGAAGGTCGTCTATGACCTTTGAAACGTATTGAGATCCTGCTCTTATACGGAAACAAATGCCGACAATATCAGGTATCGTCGACAACACTCCATAGACACCAGTCAATCGCTCATGTATAGATGCAAGAATCTGATCAACAGATACTCGATTTCGATCAACGGCGAATGTGATTCCCATTTTTTTGACTACGCTGACCATGTCAGATGATGACAGAATCAAACCTGTGCGGGGAACTCCCAATTCACTTGCTAAAATTACTGCAGCAATGCTAGCATGGTCGTTATCCAAAGCACCTATTGCTACATCGTGACTAGCCAATTCAATTTCACCCAATAACTCAGGGTCGTTATGATCTCCATTGATGATATCAAGATTTGAGTCGGCGCCTAGCGAGGTACCTGAAAGTGCGTTCGCCTTGGTAAGATTCGATTCGATAACAGTCACTCTACATCCATCAGAGAGATAAGATGCTGCAACTCTTTGAGCAACCAAACCAGCTCCGAATATTGCAACCCTAGGAGTGGGGGTGAAATCTACCTCATCGTGTCCAAACAGCCTTACGACCCTGGTGAACGAATCCTTTCCTATGGCCGCAACAGCAACCTTGTCCTTTGGTAATAGTTGGGTGTGCTTTGTTGGAATATATGGGGAATCTCCCGGCCTCTTCATACCAACAATGACAGGCATATCGCTGATTCTTTGAGAGACCTCTTCAAGTGATGTAAAGGTTAGGTCCTGTGCATCTTTTGTTATCTCCATCTCAAGAATGTAAGCACCATCACCAAAAGGAATTATTTCGTCAAAACAAGTCATCAGCAATCCCGTCTTTAGACGCTCTACAGAACCATCTACGGGATGCAGAACCCTATCAACACCAGCCCACTTCTTGAGGTGCCCCTCTCTTCCTTCTCGCATGAAATTAGGATCATTGACTCTACAGATTGTCATCAGTCTGCTCGAGTCCTTTTCTGAACTGATACGATGTGCGTGTCGCGCAAGAGAACAAGCCAGAATATTTCGCTCATCCGAATTAGTTACTGCAATGAATACACTTGCTTCGTTGATTCCGGCTTCCATCAACACCTTGCGCTGAGTTGCATCTCCATGTACTACTAGACAATCAACTCCTTGTGCCATCTTGATAGCGCGAGGGTCATTATCAATCAAAGCGACTGGTTTGTCTTCCGACAATAGGGACTTGGCTAATTCCAAGCCGCTTCGTCCTGCTCCTGCAATCACAATTCGCAATTTATCACCCCGTTAAACGGGCTCAATCTCATCCCACCGTGAATGTTCCGCTAGGCATCGAAGGACCAGATATGGTTTGCCAGTGAACAGTTCTAGCGATAGCTGTAGGATCCCATTGTCCCGATAGGGATTGATAGTATTCATTGATGTACGAACCAGTAGGAGGGCTAGCGACCTCGATGTAGTTCGTAAAGGCCGTTGGAGTGTGAAGTAGCCACTTGGAATTGACAACGTCAACACTTCCTAGCACGAAGCAAGTTTCCATCGTGACCTGTTGGGATTCACACCATTCATCACTGTAAGGAATCATGATATTGGCCCAAGCGTGCGACTCCCAAACCTCGTAGGTAACTCCAGTCAAAGCTCCAAACTCATACCAAGTTGGAACTTGCTTTGTTCTCATTATACTCATGAATGCATTGGACTGCTCGTCACAATCACCCAATCCTTCTTGGATACATAATGGTCCGTTTCGAGAGCCATCGACTGGTGCATTGGAATCATACGGTAGATTTTCTCGCATCCAATCGAATGTCGCCTTTGCAAAGGCAAAGACATTGTTCTGCTTATCTGCGGGCAAAGTGCTGGTTATTGTGTTAGCAGTAGACTTGATGTATGTAGCATCAGAACCATCGATAGCCCAAGTACCATACTTCTGGGCGCCCATACCAGTTCTCTCATTCCACTTCTCATATTTTCCGTATGAATTATGCCAAACTCCAAATCCTCGATCTACTATATCGTCAAAACCACCACTGGTGTCCTCTGAGATTGCAAAAGATTTGCCAACGACCTTTCCAGGTATGTCTCCTGTAGACCACCAAGTGAATGAACGGCCCCACAAATCATATTCAATGCGCAGTACTTTCGTTTCACCTGGCTGTAGCGACGACTCCCCCTTCAGACATGGACCGAAT
>CAXRJJ010000024.1:0-3682 GCA_964230945.1 Yoonia sp.
ACCAGGTACAGCAAGCAACCCCTCCTCTTTGCCAATACCGTCGATCAATCGCTTTCCATCACACCCGACATTTATCGCTCCGAACAACCCATATGGAGGTGCCTGCCATTCAATGCCATGTTTTTGCAATAATTCTTCTAGAAGAGGTAATGATTGTTTGCGCCTAGAATTAATCGCTTCCAAGGCGTCGTCCAAATGGGGCCAAACGGCCATCGCTATTCTTGCACTTGGAATTGCAACCATTCCATTCATCGTTTGGAAAGCGGTATGCGCTCTTGCTGCTACTTCCTTATTTGCGATAATCCAACCGAACCTTAGTGCTCCGAGTCCGTACACCTTGGTTAGTGAGTTCATACTAACACAATGTTCTCCGTGACGATATAGTGGACTGTAGTCCTCGCTTTCTCGCATCGAATCATCGTATACTTCGTCTGCCAATAGAGGGATTCCCTCCATCCTAGTGGCTTCAACTAGCCATTCGAGATCATCATTAAGGATTCGAAAACCAGTAGGGTTGAGAATTGGAGTGAAAATGATGCCATCTACTTCAGGGATAATTTCAGACAGACGGTCGCGGTCCAATCTCCATGCTCCATTACCATCGATGATTCGTTCGAATTCAACCGTTTCAAGACCTATCAATCTAGCCGAGTGACAAACTGGAGCATATGCAGGAACTTCAACTGCCACTTTCTTGGCATCTTTGGGAAGTGCTGCGGATAAGGCAAGATGGATCGCATCGGTTACTCCTTGTGTCATGACCACTCTTGAGGGCTCAATATTTTCTCGTTCTGCGACCAATTCTCTTAGGTCAAAACCATCAAATTCCGGATGAACTAGTAAATCACTGATATCGCCGATTCCATCTATAATTTGGCTCCAATCAAACTGTAGCCCGGACTGCGACAGATCATGCGGACGATTTTCCTTCAAACTTGAGATATACCAATCCATATGGCTGAACAAAGGAATATCTTCGCCATAGGTCGCAGGTCCATTAAGCGGCCACCATACCTCATCCATGCTATGCAGAACAGGTTCTCATTCATGACAATAATTGTTTGCAAATCTCTATTCCTGCCTCATCGCCTGATTCAGAAAACAACTCCATTAGTTGCTTGAGAATACTCTCATCCCCTGTTAATCTGTACAATGAGAATCCAACGTGTCCCGCGGTATTGATTTGCAGTTCTAGTTGCCAGGCTGCTTGCAAGGCTGATTGACTCCCATACTTCAAAGCGATATCAGCAACTAATTCCGGACGCGACGCCATGCCAGTGGATAGTTCTTGTATGACCGCCAAAATCTCTGATTCACTCACGCCTTCTTTTCCTCCATCGAGTTGAAGAGATAACCTCTTGGCGCGCCACAATACATTCTGCAAGGCATTTCCATCAATGGTAACTGGCACCTCTTCAACAGAAATCAGACCCTTAGAACAACGAATGTATTGCTGTATGTGAAACGGACAATGATCAATCATCTCTTCATCCTGTAAGTTTGACCACATGGTTAGAATCTCGTCTGCGCTGAATGAAGCAATCCCCGATGTCTGCATCAGCCCCCATACTTGTTTGGCATCATTCAGAATTCCATCTAGCCCAGCAGCGGTAAGTAAGCATCTGGCTTGTCCTAGCAAGTTACCACGTCTTCGATGAAGACTCGCGGCTCTTCTCAAGTCATTAGCCGCCTGCTGAGATTGTCCTTGGCCCATCTTCAATTCAGCTAATTCAATCAATAGAGTAATGGTTTCACTAGAAAGATCTAATTCCCCATCTTCAACATTTTCTGGCATTTCAATAAGTAGCATTCCATCATGTGTTCCTGCATGTTTGAGCATATCCGCCCAGACCAAGACATCTTCATTGGGGGCGAGTTCGGATAAGTTGGTTATGGCTAATTCACCTTCTTCGTCTCGGTGCAGAATTTGTCTATCCGCCATTTCTTTTTTGAGAGATTCAATTTCATTGATACCTTTGTCAGTCAAACGGTATGCAACAACTCTTTTTCTCTCGTTGGCAACGCGTCTTCTCTCAGAAATAATCAATTTCTCTTCCAATAATATCTTGACAGTTCTAGAGATATGCGATTGAGCCATGCCGAGTCTTTCAACAAGTCCCCTCAGGCTGAAACGTCGAGGGTACTCATAACGATCAAGAAATTCCTGACAACCCGCGAGTGAGAGTAGGAATCTGTCTCGATTGCTCGGCTTATTTGTGCTCAGTCGCACTCCTCCTGTTCATCTACTCGATTGAGTGATGGGCAAGAACATGTCGTTTGATGTGTCGGTCAACCTTTGTCTTCTTCACCTGCATATTGGGCCCAATCATTGCTTCGATGACTCAATTGACCCATGGCTGGGAATTCTGCAGATTTAGGAACCATTGCAGCCTTGCGTGCTTTTCTTTTTGCTACCAAGACCGTTCCAGCGACTCCGACGATAATCACTCCAGCAAGAATTGGTGCAAGGCGCATCAGCATCTGTATAGGGCCTCTCTGAGATAGTTCCTGTAGTGGTTCTCCGAATGACATCGTTTCCATGTTGGTCATGACGTCTACATCATACTCTGGATCATGGGTAATGTTGTCTCCGATTGGATGGTTGTAGCCACCAATCATCCTGATTCCTTTGTATACTCCATCTGGCAGACTATTATTTCGAAGGTCGGCCCTAACTACCGGGCGTATTCCGTGTATTTGGAACAACACTTCTTCCTCTACTCCATCGATGGTGGCGTTGGATACCCACCGAATACTGCCCCATCGGGCTCCTTCATCGTCGAAGTGTAGACCTCCAGCTCTGATCATCGAGGCGTTGCCAATCTTGTCTTCCTTCAACTCCTCTCCATCGCTGGAACAGTGAGTATTCTTGTATTCCTTGATTTGCTCCCTAGCGCTGTTCTCATTTTGGTTTCCATTACTGTTATCATTTTGGTTTCCATTCTTTTCGACATAATCGAGATTGCACTTTAGTGGCCGACCGAATTGGTCATGGGTGTCCATCTGAGGGCCACGTGCTCCTAGATCCTTCTTGGCTGGAGCATGGCCAGCGAATGGCTTCGGTCCAGGCAACTTACCGTACTGTTCCTTAGCCCAGCCAGCAACATTGTCTGTCAGGTACGAACCCATGCCATACTCTACAACAGTCAGAAGGCGAGAATCGTTTCCTTCAGCGTCCCAACCGTTGACGACCTGGTCATATTTCCAGACACTGTTCAGTACTTCGGCAGAGACGTTCTTGCTTCCGACTTCATCACTGTCATCGACGACGACTCGGTCATCAGAACCGCGGTGGAATCCTACGCGGTAATGTGGAACATTCTCGACATCGATGCTGGTTTCTTTTGTATTGATTCTGAAATCATAGCGTATTAGTTCGAGAGTTCCATTGGCCTCCCCATCTTTGCTTGAATAGTTCAAATCCTCAGCTACTAGGCTGAATTCGATACTGCAGTTGTTCGCATCGCAATCTTGGTTGAATCCTTGCATCTCCCAGGCTATATCCTTGAATGATACCCACTTTGCTATTGGCTCGTGGTCTAGATCCTTATCTTTCATTTCTTCAAGGGTTCCAGCAAGGCCTTGACCTCGCAGGTTGAATATCCCATCTTCATTTGAATCTTCATACTCTAGGATTCCATCCAACTTCTGATAGAACATTGTGTGTATAGGAATTCCAACA
>CAXRJJ010000025.1:0-10683 GCA_964230945.1 Yoonia sp.
CTATCATTCTCTGGGTCGCAGTAGCCGCAGGTCTCGGAGCTACTCTCTTGATTATCTTCAATACTTTTGGCATAGATGCACTTCCAGTAAACACACAAAAATTTGGCATGATAACTGGAATTGCCGCAGGAGCGCTAGCTGGAATAGGGGTCTTGATATGGTACATTTTGCTACCATCAGACACAGATGGTATGAATGCTGGATTGAATGTCTGGTTGACAATTGTTGGAGCGGTCACAGGAATCGCTGGTGGAGTGCTTACAAAGACCCACGGAAACCCATCCCTATGATGCACTATCTGTAATTGAATTACACCTATCGGTGGATTCAGCTACATTGAGGTGGGAGCACAGGGATTTGAACCCTGACCAGCGGGTTTCTTCTGAGTTTTCCGCCAACTTTAGGCTTCATTTTCAGGTTTGACACGGGTCGGTGCTCCAGTTGATCATCAACTTCAGCAAACCCACTCGTCGTCATTCCCGTGCAACTGGAGCCCACGATACTACCAAGTTATACTATACTCCCTTGATTCACACAGAATCAAAGCTTCGCTTGGCGCCTGGCACGCTTTCGGCGACGCAGCTTCTTCTTGCGCCACTTCCAACGCTGCTTACCGGCCTTCTTCCAAGAACGGGAGCCTCGCTTCATGGTGAACGGTCGGCCGACCGACTGCCCCTATATGAGCACATCGTCCCTTGAAGGACCACTTTCACGAGGCCTTGCAGCCACAGCGTTGATGGAGGGTGAGCGCTGCGGATGGTCCATCGGGCGTATGGTGTAGTTGGATATCATGTTGGCCTTCTAAGCCGATGACACGGGTTCGAATCCTGTTATGCCCACTCATAATTTGCGAGCACACTTAGGGCAGCGATGCGGTTTTCGCACCGTTTTCCGCTCCCATTGGAAGCCACAATTTTCACAGGACCAGTCAGTCAATTCTCTCTCTCCAAGCACTTGTGTACGCAATCGCTGCAAGAGTGGAGACTCATTCAATGATGGTGCAGGGGCGATGGCATCAACTAGGTCATGATGCTCATCATCGTGCTTGGCCAAACCAGCAGCGTGTAACAACTCATGCACCAGAGTATGGCGCAACAAAGCAGGATCCTCCCTCAACATGGGATGTAACAGTATTGTAATCTCCCCAGGAGGAAGTTTCAACCTCTTCTTTCGATAGACCTCATTGTGGTCGCCTTCGAATCTAGTAACTCCTAGGCGGTCATCATCCTGTGCTAACCAATCCATACTCAAGCAATCTCTAAGGAACCTGAGAAAAACAGCCCCTTCTGAATCTAGGTTCTCCTCAAGATAGGAGAGTTCCTCATCGGGAAATGTGGGTGGCTGCACAACTACTCGTAGGGGCTCCAAGTATTCACTTTATCACATCCAAAGCCTCAAGGATGGCGGGTCTTTGGAAGGCTTGCTAAAAGCGCATGGGCGTGTAGATCAGTTGGAAGATCGCTACCTTGGCATGGTAGAGGCCACGAGTTCAAATCTCGTCACGTCCACTTGTACTGATTCCTAATATTCTCGTGTACGTGCTGCCACAAGTGACAGTTGCATGTAATGAATAAACATAAGAGGTCAAAATACCAGCAAGTGCCATGGGAAGTCGATTAAGGTCTATCTTGCCTTTCATCTTGAGCATGCTACTTCTGATTCAATCAAACCCAACGGGCATGTTGAAAGATGAAACTGTAGCATTAACAAGTGAAGATTCTAATGAATGTCTGACCTTCACTAACGTCTCACATGACTATAATTACAGTCAGCCATCACAATACACATTCAATCTCTCTGCAGATTTGGTAAACAATTGCTCTGATGGCGTGATGTATCCGGGCACTCTAATCGAGAATGATACTACTGGCATCGAGGTTAGTAGTGACGACAACAACTGGAGGTATCTCATTGAATCTAACTCCTCATACCCTGTGGAATGGCAAATTAGTCGTTCGCAGGATATCCCTGATGGTACCTTTGTGACCTTTGAATTACATCCAACGAGAGATAACTGCCAAACAAACTGCACAGAAAGCCAGAATTATTCATTCCAAATTGTGATCGCTATCGGCCCAATAGACATCAGCACCTGCTATGGAATCGGCGATATACATCACGACTATGATGCCAATCTCAGTCAAAACTCATTCAACCTGACGGCAGAATTGGACAATGCTTGTCCTGGCGGCATCCATTACCCGCAAGGGGTTCTTTGGAATGATACTGCAGGCGTGTCCTCTAATCCACCGGAAGGAGTGGGTAATTACGGACTGAGCGCCTACATGATATTCTCAAACACCAGCACCAATGCGACCTGGAACATCACTCTTGACTCCAATATTAGTAATGGAACATCTGTCACATTCATCATCGAACCAGTATGCTGGATGTATACATTAGATCCAATGTACATGCAAGACTGTTCCTACACTCCACTCAATTCAAAGGAAGTAGTGATTCTTATCGGGTTGCAAGATGAACCGATAAATCAGACCGATGACACCTTGGATAGTGATGGAGATAGCATTCCTGATGGTGAGGACGACTGCCCTAACACACCTGTAGGGGCATCAGTTGATACTAATGGATGTCAAGAAGAGAATGTGGTATACGATTCGAGTTGTCCTGCTAGCCATCCATATCCTAGTGATCCTAACGGACTTGGTTCAGATTTCCATTCAATGAATTGGTGTTGTGTCGATCCGTATTCAACAGAATTCAATGAATGCGCTCCAACATATGATGAGGTTCCTTGTCCAAGCGGAGGTAACTGCAGCCAATACGTTGATCCTCTGCCAGATACAGATGTCATATTCCACCTGAGTTGGACCGATTCTGAAGGCATCAAGCGCATTGGTACTTTACAAATTAAATTGTATGAGGATGAAGCACCTATTCACTCTGCGAACTTCCTCGAACACATACGCCTTGGAAATTATGACGGAACAATATTCCATCGAATAATCGATGGATTCATGATTCAAGGTGGAGATTTTCAATATTCTAATGGCTATGGAGGATATGCAGCAGAATGGTATGGATATTGTAATGGAATCTTAGCCACGGAATGTGATAGCGAGAGTTATACTATACCGGATGAAACAGATAACGGCTTTGAACATCATCCGGGAATTTTGTCTATGGCCAAGACTTCAAATCCAAATACTGGAGGAAGTCAATTCTTTTTCGTCGATAGAGACGTGACGCCTTCACACCTTGATGGATTTCATACTGTCTTCGGCGCAGCCATTGGAGGAAGTATCGATGGACAAAACGTATCAGGAATTGATGTCATCGATGCAATCAGTCAAGTTCAAACAGGAAACTACGACAGACCAGTTTACGAAGTCAAGATTCTCAGGGCAGAAATAGTGGTACAAGAAGCAACAGATGACAAGGATTCAGCCAAAGATAATCAGGATGATACAGTTGACTCAGGGTTCGTCCCTGGATTCCCTGCTCTTCTATCCATTGTTGCGCTGACCATAGCAGCAATGAGAACAAAACGTCGTCAAAATCAAACTGCGTAAATTGTGGAGGGAGGTTGCAAGCCTCTTGGCAAGCCGGTTCAATGTTGGAATACCGGTCTGATTCAATCTCTAGTTTGCGAATCGGTATTCCATCGATGCGGCAATATAGCGGCACAAAGGAACATCAACAACGTCAGAATAGCCGAAGGTGCAAAGAGAAAGGAAGATTCCTCTTCCACAGCAGGGATTGGTGTTCCTTGCCTGAAAGTGAATGAATCTCCAATACTTCCATCTTGGCGATGATATTCCACCTTCATGCTCTCAAAATCAGCATTGATTCTCAAGAAACCATAGGAGTTCTCCCTATATGCAGACCAATCTGGCTGGTCATCTTGAAACTCATACTCACCTCTTCCTCCAGTTCCAGCAACGATGTGAATTGGATGATTATCTCCGGAGAATACACTTTCATCTCCTGGGTCACCGCGACTAGAGACCTCTTCATCGTATACTGGCCAAGTTCTCTCGTAGAAGTGGTCGTGACCCCAGACGACTAGAGTAACATTGTTTTCAACAAACATCGCCTCAAGTGCATCTCTTAGCTGTACATCGATGTCGTGCGTATCACTACCATGCGAAGTGTACATCGGCTTATGTGCAGAAATGACAATCCAAGGGAATTCGCTGCGTAATGCATTCGCATTCTGTAATCTTCCTTCCAACCAATTGTACTGTTCGCTTCCACTAGTGAAGTCATGTTCAGTTGAGAATTGAATGACCTGCACAGCACCAACTGTGAAGTGATGATACAGATCATTTCCACCCTGTGAAGGAAACTCAAACCTCGTTTCATAGGCGCTGAAACCATACCCAGTTTCATTCTCATGATTTCCTGGTGCCATCATCCAAGGTGTTCTAGACATGGATTTCTCATTGTAAGTCATGTAATCATCCCATACAGATTGTTCACCGTTGGCATAAGAGATGTCTCCAGAAAGTAGAACGAAATCCACGTCGCTATCTGTTATCAGGTCTGTTGTCGTCATTCCTTCGTCACTCAAACCATGGTCGCCAAAAGCGATGAAATCAACCACTCCTGAACTGTTTCTGGTTTGGAAGGTGAAGACCTCTGACATAGAGTCACCATCACCGACTCGGTAACTGTAAATGGAATCCTCAGACAATCCATCCATGGTCGCAGTATGGAAGACCATGTCGTGGTCATAACAGAATGAATCTCCCGTAGCGCTACTGCTCAAATCTCCATCTTGGCCCCATTCGACCACCGAATCAGTCTGAGCCTCGGTTGCCCAAGAGACCTGCATTTGATTTGCAATATCTGTCAATGAGATATGCACCTGTTCAGGTTCATTGGAACCAAAGATAGTGCTGGTCGGACAATTCAACAGATTACCAATCTGTGCATATACCGTTGAACAAGGCACAAGAAGAATTAGTAGGGCAAAGAATAGAGGAGGAAACCTCTTCATTTAATCACCAAAAATACTCACAAGATTCAATCTTCACCTGCATCGAACATCGAGATTATCTTCTCAAGTTCTCGAGCGGCCTCTTCTAATGCTGCGCGCTCAGATTTTTCTAATTCAATATCTTTCAGACGCTCTTGTATATCCTCAAGTTCTGATCTTGCGGATTCTCGCTCCTCACGCAATTTCTTGTCTTCCTTGATCATCTGCATTCTTGCAAGGCGTACGCTGGCATTCTTCTTTCGAGTATTCACCGTCGACTTGTGCTCCCTGTTGATGTGTAGAGCAGTAGGGAATGGTATGCCGATACCCTCCTCGGAGAACTTCTCATCAATAGCCTTCAACAACCAATCTTTTGCGACCCATTCATCGCTGTAATCCTTTACCCAACCATATAATCGGAAAATCTTGGCAAAATCACTTAACTCATTCAACAACACTCTTGGATTCGGTTTGTCAATGACATATGGGCACTCTCTCATCAACTTCAGAAGTGTATACTTCACATGGTCGACATCCTCGCCATAATCTACTCCAATGTCAAGAACCAATGAGATTCTTCGAGCAACTCCATCACCACCACCTCTTGCATGATTGATTACTGTAGAATTGATTAGAGTATTGTTTGGGATAACAACAAGAGTCTCGTGGTACGTCAATATCTTTGTCGACAAAATACCTACAGAAGCGACAGAACCGAGTATGCCATCCACTTCTATTCTATCTCCAACCTCAAAGGGTTGATCCAAAGCTAGCATGAATGAATTGACTATGTTTCCAAGCGTTTGCTGCATTGCAAGACCGATAATTATCGAGAATACTGCCAATGATGCCAACAGACCTAGCAGTTCAATTCCCATCTCAGAAAGTGCGAGATAAATTCCACCGAACCAGACTGCACCTCTGAAAACGAAAATTATCAGCGGGTTACTTCCGGAAACGGTAACACTGCTCTTGTTGCTGAATCGATCAGTAATTACAGGAACTATGTGCTTGAGAGAAACACTGGCCAACGATGTTGAGAGGATGATGTAAAACACTGAGAAGAATGGCGCAACGACCTGTGAAAATTCTCCTTCAGAAGAATAGACCCAAGTCAATGAAAGGTCAAGGCCACCAATCAAAATGAATGCATATAATCGGTTTGAAATTGGAGCATGTAACTGATCATCCCATTCTGCACTGGTCAATTTGACCAATCTCAACCAGGGTTTAACGATCAAAAACCTAGAAAGTATTAGAGAGAAAACTATCCCAATTATGCATATCAGTAACTTAACAGAATCATCCAAAGATTCCAACTGCTCGATTATTCCACTCACTCAAAACCCATCCTTTGCTTTCAGAGCCTACTTGGCAAACTCCTTTGCCTGATTGACCCACTTATCTCTCTTCACTCTACCGGGGAAGAATTCAATCGCGATGTTAACTTGATCTTCGAGTTCTGCATCCATCTTCGACAATTGCAGGAAAGTGTACAAGCCCAAAGCATTCAATTTCTCTTCAATGAATGGACCGATGCCCTTGATTTTCTGAAGTTCATCTTTTCTGTAGAACTTAGCGCCTGAAACGATGATTCTAGAAACTCCTGAAACTCCAGTCAACAAATCTCCGTCTTTCGACTTCCACTTAATGCTGAGATTCTCACCCTCGCCATCGTTAACATAACCTCTACCTGATTCGGGGAATTCTGAGGCATCAGCCAATTTGATGCTGTCACTGCCTTTTGCAATTTCCTCTTTGATTGTGGTCTCTTCTGTTTCACCAAGTTCTGACAAGTCCAACAATTCAGCCTTAGCAGAAACTCTAGCGAGTTCTGCTTCTTTCTTAGATAGACCTTCTAACTTGTCTTCAAGCGCAGCCATCTTCTCAGCCATCTTTGCTTCCATCTCCGCAAGTTTGGCTGCAGCTTGGTCTTCGGCCTTGGCTTTGACTTCAGCCTCTGCTTTTGCCCTTGCTTCTTCTTCAGCCTTCTTGATTCGGTCTTCTTCATCGGCCTTGGCTTTGACTTCAGCCTCTGCCTTTGCCCTTGCTTCTTCCTCAGCCTTCTTGATTCGGTCTTCTTCTTCGATTCTCTTTCGGGCATCTTCTTCTGCTTTCTTTTTGACTTCAAGTTCCTTCTTCTTAGCCGCAGCAGCTTCGGATTTAGCCTTCTTCGAAGCCTCTTCATCCTTACTTGACTTCTTTGAGCGTCCAGATGGATCTTTGATAGAAACAGTCCACTGGAAGTAAACTGAGGAGTCACCAACTCGCATCAAACATGTGTATTCCTCACCATCATTAGAGTCATAGATATCCTCGAATTTCAACTTGAATGAGATAGAGCCAGATTCATGTTCCTCCTCCTCGCTACTATCATCTTCTTCAACCAGAATATCTGCCATATTGAAGCGACCTTCATTGGTTTCTTGATTCAAGTCCATGAACCGTACTGTAGTTTCAGGCTGAAGATTAGTTATCGTGATTGATTCCTTACTGGATGTTTTCTTGCCAGAACGTACACCTTCAACAGTTTGCAGGATGAATGGATCAACCTTGGTTCCAGATCCAGAGATGAAATCCGGAACTGATGTTGTGTATTGCGGCATTGGGCCTTTACCTCTCATTCCTAAGATTACGAAAATCGACTCACCCCGTTCCTTGGCAATTACGAACAGCGGCACTAGGAACAACAACAGTAGAAGGAATAGTACACATATCCACCAGTATTTTGAGGCAAATGTTGTTTCTTCCACAGTTTCGTCGCTCTTCTTGATGGCATCACAATCAGCCATTCCTTCAGGTGTGGAAGTGTTGTCGAATGGATCTGTGCCACATGCAACCTCATCTTCATCCAACCACATATCGCCATCGTCATCATCATCCGAATTATCGCCAATTCCATCACCATCGAAATCGGTGGTCTCGTTTGCATCTTCATCGAAGGCATCTTGTTCATTCGAGACCCCATCATTATCGATATCATCGTCAAACAAGTCACATATCATATCGGAATCAAAATCACTTGGCACGCTATTGTTAGACTTGGAATCAGTATTGCACAGTCCTTCCCACATGTCTGTCCAAGAATCATTGTCATCATCCATGTCAGCATTATCGCCGAGTCCGTCTGAATCCGTATCAAGCCATTCCTCGGCATCCTCTGGGAAATCATCCTCGAAATTCGCATAGCCGTCGTTGTCTTTGTCATCATCAAGAGAATCACAGATGAAGTCATTGTCAAGATCTGTAGGGACATCGTTTACATCATTAGCATCCGTTCCACATGAGGATTCTATACCATCAAGCCAGCCATCTTGGTCAGTATCGGTCTCCAATCCATCACAGACTCCACTATCATCTGCATCTACTGGTACAGAGGAAGAGTCTTTCCAATCAGAACCACACTCCTGCTCTTCGGTATCGATGAATCCATCACCGTCATCGTCATCATCAACATAATCACAAATCTGGTCGTTATCTGTATCGGCTGGAGTATCAGTGCCATTCAGCGAATCCTTTCCACAGAGTAACTCAATCTCATCTGACCAACCATCATCGTCATCATCGTCATCATCACGATCTGGAGTTCCATCAAGATCAGTATCCAATAGAACTGCCAAGTTGATAACGAATATCGAACTATACTTGGCGTTGCTTGCAGTAATCGTGTAGACAGTATCAGCACTCAACTCAGTTGGAGTACCAAATATCGAACCATTATCTCCACTATCTCTTGCAGGGCTACTGCCGCTGAAAGTCAAACCAAGAGGTAAGTATGGGTCGATAGACCAAGAAGTCACATCCCCACCAACGGTAGTTGGCTCGAAGATAGACATCTCAAGATTGAGAGATATCTCAACTGTCGAACTATCATAGAACAGTAGAATCGGGGCATCATTGACATCATCATTACTGTCACAGATTCCATCACCATCACCATCGAATGGGGCATCATCTGGATCTGAAGCATCAGTTCCACCGCAAGCGGCTTCGTCTGTATCACTCCAACCGTCCCCATCATCATCATCATCTGATTCATCAGGGATTCCATCAGAATCGATATCCAGTAGAACTGCAAAAGTAATCGTAGTTATTGCACTGATATCAGGTTCAATTCCAGTTGCAGAGACAGTATATGTGGTGTCCGAAATCAATTCTATCGGTGTTCCCCAAATGCTACCATTACCTTCACCGAATTCCATTCCTTGTGGAAGGGTAGGTGAGATCTCCCATGTTATCGCAGCAGCACCTCTCTGCGAGGGATAGATAGTAGCCAAGGGATGATTCACCGCAATTCTATGGTTATCATATGGATAGAAGATGTACATTCCAGTTCCATTGATTGAGATAGTCAAAGTCGTGTTTACACTACCTCCAGAATTGTTAGCGAAGATTGTGTATGTGGTATTGTCTTGGTTAGCCACTGGTATTCCGGAAATAACACCGTATTCATTCATCGCCATTCCTACTGGTAAGGAGGGATCTATTTCCCAGGTTTCTACCGCACCACCTGAATTAGAAGGTTCCAAATCTGCCATCGGTTCTTCCTTCTTGAGCGAAATCTGCGCTTGAGAATAAGAAATAGAGGCAAGCGGCTCATTAATCGTCAAAGTGAGAGTATGTTCCTTGCAAACGCCCCAGTTATTACAGGCCTTGATGGTAATATCTGTTGAAGATAGATTCACATTCGGAGTTCCCGAAATATCTCCCGTAGCCGAGTCTATTGACAAGCCTGAGGGCAGAGCAGGGTCTGTTGTGAAATACGAAAGATACTGATCATCGAGTCCCGAAGTAGGAGAAATAGTAGTCATAGGAGCCCCCCTCTCAAGTACAGGCGACAAATCTCCGGAGGCGAAAATCACATTTGGAGCAGGGTCAGCAACTGGGAATGTCAATTGGAACGAATGAGAATTTCTTAAATTGGGATTATTATGATTCAGTGTCACATTAATCGTGTATGTTACATTAGATGAATTGCTACTAGCCGTTCCAGTGATCCTACCTGTGGAACCCTCCCAACTCAGTCCGCTTGGTAGGCTTGGAGAAATAGTCCAACTTGTGGCATAATCTAGAACATCCGTATTTACGGGATAGAGAATTACGTATTGATTAGCAATTGGATAATTGGTTTCGACTTCATGTGCTTCGAAGATTTCAGTACTGAAAGTTCTGTAAATGCGAGCATAAGAACTTCCCATGCCTTGGGTTTGAGAAGAGCCATAATCAGTAGTAGTTGTTGAACCGCCCCAATATTGGGAGTTAGATTCCATGAAATAGAATGGAGCACCATAGGAATCAAGGCCAAAATCATACAAGTAATTGCTATTCTGTCCGCCGTCTGTCTCAGTTTGATATACAATATTCCCATCGATGTCAAATGCAATCGTTCTGAAGTATGCACTATCAGAACTGTCTTCTGTTTCCATAATGACGTGGACATAATCATCATCACCTGTGACAGCATACATTCTGTTGTTCGCGCCGTAATCCCTCATACCAAAGTCGTCTTCAAAATAGGACCATAGCATACTACCTGAACTATCGATTCTTGCTGCAGCAAACCAAGCATCACTGGTTGGTTCAAATGAAGCCATACCTAACAAATTCAATTCTCCGATAGAGGTATCAGTATGACCATCACTGAAGCCAACAAAAATGCTACCATCACTAAAACTGCTTATGCTTGGTGTAGCATATATTTGAGCTGCTGAAGTAGTCACATTCTTCACCCAAACCCATGA
>CAXRJJ010000026.1:0-7406 GCA_964230945.1 Yoonia sp.
GGGGGAGGACACTATGCTCCATTCATCGGTAGACTTGCGGCCCATGAGGGGATATGGTTAGGACACATGGTTGGGGGCCATTCCCTACCAATGGATAAGCCACAAGATGAATCATGGGATCCCTTGACCGGAGAGTTACCCGCTGGCAAATGGAGGCAAGCGATTAATTCCGCTATCGAATCAACGCGTCGTGCTTTCCCTAAAGGAGAGATTTGGGCTTATATGGACCGTAAGTCGTTCAAGGGGTGGCAAAGGCAGTCAATCAAGAGGCATCTGCAGGACATTGGTATCCCTCTAGGACGTACTAGAGACTTCATCTTAGAGTGAATCGTCATTGGAAACCGTCAATAATCGCCAAAGGAAGCGGTTAACGGAAGCCATGTCTAGACTATTCGGACGCATGGTCGTCGCGATGATGCCCATCATGCCACGATTTGTCGTGCGTTGGATATCGCGTAGGTACGTCGCAGGCGTAGATATTGAGTCGGCGTTGCGGGTAATGAGAAAGCTCGAGTCGCAGAATGCATGTTTCACGATTGACGTTTTAGGGGAGGAGATTACCAGTATCGAAGAGGCAGATTATTTCATCGAAGAGTACGAACGTCTCCTCGAGATGATTGTCAAGGAGAAATTGGATGCCAATCTTTCAATCAAGCCCACAGCGTTTGGTTTGTTGATCGACCGTGATAAGGGATTGGCAAATATAGAAAAATTGTTGCGAAAGGCTGCAAAACATCAGATTTTTGTCCGCCTTGATATGGAAGATCATCGAGTGACAGATGATACAATCGAAGTTTGCTTGGCCATGCACGAAAAGGGTTTAGAGAATATTGGAGTAGTGCTTCAAGCGCGTTTGTTCAGGACTAATGCTGACATTGAGAACATCTGTTCAAAACTGGGGTCCGGGGCCGATTTTCGTATCTGTAAGGGAATATACCTCGAGCCATCTGAGATAGCGCATACTCAATACAAGGAGATAGTTGATGCTAGCAATGAGGCGATTGACAAGATGTTGGATGGCTCCTCCTATGTTGCAATTGCCAGCCATGACCTCCCCGTCATAGACCATGCACTCGCTGCTTTGGAAGAGAGGAAGATGGGTCCGGGAGTCGATGATCCGCGCCCTGATGCACCACCGCCTCGCAAAGGTAAGGGAGATGGATACGAGTTCCAGATGTTGTTAGGAGTTAGGGGAGACGTACGTCGCAGGTTGGCATCCCAAGGACATAGAACAAGAGTCTACATTCCTTATGGTGAGCAATGGTATGAGTATTCAATGCGCCGTTTAAGAGAGAATCCAACGGTTGCCTGGCATGTGACCAAGGCCATGTTGATGCCGTGGACAAACAAACGCTGATCAACGTTTTCGATTCTTAGGTTGTTCCGGTTTCACGGGGTTTGGATTATAGCCAAGTTTTCCTTCTTGCCACGCTCTGCGTCTTTCTTGTTCAGTTCGTGGAACGTATTCGTCTTCCGAGGGCGGCTCATGCAAGTACATCCGCTTGATTTCTCTAGCCTCCATGGTTCCATTCAATGTTCTACCTGTTCCTGAATGTAAGGCTCTGATTCTCCACTTTTCACCTTCATGGTGCATGATTGTGCCGGTGCTGAACATTTTATCTCCTGGAACAATAATGACATCTGCTTCAGAGTCATCTCCACGGGTCATTGTCAGTTTTACCCTTACCAAATCACTGCGAAGAGCAGTAACTCTTGCAATACGGTCAACGCCTCGTTTGTAACGGGGTTTGCCCCCCAAATCTTCTATTCTGCTGACTCGCCATTCGGCTTCATCATGCTCGAAAACATCTCCTTCGGTAAGGATTTCATCTGCATCCAGATCTAGATGGACCACTCTACTTTCTGGCCCTTCTGTCAACATGAATGGAATGGTTCTTGCCGGTGGCGTTCGGAATTCAACCGTGTGAACCTTGCCACACTCATCGCACTTTAGCAGGAAATCAACACCGTTGCCCCGTGGTCGTTCGCGAAGAACCGAGTGGCCACACTCTTCGCCACAACCAGGGCAAGTAACCACATTTTCGATGACCTCATCATCATCATTTTGGGGCTGATTCGCCATGTTCCTCAAACAAGCGGCGAGCGTCCCCTTCTTAAGGCGATGCTGAGTATTGGTGTCAATGACTTGAAATCCCAGTCGCATGGAGAGGTGGGCATGGAAGATACAGCCACCATCAGCCAAGATGAAGCGATGGCGGCATTGTTGGCTAGAAATCCTGCCCAACCGCGAGACGAACCAGAGGTGGCAACTAACATTGGAGTGCAGTTGAAGCACATGGAGTTACAATCTCCATCCCTGTCGATTCGCAGAAGAATCAGGGATATCTGTGCACGATTACAACCTACTGGAGTTATTGAGGTTGGAGCGGGAATAGGGCATCTATCGTCTTGGCTTCTGGATCTTTGGCAAAGAGAGGATGAACGTCCCTCCTCATATGAGTTGGTGGAAGCAGGCCCTAAGTTCGGCGTAATACTCAAGCGACTCTTGCAACGATACTCCGAGGTTGCTGGTGCTAGAGTGGTAGTTGGAAAATTCGAACAGTTGGCTGCTGAAGCCGCTGCTTGGAATGCAGCCTCTTCAAGCATCAGTACCCAGTCTGCAGAGGCTTCTTTGGGGGAGGCTCCATTGCATCTACCTGTTGACCTTGTTATTATCGATGTGGGAGAAAGCGGCCAGTCGAATTGTATCAGGGCTGCATTACCATTGCTCAGTGATAATGGTTGGTTGTTGACAATCGAGCCAGAGGTGCCTGCTGAAGATGAAACCGATCAAGGCAAGATAGAGGCTTTCCAAGAGTGGATCGACCTGGTGAAAGAAGTTTCACAGAATCGTCGCATGGCTTTCCAACCCTTGACTGGGGGCACCATCGTTGCCATAGGTAACTAGTTTGTAGATACAGAATCTAGCAAGCCTCCTATTTGCAATAATCCGTATCCATAGTGATCGTCATGACTCTCCTGTCCTTCTCTTGGATGGGATGATTCCTTCAACCACTCTTTGACGTTCTCTACTGCACTTTGCCCTCCAGAATCCCCATCATGTTTTAGTTCGGGATTTGCTTCAAGTAACAGTGCTAGGCTTGCAGAAACATAGGCCGTGGAAATACTAGTTCCACTGGAGTAACCATATCTGTCATCGAGTATCAATACTGGAATAGATTCTCCTGGAGCAACCAATTCTGGTTTCTTGTCTGGGTCATTGCGTGGCAATAGAACAGGCCACAGATTTCCATTGTTATCTCCACGCGAGGATTTTGCCCAAAGATTTCCATTCTTGTCAACGGCCCCGACGCAAATCACGTCCTCTTCCCCACCGGGAGAATGAACATCGCTATCATTCGTTTGATCGCCATCATTTCCGGCTGCAGCAACTACGTAGACTCCATTGCTGATAGCATCTCTTGCTGCGGAAGATGAGGATGAACCCTCAAATGCAGAAGGAATAATTCCGGGTGCGCCCCCAAGTGATAATGAGATGACATCTGAGTCTTGCTGTACACACCAATCAATAGCGTCAGCGACGATTTCATCACTACCCGAACCATTTTCTGACAATGCTTTGGCAACATATAGGTCGACATTGGGGGATATACTACGCAGTCCACCTCCAGCGACCATAATCCCTGCCATCGCAGTTCCATGTCCCTGATCATCATATGGCAAAGATTCAGAGGAGATGAAATCTCTCCAACCTTTCAATTCAACATCCCTCAAGGCTTCATGGCTCATGTCTATACCTGTGTCGACGATACACATCGCTACTCCATTTCCACTCAATTCGCCAGCAGCATCGAGTTGAATCAATTGCGAGAATACGGCTTGGTCGGCGAGCAATTTCCCACTTGGACCTGATAGAACAGTATCATCGAGCCAGTTCTTGATAGTGACGTAAGCAATTCCTCCAGCAATGATGACAACTATTGCCATTAGCCAACTGAACAGCATTCTCAGGCTGGCTAAATCTTCTTCCAGTTGATTCGTAGCAACTACCGGTGGCATTGCCTCACTTACTTCGGCAATCATGGCATCCTCAGACACAATCTTCACCTCAGAACAGGACTGAATGTAGTTCCTGCATTGTTTCAACCATTGTATTTATCTCATCCTCAGTATTATAGAAATAACATGAAGCCCGAAGACTTCCATCTTCAATTCCTCGACTACGAAACCATGAGTGAACGCAATGCATGCCGCTACGAACCATGATGTTTGCACTCTCATCGAGGACGATGGCCAACTCATGTGCTCCAAATCCATCGAGCAACATTGAGCATATACCTCCGCGTAATTTAGCATCTTCAGGACCGATAATGGAAATTCCTTGCAAATCTTTCACTCCATTTGTCAATATGCCATTCAGTTTTGTTTCATGTTCATGTATTCTCTGCATACCCACCTTCTCAAGGTAGTCGATGGCAGCTCCCGCTCCGATGATACCGGCATAATTGCTCAAACCCCCTTCAAAGCGGTGTGGTATTCCTGCCCATTCAAGGTCATCGTATTCAGACCATTTGACAGTCTCTCCACCGGCAGAAAGAGTGCGCATATCCTGCAAGAGTTCTTCTTTGCCCCAAAGTACACCCACTCCCGAAGGGCCTAACATTTTGTGAACGCTGAATGCCATGAAATCGATGTCCATACGCTGTACGTCAAGTGGCATATGAGGTGCTGATTGTGCGGCGTCGACCATCATCATTGCACCATGATCGTGTGCTACTGATGCGATCTCTTTAATCGGGTATTCTACGCCATCAAGGTTCCCCACTTGTGGCATTGAAACCAAACGCAGTCTATCCCCTGCGTCAGCACATGCAGCCTCGAAGGCCTCCATGTCGAAACGATTGTTCGGCAATGAAGTTACTACGCGATGGTCTATGCCTTGTTCTCGTTCCAACTGTAACCATGGAATCAGATTGCTATTGTGTTCTCTATCGCTGGTTAAGACGATGTCTCCTTCTTGCCAAGAAAGTCCCTTCGCAACTTGATTCAAAGAATTGGTAGTGTTTTGAGTAAAGATGACTTGCTCGGCACTTGGAGAATTAATGAAACTCGCCATTTTTCTGCGGCTATCTGCCATTTTTTGTGACACTTGATTCGCATATCTGTGAATGCTGCGTCCCCCGCAACTAGGGTGTTTTGAATAGTAAGTCCCAACGGCATCAATCACAGATTGTGGCCTGAGAGTCATGCATGCATTGTCAAGATAGATTGGCGCATCATTCGCACACAAGGTGGGGAAGTTTTCTCGGAGGTTTTTGAGTTCAGGCATCACCATGCCTCCGAGTCTTCTAGATAATCCAAGACTGGAGCATTGATTCCACATTCAGTACAAGTGTGCCGATTCAGTATTCGAGCCTTGCACAGTTCGCATTTGCCGTTTGCCTTACCCTTGCCCTCACATCCTTGTTTGGAACATGCGATAACGGGTTCTCCTTCTGCGGTTCTATCGATAGGGGCTTGTGCTCCACATTCCGGACACTTCCCTTCACTGGTCTCTACCTTTCTGGGTGCTGCACTTGCTTTCTGTGCTTCAAGATCAGCGATGGCTTCCCTCGCTCTGCGCGACAATACTCGTGTGGTTCCAGCTCCTAACATCAATTGCGGGAACCATAGAAGATGCATCAATCCGAAAACAGAAAAGCATCCAAAAATCACGTAGACAAACATAAGCATAGGCATAGAAAGACTCCTGTCGGCAACGTAGTGTACTCCTGACCAAGAACCTAGGGTTATTGAAACGGTCCAAAGTACTAGGATGAAAGTCCATCCAGCAAGACTGTGCTCTTTCATCGCATCTTCCATCTTCCTCTTGTCTGGGTCCGCATGGGTTTCTTCCACGTGTTGATCTCGCGTTTCTTGTACTGCTTTCCAGAAGATATAGATGACGAAAATCATCACCAAGAAGGTGACAATTCCCCCCAACATGTCTCCTTCTAATGCAAAGGGAAAGTCAGGAGATTCTGTGTGGAAGAGAATCATCGCCATCATGACCGAAATCCAAGCGAATACTAGACTGACCGAATGGCCTTTCATGATTGGATAAAGGTTCCAAAGTTCAAACATGAACCAGACCCACAAACCTAGAGATGTAATCATCATGAAGAATCCAGAGCCATCGATTGACCTAATTCCTGGTAGACCAACGATCATCGCATCTCCTCCAGACCATGTCTCTGGAGACAAGGCACCGATGAGGAAGGCTGCAAGCCCGATCAGTAACGTGCGCAGATGAGCAATACCCCAAGTCATTCGTAGCAGACGCGCATGGAAGATTAATTCCTGCTGGATGTTATCTACAGCCTGCATACTTGGGTGTAGATCAGTGGTGCGAAAGCGTGGTTCAACATCGGATAGACGAATAAGCCCAACACCCTTCTCCTGCACCGCCGGCTGCTCCGCCTCGGCTGAAGATGACTCACTCATCGGTGTCAGGGTGTAGCCATCCGAACATGAAGGATTCCCTGTTTCGGATTGCCTTATGCCTATTCATTCACATTGTGTATTTGCACCGAGGAACACTGCAAATTCCATTTTGGCTCTTCAGAATCAGCATCATCAATGAATACTGAAACTTCTCTCAGTAATAGCGGAATATCGATTGACCAAAGATTGTCGAATTTCGCTTCATCAGGAGTGCCGAGTTTCTCAGTCAATTTCGACCACATACTCAGGCACCCTCTCTTCTTCATGCGCTCATATTGAAACATCAATGCAGTAGTTTGAATCAAACCTTGAATCCCTAGGATATAGTCCAAGTCCACATTTCTCGACTTGAGTGACTTCCACAGTTCTTCCCAATCTTCGTGAGCGTGCCAGTAGCGGCTGTTATTGAATTCTGCAATGCCCCCCTCAAGCCAATCTTGCTCATCTTGTGAGAGGTTACATCCTGTCATTGGAATGCCCACAGGCCATGTGGTATTGGGGATTACGATTAAACTATCAATTGGAATTACTTCATCAGCGTCCAAACTATTGGCATCGAGACCATTGTTAATCCTAGCCAGAAATACATCATTTGGTTGAATAGGTACGATTTGGGGGCCTCTTCTTTGCTCATCCATCCTTTCCCTTTGACATGGGTGCCCTCATTCTGCCAACAATATGCAGCATAGGCAAGCAAGAGTAATCCTACTATGGGCCAATAAAAACTCTCGTACATCAATATCTACCAAGAAGCGATTGGTAATCAGTTTGACGGATTTATTCAAGAAATTTCTTTTCGTTGTAGACTCCCTCCAACACTCACGCGTGAAGTGTGTGTCGATTGGGTAGCCTATCGAAGGACGCACTGAAAGCCCTTTGAAATTCAATATCCGTTTCAGTGGATGTTCGGATAGCCCCTTGTAACTTATCCGAATCGATTAATTGCAACTTTCAAACAATTA
>CAXRJJ010000027.1:0-5717 GCA_964230945.1 Yoonia sp.
GGAATCTGAGGTCGCAAAATTGCTGCTACGATTTCAGTCATACGCATAGAATATCCAGGTATCTCATTCTGCAAAGAATCCATCATTTCAGGGTCCATGTTATGATGTCTGTTCCATCTTTTCTCATATGAACCGGCGTATAGCAATGCCTTACCAGCATATTCTTGCACATCAGTGGTCAATATTCCCCCTTCTCCAGAGGACAGCCCCTTTGAGGACTGAGTGGAAAAACAGGAGATGTCGCCAAATCTTCCGAGTGGTTTTCCATCCCAGAAGGTCATGTAAGCGTGGGCACAATCCTCGATGAAGAACAGGTCATGTTTACGCACAACTTCCATCACATCATCCATGTTTGGAACGTGCCCTCTCATGTACGACATGAGCAGTACCTTGGCACCGGACTCGATCACTTTAGCCTCTAGGTCTTGAGCATCAAGTCCCCATTCATCAGTGGATTCGACGAATACAGGTACTGCGCGTGCATGATGGATGGCTGAAGGAACCGCAGTGAATGTGAAAGCGTTTGACAACACCTTGTCTCCGGGTTTTACTCCAGCAATGTTGAGTGCTATGAACATGGCCGAACCACAAGAGTTGGTAGCAACCGCATATCCACAGCCAAGATGTTCAGCAAACTCCTTCTCAAACAATGAAGTATGAGAGTCCTCCAAACGCTTTGGCTGATATCTGTACATCATACCGCTTCGCATCACTTCTACAGCGTCTTCAATGCCCTTTTCTGGAGCAGGTTTGAAGGCCTTGATATTGAAATCAATCAATTTCTCGCCACCTTCGACGACGAGTTTACGCGAGCGTTTGGACATCATCAGTACCAATCCAAGTGACTACTGGCCCCACTAGGTCCGTTTTCAACGCTTTCCTTCTCAGTATTCTTTGACAGCAGCGTTTAGTTCGTTCATCATCGCTTTACCATCTCCGAATAACATCATCGTCTTATCCATATAGAACAAGTCATTGTCAACGCCTGCATAACCCACAGAAAGACTGCGTTTTATGATAACAATGGAACGTGCCTTGTCTACATCCAGAATTGGCATTCCACCTAGTGGTCCTTCACCACTGCGCGCCGCAGGGTTGGTGGTATCGTTGGCTCCGATAACCAATGCAAGGTCGCAATCTGGGAATTCGGAATTAATCTCATCCATCTCAATCAATTGCTCATATGGAACATTGGCTTCAGCTAACAGGACGTTCATGTGCCCTGGCATTCTTCCGGCAACTGGATGAATTGCGTACTTCACCTCTGCACCACTGGACTCCATCAGGTCTGCGAACTCCTTGACAGCGTGCTGACACTGCGAAACAGCCATTCCATATCCTGGCACGATAATGACCGAGCCGATTCCATCGCACATCATAGCAACCTCTTCGGCGTCACTGCCTACCTTAGTACGAGTGACTTGTTCCTTATCCGTACCCCCAAAGGACTTGAAGAGGACATCCAAGAGTTGTCTATTCATCGCCTTGCACATGATGAAAGTTAGAATCAGACCTGCGGCACCAACCATCGAACCTGCGATTATCAAGACATTGTTATTGATCACGAAACCTGTGAACGCAGCAGCAATTCCTGACATTGAATTCAATAGGCTAACTACCACAGGCATATCTGCACCACCGATTGGCAAAACAAATAGAACTCCCAATAGACAACTGCTGGCCACCAATCCCCATACCCACATGGTATTCTCTGGCTCCCTTACCGAGAGAACAACGAAGGCAAGGCTTGCAAAGAATAGCGACACCTTAACTACATTCAGCCATGAAGGCCCCCAAGTTGGGAATCTAACCCACTTCTTGGTTAGTGGAATTGTAAAACCTCCCTTGAGTTTGAACATCGCCATAATTGAACCGGTTAACGTAATCCATCCAACTAGACCTGAAAGCCCGATTGCAATCCATATGGCCCAAAGGTTGAGACGATCTGTTGGAATATCTCCATCGCCTACACGGGCGAGGACCTCTGCCAAAGCAACCAAAGCACTTGCAGCCCCACCAAATCCATTGAACAATGCTACTAGTTCAGGCATTCCAGTCATTTCCACCTTGATTGCCATCCATGCACCGATAACGCTACCAATAATCAGACCACCAGCAACTAACTCCCACTCTATCTTGCCATCTACAACCATCTTGACTAGAGTTACTAGTACTGCAAGGAACATTCCCGCTGCACCAAGTTTGTTACCCAATGGAGCTGTACGTGGGCTGCTGAGTTTCTTGATGCCAAAGATGAATAGCGCTGCTGATACCAAATATCCGATATCGAATACTACTGGGTCGATATCCAATCAGGCCACCTCCTTCTTGCGTTTCTTTCCAGCAATCATCTCCAGCATTCGGTTAGTGACCATAAATCCACCAACGCAGTTGATTGTCGCCATGATAAGAGCAGCGAATCCCAACCATGCTGCCAATCCAGGAGAACCATTGTTGAATGCCACATTGCTGGCAATTAATGCCCCTACGACGGTTATTCCTGAAATTGCATTGGCTCCCGACATTAGAGGAGTGTGCAAGGTCGCAGGAACCTTGGATATCAATTCAAAACCTAGGAAAATTGCCAATACGAAGACCGTTATGCTTGCAATCAATGCTGCCAATGTCAGACTCATCCAATCACCTCCGCTAATCTAGACTGTTTCGGATGCATTTCACCATCACTACAGATCAAGACTCCGCCCATTCCAGCAACGTGGAAATCATCTCCTTCTGGTGCTCCAACAAGAATGTCATCTTCTAAATCTAGAGTTAATTCACCATCCTTTACCAATGAAGTGACAAATGTGGTCATGTTGTTTGAGTAAAGCATGCTCGCAGTATTTGCCAAAGTTCCAGGGAGGTTTGGGATACCGACGATGGTCACTCCATGTTCTTCGACTATGCTACCGGGCTGAGTCAATTCGCAGTTTCCTCCAACATCAGCGTTCATGTCGACAACAACGGCACCGTTCTTGAATGACTCAACGGCACTCGCTGGAACGGTGATTGGGGCTGGACGCCCGAAAATCCTAGCCGTAGTAATGATTACGTCAGCATCAGAAGCGACTTCGCAAACTGTATCGTTGACCTTCTGAATAAACTCAGGAGTTAATGGCTTAGCATAACCTGACTCGTCTTCAAAGTCATCCATACCTTCGACTTCGATAAAACGGCCACCAACTGATTCAATCTGCTCCGCAGCGGACTTCCTTACGTCGGAAGCATAGACTACCGCTCCCAATCGCTTTGCAGTTGCTATGGCTTGAAGCCCTGCAACTCCACTTCCCATGATGACAAACTTTGCTGGCCTGACAGTTCCCGCACTGGTAGTCATCATCGGTATACCCTTGGGCACATGTGCTGCTCCCATGAGAACCGCCTTGTATCCTGCAAGATTGTCTTGACTCGAATTGACATCCATTGCCTGAGCACGGGATAAGCGGCGAGGAATCATGTCCATGCTGAACAGCGTAATACCTGCCGACAAAGCCGCTTTTACACTGTCGTGGTCCCTGAAGGGATCACTGACGCAAGCCAACATCTGACCCTTCTTCATTTTCGAAACATCAGGCATACGAATCGAGATGATGATATCACAAGACATGATTTCTTCACGCGATGCAATACTTGCTCCTGCAGCAACATATTCTTCGTCGGAATATCGAGCTTGGGCACCCGCACCAGACTCGACGAGAACCTCAAATCCTGCCTTTGCTAATTTCTTCATCGAACCAGGCACAATAGCCACGCGATTTTCAGATTCCGGCTCAACTGGTACTCCCAAGCGCATTGACTCACATCCATTTGTCGAGAAGGAAGGCACTCAACAAGCGATGGGACCTGAAGTCAGTTCTTCAATGCCACGGCCAAGAAGAGTCCGTGATTCTGCCACCAACGCGCTTATGGACTCAACATATGTGGCCTATGTGAGTGTGAAGTGATGACCTCTGGACGCAGCAAGATAGCAGTGATTGGCGCAGGCAATGTTGGAGCAACATGTGCCTTCGTTTTGGCCCAAATGAAACTCGGAGACATTGTCATGTTAGACATCTTCGAAGGCTTCGCCAAAGGTAAGGCTCTCGACATGAGTCAAGATGCACAGGTATTGAATTACGACGGAAATATTACCGGAACCGCTGATTACGCAGATATCGCTGGAGCAGACGTAGTAGTCGTTACCAGCGGATTCCCCCGGCAACCAGGAATGAGTCGAGAAGACCTCATTGGTAAGAACGCTGAGATCATCACTCAAGTTGGTACAGGAATCAAGGAACATGCGCCCGATTCGATAATCGTCATGGTGACTAATCCTCTTGATCTAATGACCTATCACATGCAGAAGATTACTGGATTCCCAACTCATCGCGTTGTTGGTCAGGCAGGTATTCTTGACAGCGCTCGAATGACCCACTTCATCGCTGATGCGGTAGGTTGCAGCGAGGAAGACGTACAAGCAATGGTCCTTGGAGGCCATGGAGATACCATGGTTCCTCTTCCTAGATATACTACAGTAGGTGGAATTTCAGTCGATCAGTTACTCGATGAAGAAACCATTGCTGCAATCTGTGAAAGAACCGCCAAAGGTGGTGGAGAAATTGTCAAACTTCTTGAAAGAGGTAGTGCATTCTATGCTCCAGGAAGTGCAGCAGCGATAATGGCTGAAGCAATTGTCCAAGATCGCAAGAGATTGATCCCAGCAAGTGCATATCTCACAGGGCAATACGGATTGGATGAAGTCTACATTGGGGTACCCATCATCTTAGGTTCCAATGGTGTGGAGAAAATCATCGAGTTGGAATTGACAGAAGGTGAGTTGTCCAGTCTACAAGGTTCGGGTAATTTCTACAAGCAACAACTCAGTGAATTGCTCGGCTATTGATCAGGCAATACTCCACTCTGATTGGCAGGCAATGCTCGATCGATCATCCTGACTTTACCAAGTCGTTGCCATTCGGCCTTCTGCCAGGCTTCATACTCCTCTATACTTGAACATTGGAGAGCGGGGTTGTTCTGACGATTCCATTCAAGACTTCTCGGTTCGGCACCTGGAGGTTCATGACCGGACATGACCAACACATCTTCGCTGAACCGATTCAAGACCTCAAGTGAGTTCCAATGTGCAAGTAAATCGCCACCGGGAAGGTCATCTCTGCCTACTCCACCACCTCCATTGAACAGGAAGTCGCCAGTCAAGATGTGCCCGGAAAACTCCACAATCATACTGTCAGCAGTATGCCCTGGTGCGGCATGGAAAGAGAAAGTAATCGAACCCATGGCAAGTTTCTCTTCATCAACCACATGCTGAGACACTCCGTATGTCGAGGCGCCTTCCAACATGATGAACTGACAACCAGTACGCTCAGCAAGTAACCATCCGGCACTGATGTGGTCAGCATGCGTGTGGGTCCCAATAACCAGTTCCAATTCAAGGCCGCGAATATTCAGAAGCGACAAATTTGATTCTAGATTTTCCCAAATTGGGTCGATTAACACAGCCTTGGAAGATTCCGGGCAAGATACCAGATAAGTGCGGGCCCAGCCCTCTTGATTCAACTGCTCGACCTGCATGTACTACGACTAGAGCAGATACTTGTCATTCTTCCGCCAATATTGCGAGAGTTCATAGAGGGTCGGCGCGACTCCGTACTTGGCGGCATGGAAATGGTTGACTATACGAGCATGGTTGTAGCACTAATCGGGTCATTATTGGCATT
>CAXRJJ010000028.1:0-8637 GCA_964230945.1 Yoonia sp.
TTAGAGGCGTGGAGGAAGCTGCTAGAGATTGAGCCTCAACATGAGTCAAAGAGTGAATTCGCAAACCTGTTGGTTGAATTGGCTGAAGGTGAAGCACAGGTATTGGAGATGGTAGAGGGGATCCCACCTACGATCCCCGAAGGGCCACATCTTGCTGAGGAAGCATTGCGGCACATAGACGAGGAATCTCCTCTCAAAGCAAGAGCGCTGAGTGCTGCAGGTAAACATACTGAGTCGGTACTTTGTTGGAAAGAACTTCTGAAAGTTAACAAAGATGAGGCTTCGTATTGGCTAGGTCTGTCAAAAGCTCTTATTGCAGCAGGAGATGAGGCAACTGCTGCGCGTTGTAGAACGAAATACGAGGAGCTCGGAGGAAGTTCTGGAGAAATGAGCCTTGGACTAGATGATGCCAATCAGTCACTTGCTTCACCAATTGTGGAACCTGTTCCTGAACCTGTTTCCAACACTGTTCCCGAAGTTGTTGACAATCCCACACCAGCGATAAACATCGTTTCTGAACCGGATAGTCTTCTTACTCCGATTGAACCTACAGTCAAGGTCTCGCAAGCCCCCGAGCCAGAACCTCAGGTTGATCTTTCCAAAGTTGCTATGGACGCTAAAGAAAAGGTGGCTGCTGAGAGCCAGAAGGTGATTAGTACCATCTCGACCGCTGTTGCGAATCAAGATGTTGAATGGTACAACAAGGGGCTGGGATTACTCGCTGACAAGAAGTACAGTCAAGCATTGTCATGTTTTGACAAGGCTCTGCCAATGTTCACACATGATGATTCAATGATTATTCGTATTCTCAATGCAAGAGGAAACTGCTTCTACTATCTTGAGGATTATCCGAAATGTATCGAGAACCATCACAAGGCCATGGTCATTGATCCAGGTTCTGTGACTGGTGCGACGCTGTACAATATGGGTACTGCCTATGGTGAGATGGAGAGATATGAAGATGCAATCAAGTGCTTTGAACAATCCATACCTCGTGGACTAACAAAGGAACAACAGAAACTCGCTAAAGAGCAGGTCCGTCGATGCAATCTGCTCAACAAAGAGAAGATGAAGAAAGCACGCTGAGGACTTGCTATGACAAGTAACGCTGTTGATGATGCAATCCACAGACTTCTCGATTCAGGATTAGAGGAAAAAGAAGCAAGAATAGCAGTATCATTGGCGGGGAGAGAGCCTTTGAAAGCCAGTGAAATCGGATCTCTTGTTGGTCTTACACGAATGGATGCTTACAATACACTCAGGCGATTGCAAGAAATGGGTATCGTTAGAGCCACTGTCGATCGTCCAATGCGCTTCATTGGCAGTTCCATTTCAGATATCTTTCAACACTTGATTACTCGAGAGGAATTGGAACTACAACGTCTAAGAGAACACCTAGAGGAACTTGAAGCCGGTGATTCTGATGTCTTTATCTCAATGCCACCTTCAGTGCAAGAAGCAACATTCACCGTCATCAAAGAGCGGGGGCACATTCACGCCATGCTACAGCGGTTGATCGACGATGCAGAAGAGGACGTCATGATGATGCTGGGCCCTTGGGGAATATTGCACATCTGCAGATCCCCTTGCCTCGAGGCACTGAACATGGCTGCAGCAAGAGGGGTCAAGGTGAGAGTATTGGCACAATTAGATACCAAAACAAATCGATTCTTCGATGAATTATCTGACTCGATCGAAATCAGACATTGTGATGACTCGACTGCAGTGGCCGCTTTCATTGACTCTGAAGTCGCACTACAATCAATGTCGATTGAGGCTAATCCAGTTGGCAGAGGCCGCAGTGACAGTGCTCTGGTAATCGAATCAAAGGAATTCCTGTTGGTGCAACGCGAGTTGGCTGAGTCGGTATGGGGCTCTGCTATCGATTTGAAGAGTGCCCGTAGCCGCATCATCAGTGCTCAAATGGTTGAACCACTGCGAATCTCATTAGGTGAAGGTTCATTTTATCACAGACTCCGTGAAGGAGTCCTCGGTGCGGTGGATGATGGAGAAGATACAACCAAAGGTTGGTCTAATGCAATCCTGAGACACCAAGGTGAGGTGATTGATGGCCTTATTCCATCGCGCGCACTAGAACTGATGGGAGTCCAATTGGAGCCAATACTTCGAAACATTGGGCATAGGATTGGAGAGGAGATTGCTCTGATGTACTCGCACATAGAAGATAACGAGCAATTCAATAAGCAATTGATTGAAATCTGGTGCGAAATGGGAATGGGCGAGTTATCATTGAGTGGAGACCCACCCCTGTCAGTAATCGTCAAAGATGCAGGAGCATGTGGAGGAAGACCAGATATTGGAGGAATGTTTTGCCATCTCGATGAAGGAATTCTAGGCGGTATTATAGAGGCGAGATATGGCACTACAACTACCACTGTTCAGCGCACTTGCCAAACTGAGGACAAAGGCCACTGTCATTATGACATCCACTTTGAGGACAAAAGAGACGCACATATTCAATAAGGACCACCTGCTGGATTATTCCGATTAACATGGACTGTGGAACTTGTGAATCTGCAACACCGCTAGAAGTTCATCGACCCGATGAGGTTGAAGTAAACCTGACAATAACAGCAAAAGCGACTTCAATGTTGGAAGATGCATTTGGCGATGATCGCAGTCATGCACTGCTTGTTGGTGTTCTCAGTGGAGGATGCTCAGGATACATGTACGACTTACAAATTGTTGAGGCAACGGAAACACCATGTCAGGAGTTATCCATTAACGGCTTCCGCATCTTGGTCCCTACTGCCTCTAGCCATTTGCTCAATGGGATTGAAATTGACTATGTGGACAGACTGATGGGTGGTGGATTCAAAATCACCAACCCTAATGCAAGTTCATCTTGCGGATGTGGCGAGTCTTTCTCTTGAGGCTCCAATATGGGCATGGTCCGCCACGAGGCTTACATTCTTCTCATTCAAGGTGAAAATGTTCTACCGTATTTAGACGGTCTTTCTACCAACCTTGTAGATGGCTCTTGCACAACAATATTTACCTCAAGAGCAGCTAAAATATTGGACGTATGTGAAGTCATACAGATCGATAATGGCGTAGCATTGGTCGGCTATCAGCCTCACAAAGAAGCGCTTACGGAACACCTTACTCAGCGAATTCTGGGCCAAACAATCAACATCAGTGATATTAGCTCCCTCAACCACGTTTTCATCGGAGACGGGGATGATGAAACCCCTCCCGATGCAACTGTTCATACGAGTTATTTTGGAACCATGTATATCGTTCCCGTTCGCCATGCTTGGCAACCAACTTGGACAGAAGAAGAATGGACTGAATATCGTATTGCCAACATCCTCCCTTACCATGGCAATGAAATCACTACAGCAGTTCACCCATTGGCGTGTGGCCTCGCTGAACTCGTCCACCCGCAGAAGGGTTGCTATATCGGTCAAGAAGTGATTGCTCGGATGCTAAGCCGTGGCAAACAAGGTCATCACCTAGTGGTGCGAAATAATCCTGTCAAAGATGCAACTACAGTAGGGAAAGAGAAGAGTCTCAGTATTGAGAGGATTCGATGATTCAATCTTCATTGAGTTGAATCACTATTTGCCTAATTGTTTGGCTTCTCTGGTGGCAGAACCTCTTCTGATTCCAAGCGACTAGGTGCTGAAGCAATCCTCTCAAATGATACCCGTCTTTCGGTAAGTGCGGTACCGTCTAGATGCTGGCTCATCTTGCCATTCTTTTGCAGCTCAAGAATGTCTTTTTCCCGAGTGAATGAATAAGAATTAGGGTCCAAGACCTCAACTACCTGCTTTGCAAAAGTATTGCGGGCATCTACACCCCTCGACTTACTGTACACTAGTTGAGCTCCTGCTCCGACAAACGTGACCGAATAGAGAACCAACAATACGGTAAGAGCGAATAGAATTGGGTTTCCATCGCGAGCCTCTGCCATCAAATCTCTACCTAAGAGAAACAGTAGACCAACCCCCACAAGTGGATTAATGTACGATTCTGCCCATGCTTCAACTTGAATCAAACTGGAACGTGATGCATCGGCAAAAACTAGTTCGGCAGCAATGGCATTGGAGATTACCTCCAATACTGAAAGCATGACCAGATAGATTACACCTGAAATCAACAACTCAATCCAAAGTGCATCAGCACGTAAGGTCCAATGAACAATGAGCCAAGCAAATAGACCGAGGAACACCGAACGGGGCATCTGGTGAAAGGAGACCAAAAGCGGATTCAACTTATCATGATTAGAACGAGCTTGAGGGATGTGGATTATTCCCCACTTTGTCCAATCTTGTAAGAATTTCAATGCATACACCAGGACCTTACTTTCGATTAGAATCCACTCCACCAGAAACATTAGTGGTATTGCTAGTAGGAACAACGGTGCTGCTGGAATGATTACTGCCAAGATTACCACTAATGCGGGAAACAGTATGAAATGATGCAATCCTAGTGGGAATAATACATCGGTCTCAATTCTTTCAACTTGCTTGTAATCGAGGTTTTTCTTGCGGGCGAAGTCGTCCAACATCTCTCGCTGTTGAATCAATGTACCGCCACCATCAAGAACTGATTTGACCCTTCTGCGGTAATCCTGCTGTCCCAAAGTATGAGCCACCCATCTATGCCACACAAATCTAGCCGGAATTGCCATCAACAAAGGCAACGCAAGGATGCCGATGGCCCACAACAAGGAACCAACATCGATGTCCTGCATGAGAGGCGCTGAGAGAGGTACGTGATGAGGATATTGGACCTGAACGATGATATCTGTTCAAGACAAGGTTCATCCACCCCAAGCCACAACAAAGCACTATGGGCAGGATTGCAGTTACAGATGGACTTGCAAAAGCAGCGGTGGCAAAACTGGTTGAATCGGGACATGAAGTTGTAGAAGAGCACATTTCTGCTGACGAACTGGAAGGTGGCGCACTTACTGGCTTTGATGCTATTATTGTAAGATCAGCAACCAAATTGACAGCATCAGTAATCGAATCCACAGAGGGCTTGAAGGTCATAGGTAGAGCAGGGGTTGGCATAGATAATATCGATATCGAGGCGGCCAATGCAAAAGATATCGTTGTGGTAAACGCTCCATTAGCATCAACCCAAAGCGTCGTTGAATTGACGATAGGACACCTTCTTGCCTCAACCCGAAAATTGGCTGAATGCGACCGTAGCCTGCGAAAGGGTAAATGGCAAAAGAAAGAGATGGTAGGTACAGAACTCTCTGGTAAAGCACTAGGCCTCATCGGTTTTGGTAGAATCGCTCAGAAAGTTGCGAAAGTTGCCGAAGTTTTGGGCATGGAAATACATGCGTACGACCCATATCTTCCAAGCAAGGTGGGATTGAAACTAGGTGCCAGAATGCACGACGATATCGACGATCTGTTTCGTATGTGTACTCACATCTCCGTGCATTGCAACCTCAGCGAAGAGACCTACCATCTGGTCAATGAAAAACGCCTTTCTTTGATGCCAAATAAGGGAGCAGATGGCGTTTCTTGTGGCAATCATCTGGTAAATTGTGCGCGTGGTGGCATCGTCGATGAAGATGCTGTTTTCAGAGCACTGCAATCCAATGTTTTAGCATCAGCTGCACTCGACGTCTTTGAAATAGAGCCAGTCAATCCAGACCATCCACTTCTGAAACATCCCTCATTCCATGGCACGCCTCACATTGGTGCTGCTACTCTTGAAGCACAAGTTCGCGTAGGACACGATATCGCTAATGCTGTAGATGCTGCCTTGCGCGGGGAATTGGTGGAGACTCAGGTCAATCGAGAGATTTTCGACAAAGAATGAGGCGTAATTCAGCCAAACGTCTTTCCAATGATTCAATCCTTTGATATGATTCCAGCAACATCGACAGAAGCATGACATTGAGTGGTTCTTCACACAATAACATCGCAGAAGATGAACGGCGCTGCCGAGCAGCCTGCATCATTTGATCAAAACATGTTTCGTCGGTATCACTCAAGACTCTCCGGTAGGGGAGTAGCGACTCAATTCTCTGCTCAATTCGACCTTTCCAAGTCATCTTCCTTTGGGGCATAGGATTAATCCCGAAAAAGAAAGTCCACCTTGTTTTGCCTCACAGTGCATTCCGAAAGTGAAAGTGTTCTTCTCCAATACTCCCTCGGCGGAGCATGAACGGCTTCATCCCTCTCGAATATAACCCGATGGAAGAATCACAGATGCTAGCAATAGCAAAACAGTGCCTTGTCGAAATGGAAACAAGAAGAACAACTAGGCATTTCTCCAGTAAACCTGTGCCAAAAGAATTGATTGAATTAGCCATCCAGTGCGCCAGTACCGCCCCAAGTGGCGCCCACTTACAGCCCTGGACATTCGCAGTCATATCAAATCAGGAATTGAAGCAGCGCATCAGAGAAGCGGCCGAAGCCGAGGAGAGAAGGACCTACGAAGAGAGAATGCCCGAGGCATGGGCGGAATTGTTACGACCACTAGGTACCGATCACGTCAAGGAACACATTACCACAGCACCATGGACAGTGGTGCTGTTCAAACAGAACAAACGATTGAGAGACAATGGAGAATGGGGACCTACGTATTACGCGACTGAATCTGTTGGTATAGCAGCAGGGATGTTTATCGCAGCATTACATCGCATGGGGCTTTGTACACTGACCCATACTCCCTCTCCAATGGGCTTCCTCAGAGAACTCCTACAACGCCCCGTGCATGAATCAGCCCTGTTGTTGATGCCTGTAGGATATCCCGCAGAAGATGCCATGGTTCCTGACTTAAAGCGTAAAAATTTGAACGAGATTAGTGCGTGGTATGAATAGGGCTCTATGTCATCAATAAGTTTGCATACACTATCTGTACTGATTCAGGCCAATCCTCAATAACGGCAGTCAACGGATTGGCCTCATGGATGAGAGGATCATCATCCACTGCGACATGGATGCATTCTTCGCAGCGGTCGAAACTCTGCATCACGACCTTGATGAAAACATACCACTGATACTAGGTTCCGACCCGCAGAATGGCAGGGGTCGTGGCATAGTATCAACCTGCAATTATGCTGCCCGCGAGTTCGGAATACGCTCAGCAATGCCCATTTCCGAGGCTTGGCGCAGATGCCCTGGTTCACCGGTTGGCCCAGGAATATACATGCGTAGTACGCGTGGTTTGTACCGCCGAGCTAGTCGCAAGGTCATGGACATCCTCAAGCAAGAGGCTGACCGTTTTGAGAAGGCAAGTGTCGATGAAGCCTATCTCGATATCAGCGAACGTGTGAATGGAGATTGGGATGCAGCGTTAAGTCTGGCTCGCAAGTTGCAGAATAACATTAGAGAAACACTTGGTCTTTCATCTAGTTTTGGCATTGGCCCGACTCGTATTGTCGCAAAGATGTCCAGCGAAATCAACAAACCAGCGGGCATACATATGGTGCGTAGTGGAGAGGTGATGGACTTCTTTACTGGCAGATCTACCAGAGATGTTCCCGGAATTGGTCCTGCTTCAGCCAGAAGGTTGGCGGAATGGGGTATCGAAAATATGGATGAAGCACATGCCATGGGAGAATTAGCATTGGCTAGAGCAACCTCGCAACGGTTTGCTCGTTGGATTATCAGGGTCTTTGAAGGAGAGACATCCAGTGAAGTAAGCGCTCTACGTAGTCGGAAATCCATCGGAAAGGAACACACTTTCAATCGTGATCAGAAAGATATTGAGTTAGTATTGCAACGCTTGGACACACTTATTGACAGAGTATTCGAACGTATGGCTGAGATGGGGATAAGCGCGCGTATGGCCGAAGTCAAAATCAGATATGCTGGCTTTGAAACTCATACTCATCATCGATCAATTCCAGTAGCTATGGATGAAAAGAGCGTGTTCAGGCGCTTAGCCCACAGACTCTTTGCTCACAATTGTGACTTTGATCGCCCCATACGCCTCGTAGGTTTCAGAGTTGGTCACCTCGAAATGCCTGCAACTAGGCAAATCACGCTTGACACAGAAGAAGAGTGACTCATTCTAACTTGTGCATTGCAGTTAGCACAGTGGTGAATTCTGACAATTCAGCGGGAATATCAATGCCTTCTACCGGAGAATTAAGAGACAAGCCTAGATCCTTCTTCTGCTTCCATACCATGCTGTTGAACTCGATGACTTGAACGGTCTTGGAACATAGTTCTCCATCTACTTCCAACATGTTGGGGAATTCTCGCACATCCACGGCGCTGCCTCCATACAAAGAGGTAGTAATGTGATGTGAGAAAAATGGACATATCGGAGAGAATGCTGCCATGAAATCTCTTACTATACGATGAATAGTCCAAGAAGCAGCAGAATCACCATCGTAAAGGCGAGATTTGGCCATCTCTAACCAGTGACTCGGAAGGATTCCAGTTCCGAAATTCTTGAGTGACTGAGTTGCGGTGTAGATGTCTAAGTCAGCCCATGCTTGGCAAACCTGAGCCATAGTTTCTGAGAACTCGGAAAGGATCCAACGGTCTTCAACATTCAAATTCGTAGGAGCAGAATCAAGATCTTCCGGCACATCGAATTGACTGGCAAATCTAGAGACATTGAACAATTTGGTCAGCACACCGAAATACTTCTTCTCGATCTCTTCAGGATTGATATGGAAATCATCTCCAA
>CAXRJJ010000029.1:0-16465 GCA_964230945.1 Yoonia sp.
AAACTTCGCAGGCAGGACTCCGATGGCCGCCCCTCCTGTTACTGCATTTGCTCAGAATCCGGGTGCTATGCAACAGGCTGCCGGCGCTCAGTGTTGGGCCTGTATGAAATCGATTACCGAAGACAAATGTATGGCTTGTCCGGGATGTGGCGCTAGATATCATTTGAATGAGCACGGATGTGGTACTGCGTCGCTGCAACAGTGTCGAAGTTGTCAGGCAGAAGTCTCTTCATTCATCATGACTTGAACCGTTCAAATGAGCGATGTCATGAATGATGCCTACGGCATCAACACTCCGAGGGGTTGATTACGGGTCGGATGCTCGCGAAAGATATGGAACAGGGAAGGCGCGCAACCGATTCTGTGTTCTTGGTAGCCATTTTGCTTTCTTCAATCATGCTTTCTGTGGTCCCTGCTGCAGCAGACGGAGGAAGAGATGCATCGATTATCCTATCATCGAATACTATGGCACAGGAGGTTGCCAAAGGTGAGGTTGCTGAATATACGATTACCGTGAGAAATACCGGCTCCAATCCAATCACTGTTCAGATGTCAACCGCTCAGGGAGAGGGCTGTAATGGTTTCACCAGTCAGGTCGATCAGGTTGCTGGCCCAATTGACGCAGGAGCCTCTGAATCGGTCAACCTGCGAGTTAACGTCACTCAAGGGGCTTCAGAATCCTGTGAGACTACAGTCTCTGCATTAGCAAATGAGCAGGTGACGCCTCCTGACCAACCAGGTGCTCCAGCGCAGGAGAATATCACAGTCACCACTACCGTCGATGATGATGAAACGAATGAGATGTGGGCTGTGGAGTTGGATACCAGTCCACTCAGTCGACAATGGGATGGTGAAAACATAGTCTCTTGGGAGATTGAAGTCATCAACAAGGGCAGACTCAACGCAACAGTAAATCTTGAACTTCAGGATGGCGAAGGTTCTGGTTGTGATCCTCTCGTCCTTGAAGCCGAATTGTCGCAAACCACCGTGCAAATCGATAATGGCTCATCTGAATTTGTGGATCTTGACGTCACTGTTCCTGCAGGACAACAAGCCAAGAAGCAGTGTTGGAATATCCATGCCGAGGTCGCAGATGACCCTCAGCAAAATGCCAGCGATGATCTAGAGGTTGATTTGACAGTACCCGAGAGGCGTGAGTGTACAGCAGAATTAGCCGACGATATTCTGAGTATAGATCCGGGTTCTACAAAATCTTCAACGATAACTTTCACCAATTCTGGAAATACTCAGTGGAGCCTTCAATCCGCTGTTGCTGGTTCTAAGGCAAGTTGGTTGTCCTTTGATGGCGCTTCTTCAGGGACTTTACCTTACGGGACTGCAGATGATACCAAATCCTTTGATTTCGATGTCTCTCCAGATGATTCACTAAGTGCTGGAGAGGAAGTCGATTTGATCATCCAAGGAAAGGATGGAAATGGGCCAGTGAAATGCTCTGCTGAGTTGACCATTCGTCTAGGCCAGAGCCATGGTGCTAGTGTCAGCCTTAATCCAAGTGTTCTGTCCAATATTAAGCCAGGTGAGAACGGAAGCACCAGCATCACTGTGACCAATCAAGGAAATGGCCAAGAGTCCATGCAGTTGAGTGTCATGGTCCCGGAAGGTTGGGTTGCTCGATTGGGTTCAAATCTTGTCATCGCAGGAGCAACCGGTTCGGTTTCAGTGACTGTAGGTAGCAAGCATGGCAATGACAATCAAGAAAGCGTTTCGATTGAGGTAATGGTGCCTGATGATGCGCTTGCTGACGAAGTTATTGCAATTCCAATTTCAGTCTCCAGCAGTGGCGGTGGTATGGTTTACGACAATAGTAACCTCAGTGTTTCGGTTGCTGCAACACATGGAATGCAAGTTACTACATCTGCTCAAGACCAGACAGGCAAGAGCAATGAAGAGGTGTACTTCGAATTTGAAATCGATAATACCGGAAATACTGCTGATAACTTCCGATTGTCGGTCATCAGCCAGACTGCGGTTCCCGGATGGGATACACACTTCATCTGGGAGGATGGAGGAAACACTCCAGTAACTGAGATTTCTATTCCGGCCCGTACCTCAAAGACTGCAATATTGGTGGTGCAGATTGAAGATAGCGATGAGGAGTTATCCAATACACGTTTGACCGTCAGAGTTACCAATAAGGGCGATTCAAACACTGGAGATGAAGACGGAGACGGCATTCCTGACAATCAGGCAGAGATGGAATTCAGAGCGATTCTATCAAATCAGGTATTCCTTATGGGAACAGAGATTGATGCGATATGGGCAGAGGAAAATTCAGGGCAGATCACCTTGGCCCCAGGTGGCACTTTGTTGATTCCATTCTGGGTCGAAAATCTTGGAAATTATACTGATCTGGCGGGAATTTCTGCTGAACTACTAGGTACCAGCTTGGGTTCGGTAAAACTGCTCGATGCAAATCAAATGATTATTGCAGATTCTGTTGAGGTTGCCAAGGGAATTGGAGTAAAGAACATCAGCACGGGGTTGTACGTTGTGGATGAACAAGGAAATCCGCTTGTCTTTGAGTTGAGTCCACTTTGTGGAGTAGATTGTGCTGAAGATAAGGCGGTGGATTACATCTTTGAGAATGGCTTGCAGGATACCCATGAAGCGATATCATACAAGGTCAAATTATTCGCTGAATTGACGATTTCGAATAATGAAGAAAATGGAGTTACAGCGATTGTCAGGCTGAGAGTCAACAGCGTGAATAATATGATTGACAGGGTGGAATTGGATATTTCTGCTAAAGTTTCAACAGTCAAGAAAATTGGAATGTACCATCAAGGCAGTACTGAAGTCTCAATCGATTATTCAAGATCTAAGACGTTCGAGGTCACCTTGGTGAATGAAGGCAATACCGAGTTCGACATCTCTGTCTTTACTAGCGAAGGTCTACGCGGTTGGGTTCTCAGTTTGTCTGAGCAGGATGGAATCATGCGAGATGGAATCTTTGTTGCTGGCCTCGATGTTTGCGACAAGAATAATGATGGCGCCTTGGTTTGTAGTCTGGATGTTGGAGAAAGCGTTGTTATCGAAATAGATGTCAAACCTCCACATGCTTCGGAGGTTTCTGATGAGTTTGAGTTCACTTTCTCCGCTGAGCCGAAAGATTCGCCATTGGTAGGTCGCAAGAACATAGAATTCACAGTCGAAGGAGAACCTGAGGAAACAGGCGTATGGTCGGGCTTACCAGGATTCACAATGATGCTTGGATTGGCGGCTATGCTCGGTGCTGCAGCGATGCTACGTTCACGTAAGGCTGAGTGAATACATCAGGCCCCCCGTAGGGGGGCCGTGATGGTTATGCTTATGTTCGGTCTTTGGGTGGACACGTTCGGAGAGACTCTAGTTTTCTCTGGGTGATGGAGTGGCTACCGAAGCGAGTGTACCTGATGCGTATCTCGCGGTTGCCCTGATGACCCTCATTGGAATCGCTTTTCCATTGGGTGCTTTTATCCTCAGCAGATTCTTCAGACCGATGCCAGATGCATCTAATCCAAACATAACCCGTTCTTATTTCCTAGAGGGCTACGAAGCCGACCACACCCTCTACCCGCGACGCCTTTCCACCTACGAGTGTGGAAGTGAACCGGTTGGAGATGCAATGATTCAATTCCATTTCCAATATTACTGGTATGCCATCATCTTCCTCGTCTTCGATGTTGCATTCATGTTCATGGCACTGGGCGGATTGATTCTGTTCGAAGTCGATTCTTCCGGTGGCGCATCTGCTGAGTTGGCCGAGGAGGGATTGTTGGCATTGGCAGCCTTCCTTGGATTGATGATTCTAGGAGTCTGGCATGTGTTTCGCAAGAGAGGCAGAATATACATTTGAGGTGATTTGAGTGGAAGGTGGAGAGAATTACACTGTATTCAACAGTCGCACTTTGGTGGATATGATTGGAGATGTCACCGATGAAGCGTTGAAGGCTACCAAGATGAAGCAATTAATCGGCACATTGGGTGGACGTTTCTTCAACTGGGCGCAGCGCAAATCTTTGTTCCCTTTGCACCTTGGAATCAAGTGCTGCGCTTTGGAGATGGCAGCGGCTGGCGGTCCACGTTTCGATGCTGAAAGATTCGGAGTCATCTTCCGTTCCAGCCCACGTCAATGCGACGTCATGTTGGTCAACGGACCTATTTCCAAGAAGTTCGCTGATCCCATCGTCAGGCTTTGGGAGCAGATGCCTGAACCCAAGTGGTGTATCGCTATGGGAGAATGCGCCATTTCAGGAGGACCATACTTCCAATCTTACAACATCCTCGAGGGTGTTGACACCGTCATTCCTGTAGACGTTTACATTCCCGGTTGCCCGCCACGCCCTGAAGCATTGATCGATGGCTTCGGTAAGTTGAGGGAGAAAATCATTCGAATCGGTGCAGTTCCAAGTAAGGAAAGGCCCAATGATGCGCCAATTATCGTAGGAGAGGACTGAACATGGGTATGGCGATTTCCTCTGTGCAGAACAAGGCTGCAGTCGATGCTGCAGTTGACGCCATAATGGATAGATTCGGAGGCACTGGAATCGAGGCCAGCAATGTCGAGCGCAACTCGGGTAAACATGCTTCTTTCGTACGCGTGGTTTCTACTACTCGCCACTGGTTGGGGCTTGCAAAATTCCTCCGATTCGATCTAGGAGTCAATCACTGTTCGATGATTACCGGCACCCATTTCCCAGAGGGTTCTGATGAGCGCGGCTGGGAATTGGCTTACCACTTCATGCGAATGCCGGTCAAAGACCAGCCGGTCAACACATGTACCGAGCATGATGCTACGACTCTCAGTGGATTGGATATCCCATTGGAAGTAGAGGTTCTGATTCCTTTGCCAAAGAACGACTCCCCCGAGGTTGACAGCGTTCAATCCATCTGGGTTGGAGCAGATTGGAATGAGAAAGAGACCTGGGACCTAGTAGGTATTGATTTCAAGGGACACAAGGACATGATGAGAGTTCTCAACCCTCACGATAGCCCAGTAGGATTCCATCCTTTGCAGAAACAGCACAAGTTGCGCTATCATGGACATAATGAGATGTATGATGATGCACAAGGATTCGAGAGAAAGCCAACCGATTCGGGTTTGGTCAAGTGAGTAGGAGGGATTAGAATGGCACAGATGTGGATTACCATGGGACCTCAGCACCCCATGACTCACGGTCTGTGGACTCTGAGGGTCAAGGTCGATGGAGAGACCGTGGTAGATACTGAGCCTGAATTGGGTTACATTCATCGTGGAGTAGAGAAGATTTGCGAGAGTCGCGATTTCACACAAATCATACCATATTGTGATCGTCTCTGCTATGCTAGTGCCATGACTTGGGCGCATTCCTATTGTTACGCAGTTGAGGACTTGCTTGAGGTAGATGTTCCCGAGCGCGCTGAATATGTTCGTCTAATCGCTGTAGAGTTGCAGAGAGTTGCCAGTCACCTCATGTGGTTGGGAGCGTACACTCCAGACGTTGGAAACTTGACCGTATTCGTATGGTGTTTGAGAGACCGTGAGATGTTCCTCGACCTGATGCAGGAACTTGGTGGCAGCAGGATGCACTACAATTTCCCAAGGCCGGGTGGGATCAAGCGAGATATTCCACCAGGGTTCGCAGATAGAGCTAGGGCCAAGATCAAACTCTTCCTTGAGAGGATGAAAGAATACGAGATGCTTCTCGATGAATCCACTATTTTCTTAGTTAGAACACAGGGAGTTGGCCATGCCAAGGCAGAGGACATGGTGAACAGCGGAGTCACAGGCCCCAATGTTCGCGCTGCTGGAGTCAATTATGACGTGCGTTGGGCTCACCCATACTCGGTTTATGACGAGGTAGATTGGACATCATCTGTGGAGAAGCCAACTTCCATCAAGGGTGCTGATTGCTATGATAGATACCGCGTGAGGATGACTGAGATGGTAGAATCCTGCCGGATGATTATCGATGCACTCGACAAGATTCCCGGTGGCGCATCGACAACATATCAGAGTGGAGATGAGAAGATTCTCGCTAAGGTTCCTGCCCGTGCCCCAGAGGGCGCAACAGGAAATCACCACTTCGAAGATAGCCGAGGAGAATCGATGTTCTACATCCAAGGTGGTGGAGAGGGTAGAGGCAAGTATCCTTACCGAGTCAGTATTCGTTCACCGATGTTCATTACAATTCCATTCGTTGCTAAGACGATGATTGGTTACAAGATAGCAGACATACCAGCGATTATGGGTAGTTTCGACCCATGTATCGGGGAGACAGATAGGTGATCACATGGCCGACATGCTCCGCGTCAATGATTGGGTGCGTGAAGGTACCCTGTTCCTATCTGACAAGGTCATGTCCCTGACCCCTTGGGGTGCACAAGCAGAATACCTTGCATTCTTCCTCGAGAAGGCAATCCTCTGCGGTCTTATCTTTGGTGGAATAATGAACACCATGTTGGTCATTCTTTGGATGGAGAGGAAGATACTAGGTCGTTTGATGGACCGCCGCGGTGCAATAACCTCCTTGCGTTCTCTATGGGTTGGTGAAGGAGGCGTTACTGCTGGACCTTGGTGGCAGAAAATACCCTATGGCTTAGGACGTCCTGTTGGAGCATTGGTAGGATTCCTGAACCGAATCGCAGGAAATAGGGATGAGAAGTACCCAACAGTTGACAGAGTCAACAATCGTTCGTGGCATGGAGTATGGTTCCTTTTCCCCGGTTTCTTCCAGAATCTTGCGGACGGTATGAAATTCATGACCAAGGAACACATGGTTCCCCGTAAGGCTGACAAGTGGATCTATGAGATTGCACCTTTCCTCATCATCTCTTCTACAGTAGTAATCCTAGGTTTCATTCCATTCTCTGAGAATTTCTACGCAATCAACCCAGAGATGAGCATTCTATTCATGATGGCTGTCTTTGGAGTCGCACCTCTAGGAGTCTTCTTCGCTGGTTGGTCTTCTAACAACAAGTACACTCTACTGGGTGGAATCCGTTCAGCAGCACAACTTACTGCTTATGAGATTCCATTGTTAGTAACTGTTCTAGGAGTATGTGTCATCAGTGGTACATTCAACATCGTTGAAGTCATTGAATTCCAACATCAGGCCGGTTCGTGGAACCTCTTCCTCTTGCCTTTGGGTGCAGCCATCTTCCTTGTCGCAATGGTTGCTGAGGTAGAGCGTATTCCGTTCGATATGCCTGAGGCTGAGGCCGAATTGGTCGAGGGGTGGTGGACTGAGTATGGTGGAATGCGTTGGGGATTGATGTTCGCTGCTGAGTACATGCGCTGCTATGCGGCCTGTTTCCTCTTTGCTCACTTCTTCCTCGGTGGATGGCACGCTCCTTTCGCTGGTGTCATCGGCAGCATACCTTGGTTTGGCACAGCTTATCTGATGATTCCCGGAATCATCTGGACCCTGCTCAAGGCTTGGGCAGTATTCGTCATATTCGTTTGGCTCAGGGCTGCATTGCCTCGTATAAGGACAGATCAGATTCTCGAATTCGGTTGGAGGCACTTACTACCATTGGCTGTGGTCCAGTTGGTCATCGCAGTACTATTGCGCTTGTACGTGTTTGACGCAGCCAACATGAGAGATACCGCCAGAGGCGGCTTTGCTTGGGATGGTGGAATTGGATTGTTCATGACAGTTCCATTGATTGTGACCTTTGTATTCACAGTATTATTTGTCATCTATTCAATCGATGAAGACCCCGGTGAAGTAGAGAGACCATTCCAAGCGCATACCTTGGAACCAGCTGGAACACATAGAGCAGGAGAGTGAGAAAATGCCCATGCACAAGCACGCAAAACCGAATTTCAGAAACCTCTTCATCAAGCCATTTTGGATGACTTTGAAGACGGCTCTGCGTACTTTCCCAATCATAGGTAAGAGATTCGCTAATGATTACCACAACAAGAAGGAGGACATGCTGGACAAGGACAGCCTTGCAAGGTCAAGAGGTAATCAGATGAACAATGTTGCCAAGCAGGAATATGCAGCAGACCGAGAATCCTCGGATTTGGTTCCAACCATTTGGCGACCGGTCACTATCATGTATCCATATGAGAGATTGGAGGACATGGAGCCTTGGCTCTTCGTCCCAGGTAACTACAATGGAAGAATCGGTGTAATTTGGGAGACCTGTACCGCTTGCAAGTTGTGCGTCAAGATCTGTCCTAACGATTGTCTACACATGACTACTGAGTTGAGAGTCGATGTTCTTGATGGTGCAGAAGGAGAGCATGCAGGATACGGTGGTGAACTCGAGGTCGGTGGCTGGGCTGCCGTAGAGATAGAGGGAGTCAAGGAGAGACACGCCGAGAGAGATACGGTTACTGCTCACGATACTCCAGAAAGCGAATACCGCTTCGCTGAGGTCATTGATTTGACTGGAGACAGCGCTAAAGTACGCTGGAATGACAATGGATACGAAGAGGTCGTTGAAAGCGACTCATTGTTGGTTGCGGATGATCAAATCGTCAGTGGTAGAATCGATATTGGGCGCTGTATGTTCTGCGGACTATGTATGGAGGCCTGCAGTTTCACATCTTTCTTCATGACCAATGAATACGATGGAATGTCAGGATTTACTCGACAGGACCTCTGGTTCGATGCAGGCCGCACAAGAGTGCTGGTCAACGAACATCAAGAAGCGGTGGACAGAGTTCTAGCAGAGCGTGCCAAGAAAGAGAAGGAGAAGCGAGAGAAGGCCAAGGCACGGGCCGCAGCAAAGAAAGCGGAGGCCTGAGAGTGACGGACGCATCTGCAATCGCTGAGACAGGAGTCTTCTTCCTACTTTCAGCCATTGCTATTGCAGGTGCGTTTGGTCTGATTTATGCTCAGCGAGTTGCGCACTCGATGATGTACCTAATTTTCTCATTCATGGCAGTCGCTGGAATCTTTGTACTGATGGAAGCGGAATTCCTTGCAGTGATTCAGATTCTAGTTTATCTTGCCAGCGTCATGTTGGTCGTACTGTTCGGAATCATGCTAACTAGGCGTCAAATCCTTGAGGAGGACTTCGAATGAAACTCCTCAGCATTTTGACACGCGTTGGTATCGTGTTCATGGGAATCATTCTGTTCACAGTTGTTACCGATAGCACTGTTTGGGATTCTGACCCAGCAGAAGGTCCAACGACCACTCAATTGGCTGAGGGCATGCTAGTGGATTGGGCCATCGGACTCTTGGTATTGGGTGCATTGTTGGCTATGGCTATGGTTGGTGCTGCCTATCTTGTAAGAGATGAGCGCAAGGTCAACCTGCTTTGGGAGACCGATGAGGGAGGTGACAACTGATGATCGATCCATCATGGGTGGCTGGTTTAGCAGTCATTTTGTTCTGTATCGGGCTATGGGGGGCATTTACTCGAAAGAATGCCATCATTGTGCTGATGTGTATCGAGATTATTCTCAACGCGGTGAACCTGAACTTCGTGGCAGGAGCCGCACAGCATGGGGACGCTACCGGTTGGATCTACGTGGTTTTCGCTGTCGCTATTGCAGCAGCGGAAGTTGCCATTGGTCTAGCTATCTTCTTGGCGATGTATTCGCAACATGAGACGGTTTCTCTCGACGAGGTGAAGTTGCTCAAACATTGAGGTGATTATCATGGATGCCAGTGAACTAGCAATTCTGATACCGGTATTGCCTATTGTGGCAATGCCCCTCATCCTGTTGCTTGGCAGGTTGTTCAATGGAAACGAGAAGTGGAAGGGACTTTGGAAGGAAGGGGGAACTATTGCAGTTGCAGTCCTTGCCATCGTGTTCGTACTTTCTATGTGGTTAATCGTCGGACATGTTGCGGCCTTTACAGAAGGTAGTGGCGATGATTTTGTCAGTGATGTAGGAGATTGGGTTACATACAGTTTGTTTACTGAAAATGGTGACATGAAGGTTCAGGACTTTGGCTTTGGTCTACAGTTGGATCACATCTCTGTCATGCTTCTCTTTGTCGCTTCTTTCCTATGTTTGCTCATTGGAATCTTCAGTCTTGGCTACATGAACACCGATTCTGTCAATGAGAACCGCAATCACCGATTCTACGCAGAGTTCATTCTGTTCTGTGCTGGAATGTTCGGTATGGTGTTGGCTGACAGTTTCCTATGGCTGTTCATCTTCTGGGAGATAATGGGATTGTGTTCCTATCTTCTCATCGGCTTCTATTATGAGAGGCCAAGTGCGGCCTATGCTGCCAAGAAGGCTTTCTTGACCACCAGAGTTGGAGATGTATTCCTCTTCGTTGGTCTACTGATTATGCACGCAGTCTTCGGCTCCTGGGATTTCGCCGTGGTCTTCGATGCTAGCAACATCGGAGCGGCCGATGCAGGATTGATCAAGGCCATGCTACTATTGATGTTCATTGGAGCAGTCGGTAAGTCTGCACAGTTCCCGTTGCATGTTTGGCTACCGGATGCGATGGAAGGTCCAACACCAGTTTCGGCATTGATTCACGCTGCTACCATGGTCAACGCAGGTCTCTATCTAGTGGCTCGAATGTATCCATTCTTCAGCGCCCCTGCTGTTGCAGGAGAATTCACTGATGTTGCTTTGCTCATCGCCATGATCGGAGGAATAACGGCTTGTATGGCTGCGGCTATCGCCTTTGTTCAAGATGATATCAAGAAGGTACTCGCTTATTCTACGATGAGCCAGTTGGCCTACATCTTCACAGGTTTGGGTGCTGCTCTGTGGTTTGTCAACAAGGGCTACACAGAATTGGCTGCCTTCGCCTTTGGAGCCTCATTGTTCCATCTATTCAATCACGCTATGGCCAAGGGAATGCTGTTCATGGCTAGTGGTAGCGTCATCCATTAGATGCATCATGCGCACCATGAGTTGGCCCATCACGGTGATGACCACGATGACCACGATGACCACGGAGAGGACCATTTCGATTGTCAGGACATGACAAACATGGGAGGATTGGCTTCCAAGATGCCAATAACTGCGATCGCTATGGCTGCAGGTTCTGCCTCGATTATTGGAATCCCACTCATCGGTGGTTTCTGGTCGAAGGAAGGAATTGTCGGGTCCACATGGAAGGCTGTATTGCAGGACGGTGGTGGCTTGTTCATCATCCCAGCACTGTTGGGACTGATCACTGCAGGAATGACAGGCTTCTACATGAGTAGAATGTGGTTCATGACCTTTGCAGGCAAGCCAAAGACTCCAGTTGCAGCAGGAGTTCATGAGCAGACTCCATTCATCCCGATTCCATTAGTTGCATTGACTGGGATGACATTAGCTGCTATTCTCTTTGCTGGATTAGGTTTCGCTGGTTGGGTTGGAGACAATGCCAATCATCTCAGTCTAGGACATCTACCTAGCCATCTTATGCATGAGATTATGCACGCATTCCTCGCAGTAGGAAGCGATGGCCATAGCGATCCGTATCTGTTCATGATAACTTGGATTACCATCGGTCTATCCATGCTTGTTGGACCATTCTATGCAATGGCCTTGCACGGAGGAAGTCTAGCCAAGGGAGAGAAGGCACATTGGTCAATATCTTGGCTTGTATCATTGAGTGGTAAAATCAGGCGCAAGTACAACTTCGATAATTCAGCCTGGTCTGATTCTGGAATTTCTAATGCTCTCAAGCGTCGACTATACTTTGACGAGTGGTATGACAATCTGATGCTCAAACTGGTTGTGCCATTTGCACTCGCTGCGGCTTGGTTTGACAAGCGCATCATCGACGGAGCCATCAAGGGAATAGAGAGCGGTAGTCAGGAAGCCTCCAAGGGAATCAGGCAATTGACCACTGGAAGCGCCCGTGATTACATCATGATGGCTGCTCTTGGAACATTGGCCTTGTTCTTGCTTATCTGGGGGTTGATCTGATGTCAGAAACTCGTTCCCGCAAGGCTGTCTTTGAGAAGGAGTTCACCGTTGTTGCAACTCTAGTTGTTCTTGCTGGTGCTTTCCTCCTCGCCTTCCCGATGTTCTTCGAGGATGCAGTAGGAGACATCGATTGGATAACCATCCCGATGATTGCCTTCCCAATACTTGGTTCGTTGATACTGCTGGCTTTGGCAAGTCAACAGCCTCGTGGAATGAAGGAGCGCATGGCTTTCCCAGTCAAGGCCGCAAGCCTTGGTTTCTCACTATTCATTCTGGTTATCAGTACTGCACTATTCTTTGGTTGGATTGGTTCCATCGATTGGACCAACATCAAGTTGAACGAATACAGAATTGATCACGAGTATACTTGGATTAACAGTCTTGGTATTTCTTGGCATGTCGGACTAGACGGCTTATCCTTCCCTATGTTGTGGTTGACTACACTAATCATTCCAATAACCATGATCAGCACTTGGGATGAGAAGAGTAGCTGGTACCATCACCCCTTGCTACTGATGATGGAGGGCGCTTTGATTGGAGTCTTCGTCGCTCTTGACCTATTCATGTTCTACGTATTCTGGGAGTTGACATTGATTCCGATGTTCTTCTTGATTCTCAAGTGGGGTGGAAAGGATCGTCGCTATGCAGCTCAGAAATTCTTCATCTACACATTCACTGCTTCGTTGGTTTTGTTGTTGGCTATAGTGACCCTATACTTCCTACAGAATCCAAGTCAGTATCTCATCGACAAGGGAGTTCTGACAGGACGTACCTTCAGCATGGTTGAGATGACCAGTAGCGCTCAGATGGCTGCTAATTCTGGAAATACATGGTTGGGTTCGAGTATGCAGAATGCTCTCTTCCTGATGATGGTTCTAGCCTTCATCGTCAAGTTGCCTGCTGTACCGTTCCATACTTGGTTACCTGATGCTCACGTTCAGGCGCCGACGGCTGGTTCCATGGTATTGGCTGGTGTCATGCTGAAGATGGGTGCATACGGCCTCTTCCGCCTACCGATGACTTTGTTCCCACATGCTTTGGCAGAGTATCAAGACTGGTTGATGATAATCGGTATGATCAGTCTCGTTTACGGTGCGATGGTATGTCTTGGACAGATCAATCTCAAACGTATGGTTGCATATTCCTCGGTATCGCACATGGGTATCGTTCTGCTCGGAATCGCTAGTATGCAGCCACTCGGCTTTGCTGGAGCCATCTTCATGATGTTCGCTCACGGAATCATTTCACCGATGTTATTCGCAGTCTGTGGTTCCTTCAAGCATCATTACCATACTTTGGAAATAGGTTCACTGCGAGGTGTTGCCAAGACCAGTCCTTACATGGGAGTCTACATGATGTTCGCTTGGATGGCCAGTCTTGGATTGCCATTGTTGGCTGGTTTCGTCGCTGAAGTAGCGGTATTAGTCGCCTTCTGGATGGAATATGGTTGGTTGGTATTGTTGCCTGCTTTGACACTGGTAATTACTGCAGCCTACTACCTTTGGTCGATGCAGCGTACCATCTTCGAAGGAGATGGAGAAGTCATCCTTCCAGATACAATGGGCGATGATAGCCCTCGTGATATCTCACCATGGGAGAATGTTGGAAACATTCTGATGGCGCTTCTCATAGTACTCTTTGGAGTTCTGCCTTGGATTATCTGGGGAATGATGTCAGCCTACGCTGATGCTCACTTCTATCAGCACATGGGTGGATTGTTACGACTTGTTGCAGGAGGTGCCTGAAATGAGTGGCGCAGCAAATTGGCACGAGTTGTTCAGCAGCATCACTACGTTGACCGTATTGTTGCCCGAGTTCGTTATGCTGCTCGGTATCCTTGCATTGATTATCATCCCTAACTTAGGTCGCGCAACCTTCCGTTTGCCATTGACCAAGATCAAGGTACCATGGTTCTTCGGCGGCGAGAGGTTCAACTTCACCAGAGATGCGCGATTACCGGCAATGATTTCGATTTGTACGCTGATGATTGCAACCTTCCTTGCTCTACTAAGTCAATTCAAGGATGGACAGCGTTGGGTTTTGTTCTTTGGCGATGCAAGTGACATGACGGTTCTGCTCAAGGTCGATGGATTCGCCAGAGTCTTTGAGATTCTCTTCTTTGGAGCCTTGCTACTTGCTGCTATTGCAACAGTATCTCGCATGCCTGCGCGCAAGCACCGTGATGACTTGCCAATCAGTGCGCTCATCGATAACCGCAGACAGGTGGACTTCCACATCCTACTTCTGATGTCGGGATTGGGTATGGCCTTCGTAGCCCTAGCCCAGGACCTCTTCATGCTCTTCTTGGGATTGGAGCTGGCAAGCCTTGCCACTTACGTTCTAGTAGCATTCCACAAGGAAAGCAAAGCAGGAACTGAGGCCGGCGTGAAGTACTTCATCGTTGGAGCAGTTGCTTCGGCAGTAGGACTCTATGGAATGTCCTTGCTGTACATCTGGCATGGTAATCTGCAAATCGCTTCTCACATCTATACTTCAGGTGCAGTTAGCATGTCGGTCAATGGTCTTGATTCTGCTTTCGCTAACGCCGATGCACTCGCATGGATAGCGATGGGAATGATGCTGGTCGGCTTTGGTTTCAAGGTCAGTGCAGTACCGTTCCATTTCGCAGCACCAGATGCATATTCTGGCGCTTCAGCACCAGTTGCTGGAGTTCTTGCTACCGCTTCCAAGGCGATGGGCTTTGTCGGTCTTATGCGAGTCCTCTTGGTAATTTCATTGCCTGAAGGTGACGGCAGTGCTGCTTGGCTGATTTGCTTGGCTGTATTATCTGTCATTACGATGACATGGGGTAACATTGCGGCACTCGGTTCTGATAGCCCCAAGCGAATGCTGGCCTATTCCTCGGTAGCCCATGCTGGTTACATGTTGGCTGCATTGACTGCTGTCGGTGCTTGGAGGTGGGGACACATCGACGCTCCTGCTGATGCTGCGGATTGGATTGTGACCGCCATCATCTTCCATCTCGTGGTTCTTGTGACCTTCAAACTCGGAGCCTTCCTGGTATTGGCTCTGCTCGAGATTGATGGCGGAGCCAGTCGTAGCGGTTCTCTCTCTGGACTTGCCAAGCGCGACCCGATCATCGCAGTCTCGATGTTCGTCTTCATGCTGGCTTTGGCGGGCGTTCCACCATTGGCTGGCTTCATGAGCAAGTTCCTGCTTATCGCTGGAGTCGTCAAGATGGCCGCTGGTGATGCAAGCATACAGGTTGCAGCCGGTGGAGGCTGGTCAATCGCCGACTTGCATTGGGTTTGGTGGTTGGCTGCAGCGGTATTCCTGAACAGCGCCCTTTCGCTCTACTACTACCTCAGGGTTGGAGTTGTCATGTTCTTCGAGGAGGCTGAATCTGACCGCAGGAGACCACTTCCAAGGGCTTGGTTCCTACGCTTGGCCATTTGGGGTTGTGCAATCGGCGCCCTTGCCTTCGGTGTTGCTGGAGACCATCTGATTCAGTTGTGTCACAGTGCTGCTGAGGGATTGTTCTCTCTCACATGATTGAAGAACAAGACGCCTACGGCTTGAATGATGGCAGCAAGCTTCGTCAACATAGCAGGTTATCGCTTCGTTGCGCTGCCTGACCGAGACGAGCTAAGAGAACCATTGCGCCAACACTGTCAGAGTCTAGGACTATTGGGAACCATACTGCTCAGTCACGAAGGTATCAATTTCTTTCTTTCCGGAAAGCAGGAAGCCATCGATGGTTTCCTTGACCATCTTGAGAGAGATGAGAGATTCATCGATATTCCACTCAAGGTCTCCTACAGCGAGGATTGTGCATTTCGTAAGATGAATGTGCGTCTGAAGAAAGAAATCATCTCTATGGGGATGGAGGAGATCAAACCAGCAGAATTCACCGGCCCAGCAATTTCTCCACAGGAGTTCAAGCAATGGCTCGATGAGGGTAGAGACGTTACAGTTCTCGATACCAGGAACGATTACGAAATACGTCTTGGAACATTTGAGAACGCTGTCGACTTTGACATCAGTACCTTCAGGGCTTTTCCTGAGGCGGCGGAGAATTCAACACTCGACAAGCAGAAGCCAGTAGTCATGTTCTGTACTGGAGGCATTCGTTGCGAGAAGGCGAGCGCAGTCATGCTCAACGCAGGGTTTGAGGATGTTAGACAGATCGAAGGTGGTATCCTAGGATATTTCGAGGAAGTCGGTGGTGCTCATTGGAAGGGGGATTGTTTCGTCTTTGACAGGCGGGTAGCGGTGGACCCAGAACTGAATGTTACGAATGTAGAGGTATGCTTTGCTTGTAGGGAGCCGTTGACTCTTGAGGAGCAGCAAAGTGAGTACTATATCATCGGCGAGGCCTGTCCCCATTGCATCAATTAGAACAATATGATTGTGTATCACAGAATTATTGAATTGCAATAATCAGAAATGTTTCTCTATTTTTTCTGCATTGATGATTTGTTCAGAGCCCAATTCGTAAGCAGTCAGCGCCCCTATTGCGCCTTTCTCCGGCCTTGCACTGATTCCAGTGTCTATTCCAATCCAAGAAGGTCTGCCATCCTCAAGAGTCTCCCATGAGGTCTTTTCCTGTCCAGCAATACCTTCGAGAATCTTGTGAGTTGGAGTATGTCCGAAGACTATCTGTCTAAC
>CAXRJJ010000030.1:0-6756 GCA_964230945.1 Yoonia sp.
ATCCTTGAAGGGAAAGAAGGCATCGCTGGCTAGTACGGCTCCCAACGCCCTTTTTCCTGCTCTTCTAGCAGCGATTCTAACGGCCTCTACCCTACTGGTTTGACCAGGGCCAATTCCTACTGTCGCAGTGCCATCAACGATAACTATGGCATTTGATTTCACCTGTTCACACACTCTAACCGCGAATTTCATTGCTGCAAGCTCATGTTCATTTGGCTGTTTTTGAGTAGGTATTGTAGCGTTGTTCCAATCTACAGAAGGTGGTTCCTCGGTCTGGATTAACCATCCTCCTTCTACAGGTTTGCGCACCAACCTACGATTCAACTGTACCAATCTATCATTTGGAGATTTTATCGTCAATACTCTGCGATTCTTCTTCTGCATTACAATCTCTTTTGCTCCATCTTCAAATGCAGGGGCCATCAAAACTTCAACGAATAATGCTGACATTGCTTCTGCTACTTCTGACTGTAATGTTTCATTGAAACTGATTATCGAACCAAAAGCAGATTCTGGATCACTAGCTAGGGCCTTGGTAAATGCCTCTAGTTGAGTTGCTCCTAAAGCAGCACCACATGGGTTGTTATGTTTGACAATAACACATGCATGAGGAGTGGATGGCCATTCATCAGTGGAAAGTGCGCGACATAAGCGCAAACAAGCATCGGCATCAGAATAGTTGTTGTATGACATTTCTTTTTCGCCTTCAACTAAAGCCCCAACTAAGGTCCCCTGATCGATTCCTGCTTCACGATATAGGCCAGCTGATTGGTGACTGTTCTCTCCATATCGCAAGGTCTTGAACAAATTCGCACTGATGTTCATCGTGCGCATTAATCTGGCAGTTTGCTCATCAACTGAATCTTGATCTTCGGGATTTCCTATCCACCTGGAATGGAGTTCTTGGGCAATCGCTGAATCATAGGATGCCGTATGTTCAAACGCCGATAAAGCAAACTCTCTACGCTCTGAAAGAGAGAGTTTCGAAACATCGCCTTCGGTGTTAGCCAATTTATCTATGAATTGTGGATATTGTTTTGGTGAAGTTAAAATCACTACATTTGCATGATTCTTAGCACTGGCACGAACCAATGTCGGTCCGCCAATATCAATCATTTCAAGGAGGTCTGGATCGTCTAGTGGGGGTGAAATACCTGCAGCCTCTTCAAAGGGATATAGATTCACAGCAACTACTTGAATTGGAGAATATCCTAAGGATGACAAGCCAGAAACATCCGCAGGGTTCTCCAGTCTAGCTAACAAGGGTCCGTGTATTGCTGGGTGAAGAGATTTGACTCTGCCATCAAATATTTCGGGGTGGCCTGTAACTTCAGAAACATCAGTTATCTCTAAACCAGCCTCTCGAAGGATTTTGGCGGTCCCTCCGGTTGACAATAATTCGAATCCCTGTAGATTCAACTCTTTGCCAAGTTGCACAATATCAGTCTTATCATACACCGAGAGAAGGGCTCTCGGGCGCTGAGAAGTCTGTTCCGGCTCTGCCGACATGGCATTTCCCGTTGAGACATGTCGCCCCGAACCACCATCATGAAGTCTTTGGCTGAGGAATTGCTCAATCTCCTCTCGCCGATATCACCTGATCCACTCTCAATAGACTGGATGCAGTTTCAAATGCGCCAATGAAAGATGATTGAAGAGACTCTAGAGGTATCATGACTGTAGATACATCACCAACTTCTCCATTTTCTTTGACCCCAATGACTTCTCCGGGTTGATTCCTAATTGCTGCCCGCAATTCAAGCAACACGTCGAGCCCTTCTTTACCCGCATTGCTGGCTAAAGTCAATGGGATTGATTCCAAAGCCCTAGCGAAGGATTCTATCGCGAGACGTTCCCGATCTGCTGACTCTTCAGCTTTAGTTCTGATAGCCAAAGCAGCTACACTGTAGACATGCCCTCCGCCATTAACCGCCCTACCTTCCCTGATTGCTAGAGTCGTGGCTTTCAACGAATCGTGTAGCCCGCGAATAACTTCCTCCGTGAAAATATCATTCGAGCCCCCCACTTCGATAGTGACTACCTTTGGTGAATGGCATTCTTCTACCAATACTCTCTCTTCGATTCCTTCGGCCCCTTCTCTTCTTTCTATGCGAATTACTCCTGCGCCCCCAAGGTCCGAAGTAGACAAATCTCTGACTAAGTCGACTATTTTTGCCCCTGTTGCCGCAGCGATATTTTTCATCTCAACTTCATCAAGGTCACCTAATGCAAACACATTATTTTGACAAAGAGTGTGTAGAACCCTTGGATCAATTGCTCCCCCACAGAAAACCGCTTGGGTTCCCAAAGAAAGAATGTGGTTTGCTATCTTGTCTAGGCTCTGTTCACCCGCGGCGAGGAAGGCGGAAAGTTGCTCTGGGTCCGTGATTTCTATCTCACTATCTCGTGTTGGAGTTTCAAATTCCAAGGGGCAAGTCAACAATGCAATACTTGGGTTCATTAGATTGCGAGGTAACTTGTCATTAGCCAAACGTTTCTCGATTACCAAACCTCTCAATAATCTACTATCTTGTATTGAGCCTTTCTTCGACTTACACATCAAAATATTTTCAGAACCCAATTCCTCTATTTGTGGTAAGGATTCTGCTACCAACATTGCTGCTTCTACAACAAGAGTAGAAAATTGTTGCAAAGCGCCTTGGGCCCCCTTACCAACTAAGGAGGTTGAAGAAATCCCGATTAGATTCTGATTATCGATTGGGATACTGCTATTTTCCATAGTTTCCAAAGTTATGTCAAGCGCTTGTCTCCAGCCCTCGATTACTGTCAATGGATGTAGACCCTTTCTGATCAATCGGCCTGCTTCTCGCATCAATTCAGTTGCAAAAAGAATGCAACCAGTTACTCCATCACCGCAAGTGCTTTCTTGCGCTTGGCCAAGAGAAACGAATGCTTTAGCAGCAGGGTGTTTGACTAACAGTTCTGAGATTATTTTTGCCCCATCATTAGTCACCGCTGTATTTCCATCTGACTTGTACATCATCTTATCCAAGCCTCTTGGACCGAATGTACTTCTGATGATATTTCCCAACGCCAATGCGGCAGTAATCAATTTCTCTTGCACCGCGGCCCCACTAGTGACATTACTCTGAGGAGTCAAGATGACAACCGGCGGCCTGCCATCCCCTTCTGTAGTGGCCATCAATATCGGGCGTTGCGGCCCTATTCATCAAACCTCGTGCGCGGGTATGTTCATGGAAGATACATGAACAGAATCGCTACCCACAATATTCCAGATATCGCAGTCAATACTGTAGTCCATGAAAAATGAAGCTTCGCTTGCTCTGATAAGGAGGACGGGGTGCTCTTTTGTTTCCAAGACCAGCTAGACATCGCTTGGCCTAACATCAATACGCTCAACATTGCACAGAGAATACCTGTTGACCAAGTGGACATCATTGGCCCAAGATAATCGCCCTCCGCTAACAAGTAGAAAATTGAGGGGAGGAAGGGGAGAATGTATGAAAATAGTATCCAAAATATAGACTCGTTAAGTGTTCTATTCTCTTCACCGGGGCCTTCGTGCCTCCATACGAAATGCCAAGAGAAAAAATTACTGAATGCGCTGCTGGCCGAAGCGGCGAAGTAAACGTAAACTTCTGCGACCATCGGATTGCCATGAAAGCACTCTAATTTGAATACGTCGATTCATTTTAGCGCCGCTTGCGCCCCTTTCTGCGTCTTGATTTATTTGAGCCAGAATGGTGCTCCCATTGCCGCGAACCCACCGAACGTTGGGTCTGAATATCCCATGATCCGTGTGCTTCGGGTATTCTTTCGAGATGCCGAGGTATTGCTTTGAGGCCCTTTACTTGGAATCGCATCTCATACTCATCCTCCAACTCTCTTACCATGGCTCCCCCTTGACCAACAACAGAGCCAATCATGCTATCGGGAACGTAAATCGTTGCACTTTTCTCTCCTAGGATATCTATTTCCAAGGGGCTTATCGATAAACGGTCTCTGAGAGTTTTGGTCATCTCTACTCTTGCCATTTCTAAGACTCGGCTTTTACTGACTTTGTTACCTACTGGAACTACTGCTATTTCAGAGCCGAATGCAAACATTTCGTAGAGAGTTTTACCATCGGGAAAGCGCACTACTTCAACAACTGGGCGTGCCAATTCTTCTTGCATCCCCGAAGGAGGTTTGACTGTCATCTTGAGTTCCAAGACTTGCGAAATAGTTCCCTTTTCAACATGCAAAATCGTGTCAAGAACTTGTGGGATTAGACCCAATTCTACCTTACCGATCAAACGCTGAATTGCTTCTAGTGCGGAATTAGCATGAGTTACTCCCAACAATCCTACGCCGGCCAACCTGACATCTGCAAATATTTCGAAATCTCTTGCTCTCCTGACCTCATCAAAAATCACAAAGTCCGGACGTACAAGAAAGATCACTTCAGCTGTTTTCTCAAGGTCTCCTTCTAAGGGCGCATATTGGGTGATGCGCGGCAATAGTTGCAAATCTCTAGGTGCCTCCATGGTTTTGACCATAGCCCCAATATCTTCATCCAGGTGTTCGGCAATTGCTTGCGCCAATGTCGTCTTTCCAGAACCGGGGCGTCCTGAGATGAATATCCCACGGTGATGGTCGCCCAAACGCTTCAACAAAGCCTCTGGTATCTCATAATCAGGAAGGCTCAATTTGGCTACAGGGCGCACCACAGTAACTTCGTATGCATCAGCAAAAGGTGGCCAGGCACAGGTAATACGGAGATCTCCTATCTGCAGTACTTTGCACCCATGTCTGTCTATTTCAAGAAAACAATCCGACCTTTCGGAGTTATCTTCGATGACTTTTTCCAATGATTCGATCAATTCTTTCAATGAAGTTGTACTCCAAGGTTCTCCCTCTACTTCATCCAAACTTATCGCGGAAATATGTCCTTGTTTTACCCGAACCTTACAATCTGCCTTGAGGAAAACTGTGCTAACACCTTCAACCAATAGTTCTTCCAAAGAACTCGATATTTCAGGATGGTCTGCGTGTGTCGCCATAGTGGTCACGCCTTAACAGGCTCAAGAGTGTAATATGTCCACCACAATGATACCGAAGTCAAAATTCCAAGAATTATCGAGGCACTATCTGGGAAGCTCATGATTTCCCTGAAGGTCAAGAATGACAATCCTGTCAAGATTACAAAAACGACCCAAGAAGTGATTCTCAATGGTGATGCCTCAAGCGAAGCCATGACTGTTTCATGGTTGCTTGCTGCCCAAATCAATACCAGGGCTAACGTCGTCGCAACCCATGTCCAGAAACCAGTCATCATATCCCATCTGATTCCCACAATCAGTCCTAATACGGCTGCCCCGGCAAGTAGCCAACAACATCGCGAGCAGCGCATGTGCTGGCGAGATGGACTCGATTCTTCAATGCTGTTGCAGTTCTACCACTCCTGAGGCAGAGAAATTCAACATGTCTTTCCAAGACACGCTGCGCAAAGCAGGCCTCTGTGGAATGCTAGAGATGTCGATACCTGCTACAATCCTATTGATGAATGAACGTAATTCTGCCTTCAAAGGAGATTCGGTATTTGCTAACTTAATTCTTCGATTTCCGAAAATAATTTCTTCGTGGTTATCAAACTCGATTGTTAGAGTATCTGTTGTGCCGAATATCTGCATTCGTTTGACGTCTTTTTCACTACCCCAAGAAACGTCACATATTGCCTCAATTCCGGGTTCATACTCCATCGAAATCGAACAAGAAATCTTCTCTGCACTTTCCGTTGTTTCTGAAGAAAGGGATTTTGGTTCTGCCTCATGCAATAAATGACAACACAAATCAAGATAATGAATTGCTAAAATATCGATGATCGATTCTCCTTTGGAATTTATTCTGGTAGAATGTCTACTACAATGAATCCTTTCAATTTGTCCAATCTTGCCTTCTGCAATCAATCGGCGCGCCTGCTTAACTGCGGGGTGGTGTCTCAGTAACAAACCAGTATCTACATGAACACCTTTGGTAAGTGCGGCTTCCATCAAAGATCTGGCCTCTTCAACTGTCTGCGCCATTGGCTTCTCAATCAATACATGCATTCCGGCATCTATCAATTGCATTGCAACTTCATAATGAGATTCGCTAGAGCTTGAAATGACTGCTGCAGCATTTTTTCGCCGTTCTTCAGGTTCCCAAATTGCCCCAACTTCCTCTACAATTTGACGTTTTGAATGATCTATGTCATAGGCTAATAGATCCCCTATGTCGCCTGCTTCTTGCAACTCTTTGAGTGATTTTAGATGGCGCAAACCCCAACGGCCAACGCCAACCACCAGCACGTCGATGGGCGTCATCGGATCACTCGTACATCGTGGGTTTAATCCAATTGCCCTCTTCGTCCTTAACGTGAAGAGTGAACTCGTCAATCGCCATGTCTTCTTCGATAAAGTCGAAATTGACTTGGGTGTCGAATCCTTGTTTTCTGTAAACTTTCGGAGAGAATGAAAATCCTTGAATGCCAATATATCTGGCTCTTGGTACAACAGTTGTTAATCTAGCATATCCTCCATTCCACAAACCCAACGCAGTCATTGCATCTTGGCTCGTTGGTGTATGTTTGGTTTGTTTGTCGGTAGCAAAGGGAGGAGTAATCGCCTCCTCGGGTATATCCAATGTTTCGCCATTATATTCGCGACGTTCTTGATTCATCCAATGGTGCATAAATCGTCGGCGAATACGCTTGTGATTCCTCTTTTGATAGGGAACGCCAGTAAGGTATTGATC
>CAXRJJ010000031.1:0-8837 GCA_964230945.1 Yoonia sp.
CCTCCCGGAAGATCCGCTGTTGGGTACAGAGATCGGTCGACATGTCCAGTCTTGAACACGGTGAACTGCAGATTAAGCGTAGAATCGGGCCTTAAAACCCCGAAACTGCTCTCCAGTTCAACCGATGCATTCTCCAGCGAAGCAACCACCAAATCAACATCTATCTCCCATGTTCTACTATTGTTAATCTGTGAAATTGCGAGGATGTTGAGTTGGATCTGAGAGCCGGCAGCAACCATCACCTGTGGTGGATGGACAGTGACTGGAATAACCCTGCTTGAAGCCTGAAGAATGGCACCTGTCGAACCAGACGGTGCACCAGGTCTACTGCCGAGATCATCGAACCCTGACTGCCATCCTGATGGTGATTGAAGATACAGATTCCATCCCTGAGCCGAGTTCCCTTCATTGTGAACTTCGATATCAAAAGTAGTCGGAGACTCCGGCGATACTAGAACGCTGGATGTGGACATACTGAAACTGAGTTCTGGAACTTCAAGTACTTCCAATATCAAATCGAATGGGTATGAAATTGCGTTATCGATGTCTATTCCCGTAAGCGGTAGAATGTAAGTTCCGGGATCTGGTGGCGAAGGGTGAATCAATGAGATATTTATGGTCGCAGATTCCTTGCCATCTAGAGTGTAATTTGAGCCACTGGAACTAACAAACCAATCGCTGAATAATGCGCCATCAGCTTGCCGATATACAGTTGCATCAGAGTACAGGCTTGCATTTGTCTCCAACAAAGCAGTATTTGTCAACTCAACTTGCCAAGAGGCTACACTTTGATCCGCTTCACTAACCACTACTGTAGGTTGACTCGATGAAACTTTGACCCCTGGAGCAGTAACCTCGATGATTGTAGTCAAGCGGTTGTTGTTCTCCTCAATTTCTTCAATCAAATCGTTGGGGTCAACCTCGACAACGATCGTCCTCTCACCATCTTGGTCTGGAATCCACTGCCATGACAAAGATTGGCTCTCTCCGGGACCCAAGTCGATTTGATAGGTATCCAGCAGGTTAGAGTCCGCATAAGCGGCGACTTCTAGGTTATCCACCTTGACATTTCCAAAATTCTGAACTTGAGCAAAAATGGTGACCTCGTCTCCAATCTGTGGGATTGCGATGTTAGCTTGAATCGAAGAAGGAACAGGGGATGCATCAGGTCTCAAATCGTTGACTCCCACTCCTGAAACTGCTAGAGCAAAGGGCTGGGAACGCGAACCTCCATGCCCACCATCTTTGACCTTCACCGTCCAAATTCCAGCTGCTGCCTGATCGACCAAGACCACTTCGACATTGTTCAGATCGTCCCAATCACCGCCTGTCGTACTTCTGCCATTGAAGAAGTCGTTTCCACGATATGTAGTGCCATCAGGAGCAATCACCTCAAGGTCCAGATCGTTGACCAATTGAGCCCCGTTATTGAAACGAGAACCTCGCTCATCAGACCAAACTAGACTGGTCTTGAATGCAACATTGGCTGAAGAGACATCAAAGGTATACGACTTGACTGAACCCGTGCTGGAAAGAACACTGCGGTCGTCAACCCAAATTCCACGTCCAGCATTAGGCGCCAAGGTATTGCGCAGATTGATTCGACCCCAGCCCTCATCGTTGTTCGGTATATCTCTAGTTCCAGTATCCTCTGCACCAAGAATCAGCAAAGCCTTGACCAAAGCACCCTGTGGTTGCTGCCTCTGTGAAATCTCGGTAAGATATTCTCTGACCATTGCGGCTGCACCAGCAGCATTAGGGGTAGCCATAGAAGTCCCAGTGTACTCCAGATACCACTGGCTTGACCATGTGTTTCCAGAGACATCCTGTGCCTCTTGTGCCTTACAAGAACGGACATATCCACCCGGAGCAAGAATGTCTGGTTTGATTCTGCCATCGTCGGTTGGACCTCGACTGGAGCCACTCATTATCGAATCTGGAGCGCCGCTGTAGCGGGCCTGATGCATGCCTACGGAAATCGAGTTCTTGGCCGTGGCTGGCGCCCCTACAGTGCCAGATTGAGGACCATCATTTCCGTTAGCGAAGAGTATTGTCAATCCCTCTCGATTACTGTAGTATCTATCGTAGTAATTCGCCATATCGTCAACATCTTCGGAATCTGTGGTATACCTTCCATAATCGCTGCTCGATCTTGAGCCCCACGAGTTGCTATGCGTCCTTGCACCTGCATCATAGGCTGCGGTCATCAGGCTGTTGATACTGGCTGAATACATGTTTCCTGAAGCATCATGCTCCATCGCTTGGAAGTACAACTCCGCTTCTGGAACTACTCCAGTATATCCTCCTCGGCTTCCATCTCCCAATACAGTGCAGGCGACATGGGTACCGTGACCACTGTCTGTGTCTGCTGTAGAACCATCTCCAACGATGTCTACCTTCTGCACGATACGGGTTCCGAAATCACCATGGTCGTGATCGATTCCAGTATCTGCAACACCTACAATTTCACCTGAACCATCCAAATCGGTGGTGAAATATGTGGACATAGTGCTGCTCTTCATGTGCGAACGAGACTGGTCATTGAAGATACCAAACACCGGGGGTTCTCTAATCCAGGCTACGGCTGGATCGGAAACCAATGCAGGTAATTCATCAACCGCAAGAATACCCTGCCAACGTCCCTCAGAATGGAACCACGCATCCGAGAGGTGTTCTGCTGCCTGAGCAATATCGCCTTGTAGACTACGTCCAGCGATGTCGGTCAACACGAATTGTGAATCAATACGCTCCTCGACATCAAGACGCCATGATTCGATGCGGACCTCAACCTTGTCCAAAGATTCGTTGAAAAGAACAGTATCATCGATAATCATCGCCAAAGGCACCGAATGATGAGATGAGATGGTATCATCCAACTTGGCCTGCTCAAGTGCAAGTTGTGAACCCTGCAAGATGAAACCGCTGGGAGAAATGAATTCTCTGACCACAAGACCTTGGATATCACTCAACGATGCTCTGCTCACTTCCAAGGCGATGTCTGAGTCTACTATCACGAGTTGCAAATCCATGCGGGGTTGAACAGCCCAATCAGGTATGTCGGCAATCATTTCCAATCCTGAAGACGAATACAAGCCAATTCTGGTATCTGCAAATTCTTCTCGAATTTTGTTGTGAAGAGATTCATCCAAAGTCTCAACCGGCCTTAAGTCAAAAATCCGATTTTCATCTATCGAGAAGTGATATCTTTCGAGATTCTCCATCAGTTCGGCATCAGATTCTTTGTCGATATTCGACACGCTGGGCGACAAACAAGGCGAAGTGCTAGCGAACAGCATTAGCAGCACCAAAAGGAAGGGGCGGCGCGTTTGCACTGGCTTCACCAATTGTACTCGGGTCACAGAACGAACTTGAACCCATTGCCTGTTCGTTACGCCGCCGTAGGCGGCGCTACTGTGTTTCAGAAGAGAATCCAATTTCGGCCGGCATGGTCGGTGAACTCTTCTGAAACCCATTCTCCAACAGTATGAGTGAACGTTTCACTATGTGCCCTACCAGCACCATCTTGCCAAGATAAGCTGAGAACGATGTTGTATTCTGCCCACACCGTATGCCCACGAACCAACAATTCCAAATCGTCGCCCGAATAACTACTGTGAGCCGGCATCTCTCCTTTATGCCAAGTGGATTCTGCCAAAGTGAAACCTTCCGAATCCTCGAATAAAACGGTGACCGTTACGTCCCTGATCGCTCTAGTTCCAAGGTTGTTCACTTCAACCAGAACTACATGCCCTCCTCCTCTCTGGAAATACTTGGATTCAAGGTCGACCGAGTCTCTAGGAATGACCCAATACCATGTAGCAAATATCGAACTAAGAAGTAGTAAGATAATGGCCGATGCTGCAAATACCCTTGCTGGAGTTATGTATCTCCCTAATTCGAGTAATCTCTCGGCTGCTTTTTGTGCGATTTCATGCTCATCATCCGTGATTTCTTGCATACGCTGAATATCAAGAATCTCCTGGTCATCAGTGACTACTTGACCATCTGCAGTTATGACGAAACCATCCTCGTCATCCCACAGTTCCATAGCCTTCTTGTCACTCATTTGATCACCCAAAGAAAGTTGCCAGTATAGTCAATACCACCGAAGTGAATGGATCTGGAACGATGATGTGAGTAGTGCTGGCCGAACCACCCGTCACCGCATTAAGCATGGAAAGATCGCTAACAACTCCATTGACTCCGAAGGTCGATGCAGTTGGGAAGATGCCAGTAATCTGAGCATCTAGGAGGACACCTTTGGCATCCCATGTTGTTCCGAGGAAGTCGACATCCGCATTGGCTGTAGCAACCACTCGGCCACCCGTGACATCATCGACGACAACATATGGCAACAATCCCAGATAATGTACGTGAATAGTTGCACTCTGAAGATTCTCGCCAGCAATTTCAAGTTGATCTATCCAAATTCCTGGTTGCGCAGGAACATCGGTCTGTCTCATGTAGACCTTACCGATACCATTGCCTGAGGAAGATACTTCGATTCCCCAATCCTCTGTCGGTTGCATTACTGTCCTCTTGGCAAGATTTTCTGCCAACATCAGGGTATCTGCTCTTTGTTCAACAGCTCTTCCAGAAGTTTCCACATAGAGGTCCATGGTATCGGTATTACTCGTATAATCGAGTGTCATAGTGCCTTGGAATTCGCTTGGTGCCGTTATGTCAAATACCTCATGTGGGCGCATCGCAAGATGCATTTCTCCCGGTAAATCACGCATGAATACGGTCGCTGGCCACCAGCGGTTTTCTTTCCAAGTCATGAGTTGCAACATGGCTGCCTCCGCAGAACGCTTGCCGACTCGCAGGTTCTCTGGTACTTCGAAATCGATCAGCAGAATATCTCCGATGGTTCCTACCAAGGAAGCCTCCGCTGGAATATCCTTGACGAATACCTCTACCCTTTGTTTGACGCGATGATTCAACATCAGTGCGCGCACGAATTCCAAATTGTCGCCCAAGGAGAATTGCATATCCACCGTTGTTCTCGGTACTGCATTGCTATCATCACTGCCGATAAGCGTCTTGACTACCGTGTTCTGTGCTTTGCTGGTATCAAGGCCTTCCATCTCCAACTCTATGTCGTAACCATTCAATCCGTAGGCCTTGATCATTAGACCACTTCTAGCAGGTTTCCAATCCTCAACGTCGAGGAGCATTTCCCAAGTTGGAATCTCGGCTTGTCTAGAATAGTTGAAGCGTAACTCATTGATCTTGTGAGGTAAAGAAGGAATCCACAGACGCGTATGCCACGACCTACGCTCCTCAAACAGCAAGCCGATTTCTTCCATGGCTTCGCGGTCCATTCTCAACCATTCATCCTCGATGATTTCTCCATCCTCCAATGAATTGGCCAATCGTGTTGCGTTATCCGTACCCATTATGGTGCTCATTCGATCGATGAAGCCCTGTTTCTCTCCCTTGGAGATGATACCATCCGCTAAATAATTCGAAATTGCATCTCTTTGACTGCCAACGAAAGTTACCGGCAGATTGGAGAAATTGTACTGAAGGCGGCTATGCTTGGCTATTCCAAGACTGACTCCATGCACCCAATCCGGCTCCCCTGCCACCATGTCTCCTTTCTCGATATCTGCTATCAGACTGAAATCCTCTCCTGCGTCTAACGACAAAGATAGCAGGACATCTTGGTCTTCTCCGCCACCTCCAGCGAGGTCTGTCGTCAAGGCTTCCAAAAGGTCGCTAACCGTCCTTCCTAAGCCGACCATGTCTCCAATGAAAAAGGCGAGAGAAGCCACTCCCTCCTGTTCACCCAAACTTGGTAACTCCAAACCACTGCTACTCACCTCACTGGGATAATCAAACCCAACCGATGCGGGTAGAGGATCTAATCTGATACTAGCATTGAATCCAAGATATGGGTCGGAATGCGAGGTCTCATCCCGTAGTAGAATATCCATTCTCGAAGATGAGCTCCTCTCAAGAATGACTTGTCCATTTCCTTCCTTACCTGAAGCACCTTCTATTTCTGGAGAAATGCGGGATATGTGAGTGATATTCGATAATCTACCGGAAAGGGTTGCCTCTGAGACATCCTTATCCATCCAGAACATAATGTGGTCTTCTGACATCGTAGTCGGTTCTGTTGCATTGGTTATCTGTAGATGGATGGCGCCTAATGGTTCCGCAGAACTGTAGCCCAACTCATCGCCAAGGAGAATCTCAAAAGTTGACGGTAGAGATTCCAATCTCAAAGCATTCCTCTGTGCCCCTTCTGAAGCGGTGTAAGTTATGGTTCCAATTCTATCATCTGCGAGGTATAGCACTCGTTCAGTTGTTTGCTCGATACGAATATTCTGCGGCCTATCGGTGAAATGAGCATCTTGCATCTGCCCTTCAAGCGTCCCTCCATCGTGTTCCATGTATGCGAAATCCATCGCCGCCCTTGAGGTTCCATTGATTTCCACTTCTCGCACTTCACTTGACGGATCATATTGATGTTTGAATCTATGAACTCCGCTTATTCTGGCACTTAATGCAACCTCGACCAATGGTATCTCGTCCTTGATTCTCCCTGGAACTTTCTCTAAATCCCTGTCGAGGGAAAGCATGACGTGGTCAGTATCCACTATCACAGGATGGTCGCTGGATGCCATCTCAAGGCCAATCATTCCAATCGACGCGGAAACTCTTGCCGAATTACCTGAGCCGAGGCTTACACGAGAATACATCTCGGCCACCACTGTTCCACCACCTTGGCCAGTACTGGCGAGGATTGCCGCTGGTAATCCATTGACAATCGCCCCTATATCGAGTACGATTTCTACCAAATTCAGTAGAGTATCATCGATGAATTGCGAGAATAAATCGAGATTTGGATTATCATACAATACCCTCAAACCTCCGCCCGCGGGTAATTGGAAAGTACCATGCAAAACCATAGCAGGAGGAAGGTCCTCCACCATTATCGAGGTGCGACTTCTGTCATCATCTTCCCCATAGCGTTTGATGTAAGCGATGAATTCAACGCTCTTGACAGGGCCAGAACCCACTAGACAAATCAGACTATCAGGTGGACTTCCAGGATTTACTGGAAGATCGGGATGATTTCCATTTCCAGTTGCATCACGAGAGAAATTCTTGATTCCAATAATGAATGTCAAACGATTTGGAACATTACCCGGTAGGTCGTCCGAACCCGGCGCCATTCCCAACATAGTGAAGGTCGCTGCGATTTCCTCCTCACTCATGCTACCTGCAGGTAGGCCCCTCAACCAGACTTCAGCATCGGTTGTGTTCCCGTATTCAGCAGTTGAACTCGGTTCGGTATAGTTTGAGCGATCCTCGAAATAATGTAAGAATAGATCTGTTTCACGCTGCCCATAATATTCCACAGTATCTAGTGAGTTTGCAGCCAAGTTATCATTTCGTAGAATGATATCGACTTCTTCGGGTAAACGATTAGAATTCTCTACAGGATGTACCGCAGCATCGAGATAGGCTACCTCTAACACATCTCTTTCATCATTAGAATCCTTGCTGTCAAAATGTACGTAGCCAATTCCGACTCCTAATGCACAACGATGATCTTGCGATTCTTCCATATGATGTAATGAGGCGTTGTAATATGGCTCATTGTTCTGTTCTAGCCCACCTTGACATGTCGTTTGTCTCGGATTTCCGGGATTGTCAGGATTCTCTATCTCGATAAGATACGGTGCCATGACCTCGGTTATGGAGAATGTTTCTCCACTCAGGCCCGTCGAAAAGAGTGACGTTATCAAATCTAGAACTGTGTTGAACGCTCCAGTTATGGATATCTCAACGCGTTCAAGTCCGACCCTCAAATCAAAATCATGAGGAGGTTGCGTAAAACGTGAGTCGATGACAAGAGCATATGATTCACCATTTTCCAATAGGTTGTACGCGAATCCTTTCATCAATGAGACCTGCATACTTGCCATATCATGCCATAGAGCGTCGCCAGAATCAATGACTTCAACATGCCAAACGAAAGTAGGTTTCAACCAAATCCCCACGGGCACCGGCAATAATCCACCTGAAGTCTCAATTCCCCAAGTATCTCCTTGGTCCTCTAGCAGGAAACCTGCTAAAGATAGACTGATAATTACATCCGGTTCTGTATCTCCATCGATATCGATAGCATTCTCAAAGGGTCTGAAATCGTCTCCGAAAGCAATGATATCACCGGTAAAGGAACCATAATCCCATGCCTCGTGCTGATGACCAGTTCTAGATGTGTAATTGAGGTACAATACGTACGAATTCAAACCGATAGCAAGTGGATCGTTGAAATCGTCGGGCAGTTCAAACAAAGTATCTATCAGATTGTCTGGAAAACTTTCGGGATGAGTACTCGAATCCATCAACATTTGATAGGGACGCGGATGGTTCACCGGCGGAGCCGTAGTATTGCGTAGACTAACTTTGGAACGCCCAACATCAACTTCATCCAACGGGTCTGTATCAGATATCGGCCTTACTTTGGATTCCATGCTGGTTATGTTTGCCAGCGCCATAACCTCAACCTCAGGGGCATCGGCAGAACCTTCCCTATCCTGCAAAGCATCATCCAATGCAGCTAATACTCCAAAATCGTCACTGGCTACCTGCAAGGTGCTCGCTGCCCCTCCAAATGGAGTCAAAATTGGCATCAAAAGAATGAGTACCAATAGTAAGGCAAGATGCTTACCTCGCCCCCTTAGGGGGCGCCTGCCCGAGACGACACGGCGTACTCCTGAGCCCTCCATGTAACTGAGTTGGCGATTGCCGCCACTTTCAATCAGTGGGTCATCAGCAGACTGAACAAGCGATATCAGCGACTGAAATGCTGTTCC
>CAXRJJ010000032.1:0-19396 GCA_964230945.1 Yoonia sp.
CAAGGTGCAGATGAATTACACGCAGGATATCCTCGCTACAGAGAACTTGACGAACATCGGGAATTGATTCGAAGCAGATTGGCTGCAATGGATATGCAACGCGACCTCTCAATGTTCGATGATTTACAGAAAACGCTGCAATTTGAACTGGATGATGGACAATTGAGCAATTTCCAACTGCGCTTGGTGGACCGTCATAGCATGGCACATGGTCTTGAAATCAGGGTTCCTTTCCTCGGCTCAGCACATCTGAAGACGGCATTGGCACTACCGATGGATGAAAGATTACCAAAAAGTGCAAGATGGGGTGATGAAAAGAAGGCTTTGCGTTCTGCTGCTGCATTGACGGCTCTACCCAAAGAAGTTGTCAAGCGTCCCAAGATGCCTGCAGGAAGAGCGACTGCTCCGAAGATGTTGGATAGATTCCTTGCTGAGATGATGCCCCGTATTTTGGAATTATCAGCACGCTATGAAAATCTAGAGCGGGGGCTCAAAGGTCAAGCACATACTACACTAGGACTTGGCCTGTTTGAATCAATGCACATAATCGATAGGGGCATTGGTAGACAGAACATGTCGGTAGAGGGTCTTCTAGACGACTTGCTATGAGGTGAACAAATGAATTTTCTCGACGATAATCAGTGTCTTCTTGAGGCCAAGCGAGCAGAATTGAAGAAGTGGTTTGAAGAAAAGCGAAAGCAGATTCCAGTTCCAATCTATGGTAGTGTAGATATCAGAGATTCTGGATGGAAGGCAAGCGTCATCGATGCCAACCATTTCCCCGCGGGATTCAACAATATTGCAACCGAAGATGAAGCAAGGGTGTCTGAACTTCTACATGATCACATCATGAGGTTGCATGATGGTTGTAAGTGGGTACACCTCTATCCCGAGTCGCACACACGTAACTCTGCGTATGTGGAGAACCTCAAGGTCATCAAGAAACTGATTGAGTTATCCGGTCTAGAAGTCACCGTCGGGTCACCCGAACTGGAAGGTCATGGCTCATTAGATGGATTGAGTGGGCCGTTGAAATTAGATCAGGTAGAAATTGACGATTCAGATTCCTTGTTGGTCCATGGCCGAAGCCCTTGCTTAGTGCTGTTGAACAATGACCTTTCAGGTGGATTACTTCCAGGGCTACAGAAACTCAAAGTCAGCCCTCCTCCAGAAATGGGTTGGAATCGAAGAAGAAAATCTGAACACTATGCTATTCTAGAGAAATATATCGAAGAAGTGAGCGAATTAATCGGAATTGACCCTTGGCACTTGAGTACTGCGTGGTTCGTAAGTAAAGACAAGTGTTTAGACAAAGAAAACTGCCGTATTGAACTGGCTGCCGAAGTCGATCACTTTATTGAAGGAATCAAGAGTAAATACGACGAATTTGGAATAGAACAGGAACCGGTAGTTTTCGTCAAGAATGATAGAGGAACATACGGATTAGGAATTCTTAGCATAAAATCAGGAGAGGAATTACTGAATCTTTCAAACCGAAAGATGAACAAACTCAGTTATTCCAAAGGTGGTGTCGATGTTGAAAATTTCTTGATTCAAGAAGGAGTTCCTACCAGATTCTCTCAAAACGGTCCAATTGAACCAGTAGTATACCTCATCGATGGTGAGGCTGCATCTTGGTTCTACAGACATAATTCCAAGAAAGGAGATATCGAAAATCTGAATACTCCAAGTGCGGAATTCCTTGGACGTTCCGAGATGCCGGATGAAATCACTTGCCATGCTGAAGGTTGGCATGCACTCGTAGCCGAACTATCCATGTTAGCGATGGGTGATGAGATGATGTCGTTATCACAAAAGGATTGAAACCGACCTTGCTTTAGCAGGTCTGATGACCTCTGTCGACGACCTACAAAAACGGCGTCTGGCGGAGCAGAAGCGTATCAGAAAAGCTCTCGATGAATTACATGAAGAACGTAAGGAATCACTCAAAGGTGGCGAGGACGCAGTCGCTTTCGTACATGAGAACCTGTGCATTGGCTGCGATCACTGCATCATTGTTTGTGATGATGATGCCATCGAACTCTATGACAAACCCTTGGCCAGTCCGATAATGGATGTTGAAGTCAACAAAAAGGCCAAGATCATCAGAGATGCATGTACTGGTTGCAGACTTTGCGTACTAGCCTGCCCTACTGATGCAATAGTAATGCTAGACAGGTGATGAAATGCCGGAAGACAAAGAAGCATTGAGATTCGGTGGAGAATTTGGGCCGAAAAGAGGGCCTAACACCAAAGGTGTTGGTCTTTCTACATTCAAATCAATGGTATGGATTTCAAACATCGGTGGACTTACCCTTTGTGCGATTGCTTTGGAATTATTCATCGTACAGCAATCCTTCGGCTGGGGCCTATTTTGCTTGATTGCCGGAATAATCATCGCCATATTCCCATCAAATTACGAAATCGTTGGAATGGAGGAAATCCCCGAAGAAGGCGGTGGTGACAAGGATGGTGACTGAGGCCCACGCCTTGATTGAAATTCCATGTGGTACCCTACTTGCTCGAGTATCAGAAAAAGGATTGACGCGTTTGACCTTCCTTAGTGATGAGGAAATAGGCAGATGGAGAAGACTGCAATCGATGCAGAGCCCCACTATGTTGCAGAGAATGAATCTGGATGCGACCAAGAAGTGGATACAGTCTTACCTAGAACGTTCAGAACTACCAGCAGTCAAACTGGATTTGGAAGGGAGCAAATTCCAGAATGATGTATGGATGACACTTCGTTCTACTACTCCTGGAGAAACTCTTAGTTACTCACAACTAGCCGAACTGGCGGGACATCCTGGGTCTGCAAGAGCAGTTGGTACAAGTATGGCAAACAATCCAATTAGTCTAATCGTCCCCTGCCACAGGGTGTTGAAAAACGATGGCGAAATCGGAGAATACTCCGGACATGGTGGTCAAGAAACAAAGAACTGGCTGATTCAACACGAATCAGAGTGGATCAGATGACACCCTGAGCCAACATCGAGTCTGCTACCTTGAGGAAACCTGCGATGTTTGCACCTAGCATGTAATTCCCTGGCTGACCATATTCTGCTGCAGTCTTTGCACAAACCGCGTGAATCTCGCACATGATAGCATCCAATTTTGCATCTACCTCCTCACGAGTCCAGGACAAACGCATACTGTTCTGCGACATCTCAAGACCGCTGGTAGCAACACCACCAGCATTACTAGCCTTGCCAGGAGCATAGAGTATTCCAGCGTGAAGGAATTTGTCGACTGCCGCAGGCATACTGGGCATGTTACTTCCTTCACTGATTACAAACACACCATTAGCGAGTAAATTCTCAGCATCCTTTCCATTGATTTCGTTCTGAGTAGCAGCAGGTAGAGCAACATCCGCATCGACTGCCCAAAGTGGATTGTGATCTAAACTACGGTCGGCAGGAGTATAGGTAACTCCTTCAAAATGTTCGGCATATTCCTTGATTCGACCTCTACGATTATTCTTCAAATCCATAATCCAAGCCAACTTCTCAGCATCGATTCCAGCAGGGTCATGAATGAATCCACTACTATCCGACATGGTCACAACAATCCCACCTAGTTGAGTTGCCTTCTCGGTTGCAAATTGCGCGACATTGCCGCTCCCACTGACCAAGCAAATCTTTCCGGTAAGTTCGTCATCTCTGGTCTTAAGCATCTCTCTCGCGAAGTAAACCTGACCATATCCGGTGGCTTCAGGCCTGATTAGAGAACCTCCCCACGTCCGGCCCTTTCCGGTAAACACACCTGTGAACTCATTTGCGTTCTTGCGGTACATCCCGTAAAGATATCCAATCTCTCTACCACCAACACCAATATCTCCAGCAGGGACATCGGTATCAGCACCTACATGCCTCCATAACTCTCCCATGAATGATTGACAAAATCGCATCACTTCAGCGTCAGATTTGCCTTTGGGGTCGAAATCCGAGCCTCCTTTGCCGCCACCCATTGGAAGAGTAGTAAGGCTGTTTTTGAATACCTGCTCAAAAGCCAAGAACTTGAGGATGGACAAATTCACACTAGGGTGGAATCTGAGTCCACCCTTGTATGGTCCAATAGCACTGTTCATCTGAATGCGGAAGCCACGGTTAACGCGTACATTACCCTCGTCATCAACCCAAGGAACTCTGAACTGAATTACTCTCTCAGGTTCTACCATACGTGCCAAGATATTGGCATCTGCAAATTCAGGATGGCGCTCCAAAACCGGCTCTAAACTGTCAAGCACCTCCTTTACAGCTTGGTGGAACTCGGGTTGGTCTGGGTCTCTAGCAATCACACTCTCGTAGACTTCATCAATCAGGCTCATGAGGCAAACCTTCTATTCGACATTGTCGAGTGAAACGGCGACCCCAGTACCCCTTTTGAACATGCCTCAATCATCCTTCTCAACAAGCGGAATTCAATGGTCTGCGAACCTGCTCAATCACTACGCAGTACTTTTGCCAAAGACCTAAGTGCATCATTCAACAAATGAGATGTAGCGTTCAATTCATTGACCAATGTTTGAATGATTTCATCTCTACTCAAGGATAGAGACCACAGATGTGGAGATCTACCCGGCCTAGCACTTTCCGATTCAGATGATGAGACCCAACCTCTCCATCTCAATGTTCGTAATCCCGAAGCTACCTGGCTCTTCGACAATCTAGTTACTCGTACCAATTCTTCAGTGGTCATCGCCTCATTAGCCATCAAGGACTTCAGGACCTCATTAGCACTGGCTGGTTTGATTAAGCCGTCAAGGCAATTCCAGCCACCCTTATCCGGCTGCGGCTCAACCATGCTTCTCGCTAGGCTCGATAGCGAAAGAATAATCGCAAAAGGACTACTGCGTTGTATAACATATGTTTACAGTTCGTTTTACAATTGTGCAACAGTTTATATGCCGGATGCTTTCTGCTCATTTTACAGGCAAGGTGATGAGCGAATGAGCGGGCCGAGTAATCTAGTGGGAGTCAGACTCCCAGATGATGACCTAGCCCTCCTAGACCAACACGTTGGAACAGGAGGTATGCGTAACAGAAGCGACGTTATTCGCAGATCGCTAAGACTTCTTTTCGATAATCAACCAAGCCTTCCTTCTATGAAGAAGGTAGTTGTAGAACTGGGGACAGCCCAGCAATTCCAACTCGCACACCTACAGGAAATGATGGGAGTAACTCCTGAAGCGGCAATCACTACTGCTCTGAACAATCACCTAGAGCAAATGATTGCCAAGTTGACCGCTCAGAATGAGCAATACGAATCCACTGCAGCAGAACTTCGAGAACGAGTCACTCGAAAGAAGGAGTTCGAGCAGTGAGAGATTTGGTGAGAGCCATGAGAGGGGATGGGATGCAAACGCCGCCAGGGGGAAAGAGGCCAGAAGGTCGAGATTCCCCTGGTGGCACCCCGACCATGCCTCGTATCGCCAGTGGCTGGATTGCACTACGCGCTCGCGCTGCAGCAGCCAACAATGACAGATTCGACCCACACACCCCCTCGGCCCCACACCGAGGGGGCTCAGATTCCCCCGGTCCAGCAAGTTGAATATTCAGCGCTGGCCGTCATTGGCCTTCGGGCCTGTCAAATGTTATGTTGAGCCAGCCGTCTTGCCAAGAGCTGGAAATTCCAACAACACCAACTGGCAATCTGGCACTTCTTTGAATGTGATCTCCTAATTCCATCTTCAGAGTAAACAATCCATTATCACTGGAGACGCTCAGCCCTACGTCTTTCTCGCTAAGACCCAACAAAGGCAGACTGAAACCCGATTCCGTCACTTTTCCATTGAATGATTCAGCCAACCATTGGACCTGTCTTTCAGGATCTATATTCGCCAAATGAGCCTCTGGTACTAGCCCTGCACCTACCAGAAGTTTTTGGTGATTGAAACGGACCTCTTCTAGATGACTAGCGGTTTCTGCAAAGGCCTGATGAGCTGCATCAGGAAGTTGACGCAAATGTCCTTCTTGCTCGGAGGGCACACCTTCCTCATCAGGCTCCATGGCACATCCTCAACGGCGGCCATACATCAACACTCTCATCAGGAGCGGAAGAAACGAGCAGCATAGAAATCGGTCATTTCGGCATCAACACAAGATATCGGCTCCATATCATCGGGAAGACAGCGTTTGTAATTTGGAATCTTCAACCTTTTATCCAATAATAACACGAATGCCTTGTCTCCATATGCCCTGATCGGCCTCCCCATGGCTTGCATGACTGCATTAACCGCTGGTTGGAAAGATGCGTAATGCCAACCTTTCCCTTTTCCAAATCTATCAGATATGTACTCCCTTAGTGCATCCGAAACAATACTTGGAGGAGCCATTGGAATTCCGATGCAAACTACCGCTGACAAAAGATTGTCATGATAATCGATACCTTCTGATAATCGACCGCCATATACTCCAGCCAACAACACCTTCCTTCCTCTAGAACGTTCATCCTCTAATTCCTGCAACAATTTGTCTGCCCTTGACTTGTTCCAATTCGAATCTTCCTGAATCACCCGACTAGTGCGCCATCTATGTTCTCCGACATACTCTCGTAATTGAATATACGAAGGTGCAAAGACTGCCACGTGTCCATTAGATTGGGCAATTACGGCCTCAATATGTTTTCTGATTCTCTCTGTATTCTCCTTGCCCCTACCATCCCATTTCGTAGTCACATCCTCTGCGATTGCTACCGGTCTGTTCTGAGCAAGAAAAGGCGAAGGGTAGGAATGTGATGTCATTACCTTCTTTGGAACCGAAAGCAAATCTGCATACATCGAGGGAGGATGCAAAGTTCCAGACATCAATACCGAACCACGTACCTTGGATAGAACTGGCCCTGATACAAGTCCTGCATCTAGTAGGTGAGTAGAGATTGCTGCATTCTGGGTCTTGGCATCAAATCTTACTACGAGAGCTGCATCTTCTGCCCATTGGTTAAGAATCTCCAAAATTGCAGCCAGGCGACTACAGGCCAATTCACGTTCCTCTTCATCATCCGTCTCGTCAACCTCTATGGTAACCTTGGACAATGTGCTGATCAAATGAGTAATATCTCGTTCAACAACTGAATTCTTTCGCACCTTAGAGTCCAGTTTGGTCTGTACTCCGGAACGATTCACCTTTTCGATTGAATCAAAGACCACCTGCATGACTTCCTGTGCCTCGATTCTTATCTCATCCACCTGTTTATCATTCTTCGATTTTCGAGGCTCAGCCCTCTTTTCAGCCAAACGTTTGCTCAACGATTTGAACAGAGATACTACTTCCTGCCTGAGTGCCTTCAACACTTCCAAGGCCCAAGAAGGTGAATCATCGAGATTCTCAAAGGTATCCTCCAAAGAATCCGAAGCATATTCTTCCATCTCAAATGTCGCATTCCTGACCATTTCGCTAGTCATCCTTCGCTCCATTCCTCTTCTGATGCGATCAGGTAGATTGTGTGCCTCATCGATTACCAAAATCAGATTCTCTAAGTTCAAACCCATTGCAGAAAGTGTGGCATCCCTTACATTATCATCGAAAAGATGGTTGTAATCGCATACTACGATATCTGCTCTTGCAGCGGAATCGCGAGCAGCCCTCCAAGGGCATACCTGACAGGAACGTCCATTCTCTCGATGATGGCGAGCTACTTCGACTAACTCATCGACATGCAAAGGGTTCGATAGTATTCGGTCACTCAACGAAGGCGCCTTCTCCAACCATGGGCGACAACTCCTTTTCGACCTCATATCATTGCAAAGACGACTGAATAGAGCAGGGTGCTCCTTAGCGAATGGCTGAACGCACATGTGAGATTGCCCAATCATGTCGACCAAGGTTATTCGGCGCTTTCCCTCCGGAAGGCGAGCATTGATTGATTTAGCAGTCTCAACGACAATTCTGTGTTGTGATTGCCTTCCAGTAAGGAACATTATCGTGGGAGTTTCAATTGCAGAACCATTGCCGCGAATCTCCGCAATGCATCCAGCCAATGCTGCAGCAGTCTTGCCAATTCCAGTTGGTGCTGCAGCGAGATGATGCCCTCCATTAGCCAAGGCTCGAACAATATGTTCGATCATCTCGCTCTGACCTGGCCTTGCCTCATCATGTGCTAACCAAATCTCGGCGCCTTCTGCAGATGAGGATTCTACTGGCACCATGCACTATACGGTTCTGCGACCCTCTATGAGGGTTAGCAATGGAAACTGGTAAACTCAGGCTGGAACCGATACCTTGTCCATGGTGTCGATATCGTGTATAACACCGCGCAACGACTCCTGTGCGAAGTTCTTGTGCTGCTCAGTCATCTCATGGGCCGAATATCTTGCCTCCTCAAAGACCTGGTCTAGATTCATCAACGAAGTCTCCTTGATCGGCAAGGCCTTGCGGATACCCATCTCGAACTCACGAACAGTTTCGAAGTCCCTTCTTAGGAATCCATGCTTCATCAGAACTTGACATAGGTTCTCATAGCACATGTAAATGGCTTCGCGCATCTCGTCTCCAGCAGCCAACAACTCAGCAGTATAGGAGAAGATGTCACTCAATTCCTTGATGTGGTCTTCCCTTCTCTTCCAAAGCATGTATCCACCAATTCCAGCGGCAATAACCAAAGCCGCAACGACATAGAACCAGACAGGAGTTTCGGCTTCTGGTGCGGCTTCCTTGACCTCAATCTGACCTTGATTGGAATATTCTGAACGGAATCGCGACAAAGAATCATCGGAAACGCGGTCATCCTCTATCTCGAGTTCCAAGGACACCAAGCCCCAATAGTCGCTATCGCTGTATGGCGGGTCTGCAGAGAATTCAAAGTAAGCAGTTCCCGCAGAATCAGTCACCTGAATCTGAACGCTGTTAGCGGTGTTGTTGGTACCTTCGGAAGTAATCCGTGCAGTTATCGGAATACCCTCAACTCTGATGTCAATACCCTGTTCTCTAGCATTCTTATCGAAGATAATCACCGTTCCTTCTACTGAATCCTGCTTTCCAGGAACTAGATCCTCGAAACTAACCTCGTAATCAAGATCAACTTGAAGTTCCACTGAACGATTAACACTAACTGGGTTGAGATATTGACTCTCATTACCAGCATAAGATATCATCAGATAGATAGTCCCCGGCTCATGTTCAAACCCTACTGTTCCAGTGATAATGAATGAACCATCTGTCTTCCAAGTTACTTGGCACGGTTCCAAACCATCGCTTCCACATATTGTAGACAAAGACAGTTCAGCATTCGAAATAATGCTCTGATTTCCGCCCACCTCGATCAAACTACCTTCCATGACAACGGGATGAAGGGAATCTCCACGGATTACTTCCGCTGAAGTCACCATGACATCGAGTACAACCTGTGCCTGTACTATACCGACAAGACTACTCTCTGAAGGCATGAAAGTCTGGTTTCCAGCATAGAACATACTGATATTGTGCTCACCTCGCAAGGCTTCGTAAGCGATGGTTATGCTACCGCTCCAATAGCCATTTTCATCGGTTAGTACTGATGAGGAGAACACTCCGTCTAGATAGAGGTCCACAGACTGTCCAGGGATTCCTGCTCGGTTGATATCATCATCATCGTACAATCTTCCTTCAAGGTCCCACTTCATTCCTCGAACTGCAGACTGTGATGAAGTGAAGGAGGAAGTCATCTTTGACTCGTGAGCCACGAAGAATGTCGTATTTCCAGTCCCAGCGCGATAATAGCCTTGAGAGTCTGCATATGCAGATAGCACATGCTCGCCAATACCTAGAGTCTGTACTCTCCATACCACTGTGAAACTGCCATTGATGTCGGTAACTACATCCGATGCGATAACCAATCCACCAACCTCAAGCAACACAGTGTGGTTGAACACCGGATCAAGGTTGTTGTCGAGAACGGTTCCAGTAATCGTCATGTTCTCGTTGATGGCAACCGATTCATTGGTCACTAGTGTAATTGTAATCGGACTGTAAAGTACCCATGTGCCGTTAGCACCGGAAGAGAGGTAGAATTCCTCACCGGCGAAAGCAACTCCAATTTCAGCGGGACCAAGTGGGGTCTCTGTTGGGATAATTACAGGGATATTGAAGGCACCATTCATGTCAGTTGATGCAACGCTGTAATATTCGCCATTCAATGTCACTGAAAGCGCCCTGTTGCCAAGGCCGATGTTGATGATGTCCTCTAGAGTTCCATTCAACCAAATGGTATCACCGCGGTCGACGTCGCCTCCAGAACTTGACAGAACTATGCTGGTTGGCACCTGTACTCCGAAGGTGGAGGATGCATTAGAAGGAAGGTAATACAGAGGGTTGGCTGAATAGGCAGCAGAGGAACCTGGATTACCCCACACAGGGTCAGCAGTATACCTGACTTCCACTGTGTGATTTCCAGCATAGAATGACTGAGGAACCTGCCATACGAAACTGAATGCTCCTGTTGTGGCATTGGATTGAACAAACATAGTTACATTTCCATCGATAACCAATTCGATCACTCCGGCGGATTCATTACCATCCAAGTATAGTGGTAAGCCTAGATCATCATATAGAGTACCATTGAGGTAGAAATCCTGATTCACAATCAATATCTGGGTATGATCGGTTATACTCAAGATAGTTTGGGCAAGAGCAACAAATGATGCATTAGCACTTGAAGCCTCAAGACCGTCTGGAGCAGAATCTCCAGCATATCCCGCACTCAATTGGTTTATTCCAGGAGTCAAATCAAACGGAACGGTCATGTTAGCCCACGCTAATCCGTTGCTATCGGTAGTTACTACCTGCTGTACACTAGTGCCGATGAGGTTCACCGTTACAGTACCACCAAATACTGGATCTCCTGTATTCTCAAGCAACCTAATCTGTACTGTCAATGTCTCATTACGAGTGGTTGCACTTTGCAGAGTAGGAGAGTCACCACTCATGACAGGATAGATGAATTGCATTGTGGTGAATCCTCTTGAAGTGAATACCTCTGTCGCTTCTGACTCTTGATATTCAACACTGCTAGTGATGAAGTAAGCGGTCAAGTTGTGTATTCCCCGCTGGAAATCAGACATCAAAGAAACTGTGGCATTCCAACTACCATTCACCTGCAGGAAACCACCTGAAACAGTAAATCCAGTAGTGACATCATCAATCTTGAACTGTATTGTGTGTGGCATCAGTCCACCATGACGGTTAATCACTCCCGAACCATTGTCTGAAAGAACACTACCGTTTATCTCGAAACTCTGTCCGGCTACTGGATTAACTGTAATTGGATGTACATACATGACAGTGGTTGAAGAGATTGTAACCGTATTCAGCGTAGAATTGGTTGAAAGCAGATCAACTGTTTCATTGTAGTAGAAAGTGACATTAATTCTACCCAGTGGCTGAGTATTTGGAACAGTATGATTGAATGTTATGTACCCAATACCATCTGTGGTCTGCTCGGGTAACCAAGTCTCATCGAACAATATTGCAACTTTCTCTCCAGGCAAAGGCGCACTCATGTTGGAAGATTCCTCAAGAGTAACCTCCAATTGAACCGAATCCCCACGTAATACCGTTTGCGGGGAACTTGGTTTTGGACCGTACAACTCAGTCTGACCCATCACAAGTATCGTTGCTTGTGCGGCACCAAAGAGATAGAATTCATTGGATTCGTTGACCACCTGAACAATCAAGTCGTGGTTGCCTCGTACAGTACCATTGCTAGCACTATCCGAAGTCAAGTTGATGTCGAAATATCCTGTTTCGTTGGTCAATACGTCATTAGCCAATACTTCCGCAGGATTGTCTGCCCAGAATACATCCAAGCGCACAGCAGAGGACAATGGTCTGGAACTGTTGTCCGCATCTAGGACTGTACCATTGAGATTGAACAATTCACCGGCTACGATTCGAGATGGGAAGACTATATCGATAGAGGTTGCAACCTGAACGGTCAACTCCGCTTGACTCATGTTACCAAGCCATCTTCCTGCATTACTTGTTGCCAGTGTATCTGTAAGGTCATCCGCCATAACGGCTGCGATATCATACTTGTCTGGGGCAATGGAGTCAGGAGTCCAAGCTAATACTGCCACACCCGTTGCATTAGATACCGCACTACCCATGCTTACATTGCTGGAACCATAATCGAAGATGAATGCAACATTTGCACCAGGAATTGCGGTTCCATTCGCCACATCGGTCACTTCGACTACCAAATCAATTGATTGATTCACTTCTGTACTGTAAGTTGAATTCGCGAAATTGAGTACTGCTTCAGATCTAATACCCCATGGTACCGTAGTCGGATTCATCGGATCGAAGGAATAGAAGTAGTATGCATCATTGTTCTCAGTTCCGGGAACAGGATCGAATATTATCATCAAATTCAAATCGTAAACCGCAGATGGCAGATAGGTCGGTGCGACCAATGTCACGTTGATCGCTCCGGTAGTTGCATTTACTGGCCCAGAACCAACCTCAACCGTACCCAATATTGGATCTTCAAGAGAAACCACTACCGTCGAGTTATTTCCAATAATCGTCTGAGTGAGAGTTGAATCATATAGGTCAGCAACAAGCCAGTTACTATCTCCAATATGTGTCCAATCATTGACTAAAGTCGGTGGATTAGGGTTGAATGTCGCTTCACCTTGTAGACGAGCCCATGTTGAGAAGGAACCTGCTTCGAAATAATCCGAACCACCAAAGGCGGTCTGCCAAACATAATCTCCTCCAGCAAGTCCTGCTGGAGAATTGAAATTGACAGTAAATTGTGCAGTCATTGGATCGGTCGTGGTGTTGACAACTCCTCCGTTGAAACTATTGGTGTAGGTTCCAGAAACATTCGCTGGTTCAAACCCTCTGTGATCCAGTACAGTCATGGTATAGGAACCTCCAGTGCCCCTGATGTGCGTAGGTGTATCGAAGGTTATGTTCATCCGGCTAATCATCCAAAGATCGGCGCCTGACATATCAGCATCATCGGTTGAATTCAGGTTACTTGGATAGAAACGCAAACGCATGTCTATCGCTCCAGCAGGGATATTCTGAACCAATGAACTATTGAGGACAAATGAGGTTTGATAAGTTCCAGAAATAGATAGATTGGCGATGACTTCGAAGAGTGAGCCTGTTCCATTCTCGCGAATAGCCACCTCTAGATCACCTGCCAATGATGTTGCAGGAGTCGATACTGTCTGAGCGGTTCCATTAATCCAAACTGTGGAATCCACGACCAATCGCGAAGAATTGGTCTTTGGTCCTTCAACTGTCGCTGTAATATTCGGCGCAGCCTCAACAACGAAAGTCATAGACAGAGAGTTAGGACGAAGATGTTGTGGGGCACCTGTGAAAGATTGCGAATCATCGGTCCAACCTGCGAATTCAATAGTTGCCGAGATGTTCGCAAATGGTTCATTGGCATCCAATGAAACTGTGAACTCCCACGCACCACCTGCTCCTACTATGGCTTGTTGACTAACTGCACCATCCTGAGTGGTCGTGTAATTCAACCATAGAGTATGATTGGCTAATTCCTCAATCTCAAGTTCAGGTTGACTCTGATATGCCATAGTTCCTGAGAGGGAAGTAGTAGAACCAGCACCAAGGCTTGGGGAATTTGAAGGGGCTGGATCAATATGGGTCAATACAACATCATCTGTAACGTTGATGAACCAATCTTGCTCAATCAATTGCGATTGAATTACTCCCATGGTACGCGGTACGAATACCACCTTGTGGAAACCTGAATGGATAGCCACCGAAGGTACTCCAGATATGAAGAAGGTTCCATTTGCTGCTGTTGTGGTTGAACCAAGTTCTCGCTCAACTGAAGAGCCAGGCCCTGGAACCAACGACAACTCATCGGAAGGAACAAGATATGCTGTTATTGTCACTCCACCGGCAACTGTTTGATTCTCAGCGAATCTTAGAGTTCCATTTACTTCAATAGGTGCCGAGCCATCTCTATCATAACTGGTTGGAGACCAAGTCTCATCAACGACTTCTAGCACCTCTGCTTCAGGACAAGGTCTGAATGGAATCCATCCCAAATCCAGATTGCCATTTCCACTATTTGTCTGTAACCTTACCTCGCCCCAATAAGAATGGTGATCACTCATTACTGTGTATCCACTACCATTCCAGATTCCACCCATGTAACCTGAAACTTTGCGCGCAGGGATATCAGCCAATCTGAGCATAGTTACGAATGCAGTAGAATATTCTGAACAAGTTCCTCGCTTTGCTGATAATATGAGATGATTCGCCAAATCAGGAGAGGAGCCACCATTGGAGCCGTTACTGTCCAACACAAATTCAGTACTACCATTTCCATTGATCAAGAAATCTTGGATTGCTGCAGCCTTTTCCCAAGCACTAGATGCTCCAGCCTCAGATATCACCGCATTGGTGACATTGAAAACGTAAGATAATGGAGATGAAGGATCGGTCAATTCAGGAGTCAATGCAGTTTCATACGCCATTCCTGACTTCGCTATCGTATTGGAACGTACAGTATCCGAATAGAATACCTCAGGTTGTACCGCATTAATCTCGATGAGAGCACCAGTATTCGCCTTGACATCATATCTATGCGTCAAATGGGAACGCGTGAATTCTGCTGTCCCGTCCATTGCAGAAGTAATATTCTGAGTGTTACTTGGCATAGGGAAAGGACCGCTGCTTAGTGGCGCATTGAAGGTTATTCTCCAAGAAGCAGTTCCGTTTTGGAAGGAAATATCTGGAAGTTCACTGCCATTATTGTAAGCTAAAGTAATGTCTTCGGTCGGATGCACATTTGAGTCGACTCCATATGCTGCTGTAGTGTAATTATCATAGGTATATTGTCTCCACCAATGGACTTGGTTGGCATCTACTACACCTGAAGTGTTCTCAGCATAGAAGATGACCTGATTCGAAACAATATCGTCACTAGGATCCCATGGATTGAATCCAGAACCAGTACATCCTGTGAATGGGAATGGCAAGGGACATTCAAGACCATCTGACATACCTCCGCCATCCGTGTCCGGATCAAGCCAATTGGTACCAGAAATATTCTCGATCTCATCGGGAATGCCGTCTCCATCGTAATCAGACAAATGTATATCGTCAGCAGCATTGCCTAACTCAGGATTGGTAGAATCAAGATATTCGGCACCATCGTTTATTCCACCTCCATCGGTATCCCAAACATTGGGGTCGGTAACATAGAGGTCAAATGTGCCATTGTTGATGTTTATCGCTTCTAATGTACAATTCGTGCTGGTTTCGAAATAGTCGTTCAATCCATCGCCATCTGAATCAATACTGTTGTAACACGGATCTCGCGGATCGGTCTTCAAGCCTACAGCTACCTCATCAAAATCTGATTCACCATCACCATCTGAATCGGTCAATCCAGGATTGGAAGTGAATCCATAAACGCCTCTCAATTCCTCCCAATCTGCTAAACCGTCACCATCCGAATCTGAATAATCATCGTCACAATACGTCCGGGTTGTGGAAATCGAACCATCCGCTACCGCTGAAGTGTGACAGAATGAACCATTCCAGTTTTCTACAGTAACCGTTCCAATCGGTGGAGAAACTGGAACTCCAATCAATACCGAACCTTGTAGGCCCGTGTAGGTAAAGGCGGTCAAGACACCCGAGGCATTGTAGTATCCTGAACCACCAGCAGGATTGAAACCTGATGGGTCGGCCAAAGTCAGGCGCTGTGATGCATATCCAGAGTGTGTTGTTTGGAACGGAGTCAATGAATCACAAGGATCCGTACTGTGATTGACGCTTTCTTGATAGTCCCCTATGCCTCCATGATCGGTATCTGCCACATCCCACAAAGTACAGGTCATGTTCTCCTCCCAATTCTGGAATCCATCTTGATCCTCATCACCAGCATCTTCTCTACGCGTTGGATCAGTCTCGTTAGCACCTAGAAGTCCATCTCCATTCTTGTCCTCATCGCCATCATCAAATTGATCTCCATCAGTATTGTTATTCCTCGGATCGCTTGCTTGTGCGGGATTTCCATATGCTGAATTAATCTCGATACCATCCGAGATTCCATCTCCATCGGTATCAGCGGCGGTAGGATCGGTCAAGTTGCCAATCGCCTCATCACCATCGTTCACACCATCCTTGTCTGTATCTGCCCTCAAAGGATCAGTCTGGGTGAAGGAATCGACCTCAGCAGTCCCTAGACAATTCGAAGGAGGTAGAGGATTACATGGGGTTACTGTTGCAGTTGCACCAGGGCCAGGGCCCGGCTGGAAACAATCGCTGCCTCCACACTGGCTATCCCAACCGGGATTGATGTACTCGTAGATATTGATCAAACCGTCCCCATCTGGGTCTCCCCCACTACCGTTATCGCCACTAGCCGAAGTTGGATCCAATCCATTCGCTTCTTCCCAACCATCGTCCATACCGTCTCCATCGGTATCCCAGCCATCTGGATCTTCATCCATCAGACCATCGCCATCATCGTCATTGCTACCACAATTAGCATCACCATCATTGTCTGGATCAGCCATATCCATGAGATTGTCTCCATCATTGTCGATATTGTCATTGCAAATATCTCCGGGTGGATCTTCATCACATAGGATGACTGAACCACCATTACCGTCGCTGCCGGGATCTCCACAAGCAGGGGTATTCAGCGTCAATACATGCTCCTCAGACCACCCTCTTACCGGAACAGTCCCATTCCACCAAACTCCATTATCCAAATACGTAGTTGAGGGCAAATCCCAATTTGTCGGGATGTTGACAAGATATTCTTTCAAATTATTCAGATTGTCTCCATCAGGGTCTCCGGTAGCGCCATCATCACCAGTAGTTGAAGCATCCAAAGGATCCAAACCGTATTTCCATTCCCAACCATCAGGAAGACCATCGCCATCTGTATCGGGGTCTGCTGGCTGCGTATTGAGAAGATATTCTTGCGCATAAGACAGACCATCTTGATCTGCATCGTTCAAAGCCATAACCTCCCAAGCGCTGAATTGAATTGCAGCAAATGAAGAGAAAATCATCAGGAATACCAAGCCTAGAGACTTGCGGGCCTGAAGAACTCCAGAACGTGATACTGTGGCGGGCTTAGGGGCAACATCGTGACGTGACAACGTGAACACCATATCTAGGGGTGAATCGAAGGCACATAAGGCGAATGGAGCATCGTTCATACACCCACAGGGCCCTACGGGCCCCTGTGGGAAATTGATTACGCTCTAATCGAGCATCTCTATTTCATCATCCCAATCATCTTCTGGGATCTCTTCAAGGCTCTGTTCGACGGCCTCGGTCTCATCGCTAACCTCAAGATCTTCTTCGTCAACAAATTCCTCTACATATTGCACTGATCGCTTACCTCGTAGGAATGCCGCGAATATCAGCAATAGTAGAAGTCCTCCTCCGGCAGCCAAGGTAGACTGTCTTGGAGAGGTTAATTCCTGCATCAAACATTCAACTCCACCGCTACAATCAATCTTGATCTGGACCTTCTTGGTCTTGACATAATCCGGACCATATGGTGTGATTTTGTGCAGCGGTTCTGCAGTGATGGTGATTTGCTCAACATCCCCATCTCTCACTCCTTCACTTGGAGCGATAATCAGCACGGTGAAAGTCTTGTCATCAAATGCTTCAACTCCGATGAATGGTATCGATTCAATGTCAACATCCCAACCTGATGGACCATCGATGTCCAGCAACAATTCGAGGTCGACATTATTGCCATTTACTACCTTGAATTCCATCTGTCTCTTATCCCCCGCCTGCATAGGTAAATCTGGTGAAATCTGGATGATTTGGAGGTCATCAGGCATGTCTTCCTCTATCTCAAATTCCAAGGGCAAATCAAAGTACCTAGGTTCATCCGAGTCACCCACTTCAGTAATGCGAAGATAAACAGTATGATTTCCTGCTTCTAACTCATTTCCAGGATATACTGTCAACTTGATACTCTCTACATCCCCAGCACCGAGAGACACCGTATTGACTACTGTCGAACCAGAAGTATCAGTGATTGAGAATTCCCAAGTTCCCACAGCTGGATTGCTGTCCGTGTTGGATTTCAATTCAGCAGGATTCAAAATTTGCCATGTGCTCTGTTCAGAACCCTCCTCCATGGAATTCGTGATGTCAACAACGATTACCAAAGGTTGCGAACGAGATGATGGGAATGGGCCAATGTGCCCGAGAGGCAAACCAAAGTCGTCAGCGGTCACTTGAGCGAATATGCCGAAAGTGCGGTGGGCAGTGAAAGAGACGTTGGAACGCAGAGTGGTATTACCCTCGCTCATTATCGTAATATCGAATTTTGCAATATCATCCTGTCCACGGTCTAGAGGTGGGGTCAATTCGAGGATCAACGTCTGGACATTGTGGCTCTCAACCTGTGCTGTAAGGAAATAAGCGCCATCCTCGGTCAAGGAAGTTGCAGTCTCTTGATCGTACAACCTAACTGTCCAAGTGTGCGGTCCATCAACTCTGATACGGAAGGTGTCGAAATCAAAACCAGTGTTGAAGACCTCAAGATAGAATCTACCTGCGCCGTCTGCATCAATGAAATGTGAGACATCTGAATCATAGGCATCAGGCCTTTCGGAGTCTGCGATTTCCATGATTCTATCTTCATCGGTAAACACACTCACCTTAGGGCGGGCAAATACCCCAACCTCCTCGATATCGACACTGGTGGTTACCACTTGCACTTCTTCTGTAGTCCCATCTCCATCGGTATCTGCATAGGCTCTACCAATTATCTCCAAACTTGATGGTGCATCTGAAAGATCCTCAGGAGAGGTGACAGTTAGCGTCGGGCGCACAAGGTCTCCGCCACCGCTCAAATCATATCCGCCGGGTTCACTGAACTCGATTAGCCAATCACTTCCAGGATTTCGCTGAAGAGAAAGTTGTACTTCCATGTCCAAACCGTCCCCTCCTATATGCTCCAACTCAAATTCGACAGAAGTGGTCTTACCAGGGGCGATTAGAATGACATCTCCTTGAGTCGCTGCAAGTTGCAAAAAGACTGCATATTCGACGAATTCAACACCATCGTGATTATACACCATTACATTGTCCTGCATATCTCTAACTTCCAATCTCAAGCCATATTCGCCAGCAGCACGTCCTGAATTATAGGTCCATTCGTATTGACCCACCAAACCCTCATTGTCCAGTCTTAATTCTCCATCATCAAAGGTTTTCTCAAAGACAACTGCTGTATCTCCTGGAGTTTGCATTACCAGTTTCACGCTCTTGATATCGTCTCTACCAAATGCATCTCTAACATCTACTGAAAACTGCATTGTTCTGTACTCAACCCTGTGATTAGGGGCCCATTGAACCACTTCTGCATCATTCCAAGAACCTCCTGTACGGTGGACTTTGACCTTGGAATTAGCCAATGCATCGGCCTTTACTTCCAT
>CAXRJJ010000033.1:0-9525 GCA_964230945.1 Yoonia sp.
TTCCTCCAATTCATTGTGCTGCGAGGGTGCTGCTGCTATCAACAGCAACAAGACCAGCAGTATAGCGCGCCCCCTCATCGAAATGTCCAGCATCGGACTTCTTCATGAAGGCCACCCCCTATTGGGGGTGTTCCAACTCAAAGCAGGTCCGCTAATTCATCTTGGATGATTTGAACGGCTTCAAGGATCTCATCCTTGTGGCGAGCTCCGGTAATCACCATCTTGCCGCTTCCGAAGATTAGACAAACAACCTTTGGATAATCCAAGCGGTAAATTAGACCAGGGAACTGCTCAGGCTCGTATTCCACCTTGTCGAACGGCAGGTGGAAGGTCAAATTGTTGAGGTTCAACTTGCGTGGAAGACCTGCGAGCGGAGTACCCTTCTTCATGTCCAGAGTATCCCTTTCTGCAACCCCATCATAGTCCTCAGGATAGTGTAGGGCGTATGTTGCTACCATATTCTGGACTTCGATTTCGACATCCTTCAAGTCCCAAGTAGTGATTCCTGCAGAGCGCAGGTCTTTGATCATCCTCTCGATACCAGTGTGGATATTCTGCTCGTCCTTTCCACCGGTGCAGACAGCGCGTCCACTGCGGAACATGAGAATTGCAAGTTTGGGGTCTGTAACTCGATAAACAACTCCAGGGAATTGCTCGGGCTCGTACTCACAATTTAGTTGAATTGCGATATCAGGCAGGTCTAGTTCTTCAGCCACTCTTGTGGAGGCGACAACATTCACGACAGTCAAGCGTTCTTCATCCTTGTTCATGCAACAGCCGTTTATAACCCCCTATATAAAGGGACGGCCGGATAGATGACCTCTATTCTTTCAGGAATCCGCAACTCCGGGAGTCCAGAATGGTGTGTTCGAATCATCCTCGACCTCAACTCCGCGCGAACCGATTCTAGTGACAATAATGCTGCCTCCTGCCAATTCAATCGCCTCAGAGGTCTGTTTGGCGTCTTTGGTTAGTGCAATCATACATCCGCCGGAACCAGCTCCAGTCAATTTCACACCGAGACTGGAAGGGGCGGCGGCTTTGACTAAAGTCTCCAGTTCGGGACTTGATACTCCAAGACCTCGGAGTAGCAGGTGGTTCTCAGTCATACAGGTACCAACTTTCTCCATATCTCCGACTTTCAGCGCTTCTACTCCGCGCCGAGTAACACTTCCAATCGTCTCGATTTCAGACATCCTATCGGGTTCATTCTGCAATAATTTAGCAACTTTGGCAACCTGTTCTGAGGTTGAAGAATACTTTCTGGTATTTCCAATCACTAACCATACATCGTCTTCAGGAATTGAGATGTCATGTACTTCCCAACTTCTCTTTCCTTCTGGAGTTTCAAGGCTTCTACTATACCTCCAGTCAAGCCCCTTCTCGATGCGATCAGAGAGTAGCGTACAGCCTCCATGTGACACCGTGCTACTGTCGATAGGACTTGCCCTTCCCTTCTGTGATTGCGCTTCTACTGCATGAGCCAATATTGCACACTCGTCATTATCCACGGAATCTTTGCCTAGTAGCCTTCTCCCTCCGTTCCTTAGGAAGCCAGAATCCACACCGCGTTTGGGTTGATTATACGGATTAGTATTCATTTCGCTGGAGAAACCTTCACACCATCCTTCTGAATCGATTCTTCGTCCTCTAGCAGATCTCAAAGCAGCAGCAAAGGCAACCGATAATGCAGCGGATGAACCCAACCCTGCGGCACTAGGGATGTCGCTGTCTATCCTTATGTCCAAAGAAGGAGTGTCTGGGCTATTGTGCCAAAGCCTATCGCGCATTCCTACCAAATGAGGGTGTTTGTTCGCAACCATTTCTGACCCATCTAATTTCCAATGACTTCCCGGTTGCCCATGTGTTTCAACATTTATCGAGACCCTTTGGTCGATTGCGACCGCAACAGCGGGCTGGCCGTAAACAACTGCATGCTCGCCGAACAGAATGCACTTGCCGGGCGCGCTGGCGACGACCATGACGAGAGGGTGGGTCTTCTGCACATCATCCTTCGCTTCATCCGTTGCATTGAAGTCTGTTTCACCCTCGTGGCAACAATTAGGGAGAGCAATGGAACACCCGATGAACCTGACCTATCTTGGTGTACCCGGTTGGCTGGTACTGTCTGTCATGTGGCTGATAGGGTTCTTCTTCTTCTGGAAACAGACCTCAAAAGCGATCAAATTGATTCGACTTGGTCAGCCAGAGAATCGCCAAGACAACCTTGGAGCTAGAACTTGGGAATGGTTGACAGGATGGTTGGGCCAGAAGAAGGTGCTTGAGGACAGAGTCATCGGCGTACTTCACGTCATGATATTCTGGGGTTTCTTGATGATTGGTTCTGACGTCTTCGACCTATCTACCGGTGGACGTTTTGAGAACATGATTGTCTGGGTTAGTCCATTGTTGGCCGATTTATGGAATGGGATGGTCGAACTGGGCTACGCTTCTGCATTCCTAGGTGCTTCGGCGGCCTTGTTCAGAAGGGTGGTGATCCGACCTGAGAAATTGCGACACGAACCGCAATTCGAAGGTAATGCAATCTTGGTCACCATATTGACGATCTGTGCTACAGCATTCATTGTTGAGGCGGGAGAGAATCCATCCGCAACTTGGGAACCTATCGGGCATATGGTTGCTGGCTGGATTTCTGATTTCACTTACTTCGATATTCTAGTCATCTATTCCTACTGGTTACATATGGCCTGCCTTGCAGGTTTCCTTATCGCAATCCCTGCCTCCAAGCACATGCACCTAGTCATGGCATTCCCAAATGTCATGTTCTACGACAGAGATGGATTGGCGGTCATGAAGCCGATGGCTACCGGCGAGGATGGAAAGGCAGTTCTGATCGAGGAGTTGGACTTGGAATCGTTTGGGGCTATCAATTACACAGATTTCTCCTGGCGTCAGTTGATTGACGGTTGGGCCTGCACCCATTGCGCTCGTTGTCAGGACGTTTGTCCAGCCTATGAGTCTGGAAAGCCCCTCAATCCAATGACTATTGTGAATGATGTTAGAGAATATGCAAATGAGCATTCAGCATTACTTCTGGCTGGGGAAAGCCCTGAGGAGAATATGGTTGCTCGATTTAATCCTGAAGCCATCTGGGCTTGCACCACTTGTCACGCATGCGTAGACGTCTGTCCAGTATACATTGAGCACGTCCCGAAACTGACAGAGACCCGACGCCACTTGATGATGGAGGCGATGGAATATCCAGAGGAATTGGATGTGGCCATGGGTAATCTTGAGGTCAATTCCAACCCCTACGGTTTCGGCCCTCATGAGAGGGCAGATTGGGCTAGTGACCTGAATGTCAAGGTGGCTGAGCCAGCAGAATACATCTACTTCACAGGCTGTGCTGCATCTTTTGATGAGCGAAATAAGAAGGTAGCAAGAGCAACGATTCAGACCTTGCAAGAGGCAGGTCTTGATGTTGGTATATTGGGTATGGAAGAGGGCTGTTCGGGTGACCCTGCGCGCAGAGCAGGAAACGATTTCTTATTCCAGATGTTGGCTGAGACAAATCTCGCCACCTTCCAAGACCTAGGAGTCAAGAAGGTCATCGCTTCATGTCCTCATTGTTTCCACACATTAGGTAAGGAATATGCCCCATATGGCGGTGACGAGTTGGAAGTCGTACACCATTCACAAATTATCGCTCAATTACAGGAAGAGGGTAAGTTGCCAGTTCCCTCCCTCGATGACAAGAAGGTCACGTTCCATGATCCATGTTACCTTGGTAGGATAGGCGGCTTCGTAGATGAACCAAGGCAGGCTATTGGTGGGGTTGACGTCGAAGCGGAAAGGCATGGTAAGGATTCATTCTGCTGTGGTGCCGGTGGCGCTCAGATGTGGATGGAGGAAGATGCTGACAAGAGGGTTAACGAGATTCGCGCCAAGGAATTGGCTGCAACCGGTGCTGACATTGTTGCGGTAGGTTGTCCTTTCTGCAGTACAATGGTATCTGATGGCTTGGATTCAACTGGCAACCAAATGGAAGTCATGGACATTGCAGAAATCGTTTGGCAGACTATCAAGCAGAATGATCAGAAGATTCAGGCTCTGAAGTCTGAAGAGGAATGATATCCCATCTGAATGAATAAATTGTCATCATAAACCCAACAAATAGCAACCACTCAAAACCTGCAGCAAACAACATCTCTGTAGTGACCTTGTTCAGTTGAAGGGATTCAAGCAGGCTTGGATGATTGATAATTGCAATCTGAAAGGAAATGAATAAGCCAATGATTGAGAGTATGGTCATTGGAACCGATACTCTTCTGACTTTCATACCCCTTTGGTCGAGTTCAAGAGTTGAAGATAAGCGATGCACCGAAATTCCCCAAGCAGTACCGAAGGCAAAGACAGGAATTGCTCCAACCAAGTGCATTGTGGGGTAATCTTCCCAACGGAAAATAGCCACTAGAATCAATCCAAGCCCGGTAAAGAAGGAAGTAACAAAGATGATGTCGAATTTCTTGCCATCTTGTCGAAGTAAGTGGTACATTCGCCAACCCAATAGGATGTCAACAAGTCCAGTAGCAAAGAATCCAAGTTTGAATGACCATGCTTCAGGGCCGGGATGATCAGTTTCTGAGATGAACACCAGAAGGGTTCTGGCGTCACCTTCTAGCTGATGGAGAATCCAAGAAAGACACACGGTTGTAATCGGCAAAATCAAAGCAAGCACCCACAGAGTTCTGTCGTGCTGTTTCAGATTAAGGCCCTTCATCGCTATATCGGGGTTGGCTCCTATTGATTAAGGCGACAGTAAGTAGAGCAACACTCAAACCTTCATGGTCCTTGCTCGGAGCATGCTTCCGTCCGCTTGGGTTGTAGATTCCAATTGCTTCATCCACCTTGGTTCACATGGTTATCCTGAACTGGTCAAGGATTTGGCTTCCGCATGTAAACAGATGGGTGCTCAATTACACGTCACTCCAGGGGTTCATGATGAAGTTTCAACAGTTAGGATGCAGAAATGGAAAGGCAAACCCCGTCTCTTGGATGCGATGAAAGAGATATTGATCACTACTTCAATTCCAGGGGATCAAGTCAAGGGTTTGGCTCAGAGAATTGGAGAGAATGCGAGCCCTCAGGATGTTGACTTGTCATTGATGGTATTGGCGACGAGGATGGCTGGCTCAGGTGAAGAGGTTGTGTTGGTATCGGACGACTACAAGATGACTACTACTGGGCAGAAGGTTCACCTGCCGTTCAAGACCTGCCCGCCTTCGACATTCATTCAGCGATTGTCAGAACTTGGGCCTAAGTCAACTCGCCCAAGGTTACGTAGCCTTTCGCGCAAGGTTCGTTCAGAAGAGATGCGCTATGCTATCTCAAGAGCAGGACAGTATGATGTTCAGTCGAAATTAACTTGGATGATCGACAGCCTACTACAATCCAAGGTACCTCCTCCGATTCCCGAGAGTGCTCCTGACGATTCATCTCTTGTAACTGCATTAAGGAGGCACATGGCGGGTGAAAGAGTCAAGAAATCTAGGCTCAATGCTTTGGGTAGCCTTACTGAGATTTGTGCCCCAGTGCAGGAATTGTTAGCAACTCCAAGGGAGGAATTGGCTTCTGCTTTGGAGGTGACTATGGTCAATTTAGGAATTGGTTTGGCGCCGGTAAAAGAAGAGTTGGGCGCTATTGCGCATAGAGCGGTAGCACCTATTCTGAGTCGGGTTGAAGCAGCTCTAGGGTTAATGGCTAAAGAAGCAGGAGATCATGCTACTGCGAGGCGTAATCTAGTGCGCTCACTGCATCATGCAACTTTAGTTGATGACGATGAGGCTGAGATGAATGCATTGTTCCATTTAGGGCTTGCAGATCTTGCATCCGACAAATTCCAGAGGTCCGCAGAATTGTTCGAGGCTGCTGCTGCTGAAGCTGCTCGACTGAAGTCGAGTGAAACGAGGATGGTTTTGGCTGCAGCGATTGCTCGTCAGTTAGAGGGCACAGAGGATACGGCTTCCAAACATGTCTCTCACGCGCATTCATTGGTCGAAGGAAATGAATCCGAAGCCGCTGTAGAACTGGAGAAGTTAGGTGAATCATTACTGGCAATAGGTCGACCAGTACTCGCCATTGAAGTTCTGGATGAGGCTTTGGAGTGTGCCACCGAAGTTGGTGATGTGGAATTATCCATTCGTCTGACTGAGAGTATAGCACGTTCACAGGCTGCAGTGACTGGTGATGATGAGATTCAGTTACAGAGGATGAGGTCCTTGTTGGATAAAGTGAATTCAATCGGTGGCGCTGCTGCAGAAAATTTTGCAGCAGAACTTCAGGCCCTTGAAGAGAGAAAGGCTTGGCAGGAAGAACCGTTAGACGAAGTTTGGAATGATTGGCAACCCTCGACTGCTTTGATTCCACAAGGTTCACTCGAGGTGCTGAGAGGTGTCAAACAGGACGACTCTATGTTGTTGATTTGCTACAGTCCAGACCTCGGCAATCTTGGGCTCTGGCTTCCCGACTCTGATATTGAGGCAAATGATGCTTCTCGTCATGAGATCATCATCAGTTCTCGAGTAAAGGTGGCGCACCCCCCTGAGGCATTGAAGAATGAGCACAAAGTACGGGGAATCGTAGCATTGGAAGATGTTTCAAGTCTAACCATTAAGCCTGTTGAATCAACGCGGGATTGAAGTCTATCTATCCCTCCCGCATTGATGATGGCACTCAGGGTACACGATACCAGAAGGCGCGAGAAGGTCGAGTTCTCGACCATCGAGGCTGGTAAGGTCAAGATGTATGTCTGCGGTGTCACAGTTTACGACTTGTGTCATCTTGGACACGCAAGGTGTTACATCGCTTTTGATTTGGTACATCGTTGGCTCGAACACAGCGGCTATGATGTCTTGTATATCCAGAATTTCACCGATATCGATGACAAGATCATTACTCGGTCAATTGAGAGTGGAATAGATTGGCAGATTATAGTCGATGAGAATATTGAAGCATATTATGACGATATGGATTCGTTGAATATTCTTAGGGCCGATATCTATCCACGCTGTACTGAATATGTTGAAGAAATGATTACGATAACTCAGTCTCTAATCGACAAGGAACATGCATACGTTGCTGATGATGGCGTATGGTTCCATGTTGAATCAGCCCCAGAGAAATACGGTCAGTTAACTGGACAGAATATCGATGCAGTTCTTGGCGGTGCTGGTGGTAGAGTTGCAGAATCAGGCAAGAGGGATCACAAGGATTTCGCATTGTGGAAGGCCGCTAAGCCTGGCGAACCTACTTGGCAGAGTCCTTGGGGCCTTGGACGACCGGGTTGGCACATCGAATGTACTGCGATGAGCATGGATCATCTTGGCGAGCAATTCGATATCCACGGAGGAGGGCATGATTTGTTGTTCCCTCATCATGAGGCGGAAATTTTCCAAGGAGAGTGCCATACTGGAAAGGCACCGGTCGTAAATCATTGGTTGCACAATGGTTTTGTCAATATGGATGGAGAAAAGATGTCAAAGAGTCTTGGCAATTTTTGGACCATTCGTGACATTTGCGAAAAGGTGAATCCATTGGTCCTGCGTTTTGCCCTAATCAATGCGCACTATCGTTCACCGATTGACATGAATGAACAGTTGTTGCACGATGCTGCGAGAAACCATGGTCGTCTTCTTGAGATCTACAAGCAAGCATTGTTAGCGATGAATGAAAATCCTGTGTCTTTACCTAGAGGAGATGTGTCTTCTGCCATTCCACTAGTCAAGTCCCTCGGCCTTCTTGAGAAGATGGCCGAAGCATTCGCATTGGCAATGGATGATGATTTCAATTCCAGAGAAGCGGTTGCAAAGGTGCTTGGAGCGGTGCGCGAGGCTGGTAAGGTACTGGATTCTGATATGGAATCTGAGGATAAGTCCGCCTTCGCCAGCCATGTAGTCGAATGGTTGGAGGAGCATGCTGGGAAAGTATTGGGCTTGTTACCAAATAGGGAGACATTGCTCGCTGTCGACCCGCGTATCGAAGAGATTAGAGAACAGGTAGAGAAGTTGTTAGCAGATCGAAAGGCTGCAAGAGAAGCCAAGGATTGGGATGCTGCGGATTCAATCCGAGATGCTCTCAACGAACTAGGAGTTGGGGTTGTAGATACCGCCGACGGACCCGAGTGGCATCTGCTGAACGACTAATCAACGGTCTCTGTAAGGCTCGTCGAGCAACCACATTCCTGCTCTCCATAGCAATAGAAGTGCGATTATTGCGATTGCAGCACCGAAGGTTCCTACTCCAATTTCCCAATCATTTCCCGCATTGCTTTCACTTCGAGACCATTGCCATACCGAGATGAATAGCACAGCCAATACGCCAGCAGCACTCATGCCCGCTAATTGGAATCTCTCTCTTCGTTGCCACATACCTACGGCGCTCATCAATGCAAGGTATGCTGGAAATAACAGCACTAGGGCCAATAATAGCCCGACCCAACCTCCAGCTGAGGCATCTCGAGAGAGTAATTCAACTACAGAGATGACCGATTCTATGCCACTGCTGTCAGTACTGCGGAAGAGATCTCCAATCAACAAAAAGGAACTTGCCGCCAGCGAACTAGCGAAGGCTCCAATGAATACCATACGAGCGGTTGGGGAGGGTGCATCGACATGCGGCATCGGCGCCATGACTGCCGATGAGCAGTTTCAGGTTTCAGACTTTTTCTCTGCGGGTGGTGCCGCATCGAGGGGTGGAAGTTCCGGAATGACACTCTCTTTCAGGTCTTCAGGCTCCTCCATCCAAGGGTCCGAATCGGCTTCTCTTTGCCTGATTACCAAGAAAACAATGACGATTCCAGCTACCACTGCCAAGGATATCATTACGACCGATGTTGTTCCTATTCCTCCAGCAGCAGTATTTTCTGATTGAGTGTCTTTAGTATCACAGCCGGAAGAGTCACATTTCCAAGTCGAATCACCTTGACAGACGCAGTATCTGCAGTCAGCGCTGTCTGGGGCTTTGGTGTTTCCAGGTGTACAACTTCCACCTTCCACCACAGAATCATCAATTCCAGCATTATTCTCTTCGGAATTATTGTCATCATTGTTGTCGTTGTTCGATGTATCGTCACCGGAGTTGTCCTGTTCCACCGGTTCGCTGAGATTGAACTCTGAACCGGCAGCCCAATCAAGTGAAACAAGCCTGTTCCCATCTTCATTCATTTGGACCGCGTAATATCCATCGTACAATTTGTCTAGTAACCAACTTCCAGTATTGGAATTATTGAGGACACTGAAGTATCTATCATCTCCCCATGTAAAAATCGGGTCCAAAGGAACAGAATCGATTGAACCGTAAGAGCCACTAACCCACATGTCGTCAAAGTCAGCGCGGTCATCGAAACTATCTCCAAAGTAAGTGAACATCTCTTCACGGTCAAATCGCATTGCCATACTGAGATCATCAACTATCGATTCCCACGTTTGAGTACCATCTTCTACTCCGCTGAAAGTAACGTCCAATGCTTTGTCAAACTCTTCATCGATCTTCACTACCTCGTAGTCA
>CAXRJJ010000034.1:0-60629 GCA_964230945.1 Yoonia sp.
ACTATCGATGAGACGAGCATCCCCGTTGGAGCAAGTCCAAACAGACCTGTCGAGGTTGCACGCGTAGGGTCGGGTAGGACGCATAGTTGAATGCGGTCAGCCAAATTGGTGAACAGAAAGGGGCTTATTCCCTGCTCCCTCCACACTATTTGCCCAATAGTCCAGCATCGATGACTTTACTCTCGAGAATTGGGACCTCGCCATGGTCCCGCCAAGCATGTCCACCTTTGATGCGGCGTTTGCTGCTTTGCCATGCGGCGATGATTGCAGGCATCAGGAAAACCGAGGTAAGGAATGCGAAAAGAATCAACAGCATCATCATGATGAAGAAATTCTCTAGTCCAGGGAAAGATACGAAGAATCCTGCCGCCATACCACCTACTGTCGTAACTGTAGTCTCAAAGACGGTCTGTCCAGTATGTTCTATAGAATTCTGTATGCCCTTGGGAGTTTCACCTTCCTCCTGTAAACGATGCATTACGTGGATGCTGTCGTCTACTCCTATTCCGAAAACAATAGTTCCAATCATAGCGGTGAAAATATTGACATTTACATCTCCAGATTGCATTAGCAATGGCTGCCAGAGGATAACTACGGCTACTGGAATCATTGTGATAATTCCTAGTCGGACGGAACGGAATACCAACATCATGACCAAAGTCAGAATTATCATCGTCCAGATAGTAGTGCTTGATTGGGTGTCATGAATTCCTTTGTTGATGTCTAGGGATACTGGCAATCCCCCGGTCAACTTACTGGTATGTGTGCCATTCAGAGTATTGTCTTCTAGCAGAATATCGTCTATCTGATCCCTTAGTCCACCTGCATATACTAGATTGAGGTAAGGTTGAACACAATACACCAGACCTTTGCCCTCGTTTGAGTTCAATAGCATGGAACGGACTTCATTGGATAATGAATCGAAGATGATGTCAACCATGTCCGCTCTCCATCCAGCGCGCCCTTCTGGGTCTAGGTCCATCGCATAGAATAGGGTGCAACGTGGATTTGCATCGCTTAATTCCGAAGTCCAACATTCATCATGCAAGAATCCCCACATTGTATCATTGTACAAAGAAATCTGCGTATTCTCCTCTTCGATAACTACGGGAATTGAACGCAGGAAGGTGATTAGGCTAGTAGTAGTAGTATTTGCGACTTCATTGCCTATTCTATTTTCCAACCTATCCATCTCATCCAGTACAGGCATGTCACGAATGTTGGTGGTCCCATTGCTATTTGCCCTAGAGGTAGCATCAAAGATGAACATGCTCGTTTGTCCGCCCCCAAATTGCTCAGAATATGTTGCAAGTGTGTCGAGTGAAGTTATTCCTTCTGGAGCCTCGCTTGAACCAGTTATCGGCTTGTCCAGTTGATCTAGATTGATGATTCCGTAAGCTGTTATTGCACCAGTAAGCATGATGATTACGAGAAAGTGATTGACAGGCAAGCGCCCTATTTTCCCCCATCTGGATGAATTTTCACGTTTGTGATACTTCAACAACCAGGCAAGTGTTGGTACGAGAATAATCGAGAAAATCAAAGTGCACATGATTCCGATGACTAGGGTCATGCCAACAGTTCTAATTGGAATTACAGGAACAATGGCAGGCATAATCATGACTGAGAATCCAACTATTGTGGTCATGGCAGAGATGAATACAGCAACTCCAGTGGTGCGCGACATATCCAGAATTGAGTTGCGGTAGAGTTCAGGATCCCAGATGTCTGGAACTTCTTCCTGTGGCAGTCCCTCCCGCCTTCGCTGATGATTCCGTTCAGCGATTTGATCCAGCCGCTTCGCTCTGCTCTCCTCGATACGATTCAGCATGTGTAATGCATAGTCCACTCCCAGGCCAATCAATATCGGACCACAAGCAACAATCATTGGAGTCAGTGTTATGTCCATCAATACCGTTGTTCCAAAGGTCACGGCAAGAGCCATGATAATCGGTAATCCGGTAATTGCTACAACCTTGAAGCTACGATGTAGAGCAGTAATTATCAGAACAACGATGACCAAAGAAATGGGCAACATCGCCTGTAAATCTTGATAGATCTCATCTGATATATCCTGCAACACCTTGGTCAAACCAGTCTGCTGGAACATGGTTCCACTTGGTTCAGCAAACATCCATTCTGGCCGATTATCTGGTGCAATGATAGCATCAATGTGCACGAAGAACTCCTCAAAGTTATCCCATTCTCCGGTTATGCTCATATTGTGATGTAGTCCGATGACAATCACTGTTGTGTCCCAAATACCATCTGAATTAGTATCTCTAGACAGTTCGGAAAGTGAACCATTGAGTCGGGAGACGATTTCATCAACTCTGTCTTGGTCATCAGGAATAGAATATGCTCCACCTGTATTTGACTGATCAACAATTCCTTCACATCCGATGTTCAATGAGATGCGGTCTTGTACCACTTGCTCACAAAGCGCTGTATTGAAGCGTGCATCTGTACTGTTGACTTCCTTGATGACCTGTGCGGGAGAAATAACCCAAAGGACACCGTCGTTGACTCCGCGGTCTCCCTTGTCCCAGTCGAGGCCTCTGGATAGAGTGCCATTCTCGACATTGTTGTCATCTCCTTCAATCCACGAGATTTCCTTTAGAACTCGTATATCGGTGACGTTGTATCCTTGTGCTGAACCTAGACGCGCATTGCTGGTTTGGATGTATATCAGTCCGATATCCGTAGACCATTCTTCACGAACTTCCATCAACAGGTCAGTTGAATCAGCACCTTCTGGGAGGAATACCTCCACGTCGTCTTCAATTTGATCTTGAAATGTGCTGCCCATATTGGCGAACCAAGCAGTCAGCAGCAACATCAGGATCAGAGTAATCTTTGGTGCTTCAAGCAATGCCGAGTATGTCCTGTCAAGGCCATCCTCAAAGGTCTCAGATATGATCTTGAGTCTAGCTTTTCCGCGTTCTTTGATGTCCGCAAGAGTCGATTTGAGCCCACCCTCGGCACCTGCAGCAGGAGCGCTCATGCAAGTTCGTGCCCCGAAGCGCTCATCAAGCCTGTCCCTGAAGAAGGTGCAATTCGTCCAATATCCGCACGCTGTTCAGATACGGATTCAATCCATACCGAACTCGCGCACTATCAGTAATCGCATGAATGATCTTGCACTCTGTAATACTACGCCCGTGGCCAGTAAGGCTAATCCCAATACTCCTACCCATACGGCCGATAAACCAGGTCCCACAGAGAATTGTGTGTATTCACTTACTTGGTTTACTGCACGCATTCCCATAGCGGCACCTGCAAGTAACAGTGTGATGCCTGGGAGCCCTAGAACCAACAAGGGTTTCTTTTGCGATAGGGTGACCAATGCATAGGCCAATACTACGAATCCATGAGATAATGGGGTGAACGACGATCCCTTGGGGACATCATATCGTATCACTGTGGGAATTTCGGTGACTACCAATTCCTTTTCATGAGCGTCCTCAAGCAATTCTAGGGATAACTCCATTCCTTCGCTATCGAAGCGTAGCCTTTCAAGGGCTAATCTTGAGAATGCCCTGAATCCACTTTGAGTATCGCTGATGCCGAGATCGCTGGAAAGGTTTGATGCTGCTGTAATTACTTTGATTCCCATACGGCGGTATGCAGGCATTGCCTTGCCATCTCCTCCTTCCACGAATCGTGAGCCGATGACGATATCCGCCTTGCCATCCTTTATTGGTTGGATGATTCGAGGGATATCCTCTGGATCGTGTTGGCCATCTGCATCCAAGACTACCAATATGTCTACATCTTCCTCGATTGCGCGGTGGAAGATTGACTTCAAAGCTCCACCATATCCTCTGTTGAATCGGTGGCGGATGACATCTGCGCCCATTTTCGAGGCAATACTCGCACAACTATCAGACGAACCATCATCGACACAAATTACCTTGGAAACGTAGTCTTGAGTTCGCATAAGGATGGTGCCTATGGTCTCCTCTTCGTTGTACATCGGGAGGCCCGCGATAACGGTCAGAGGACCGTCTTTTGACTGCTCCATCATTATATTCCGGAACCGGCCCGTGTTTAATTCTTATTCAACCATAACAGAATATTGATTGAATCCGGACGTTGTACTGCAAAGCAATTCACTCAGGTAATAGGTGGCTGACGGTGGTAACTGCGCGCTCACCATCGATAACTCGGCGAACTGCGGCCATGCTGATTACCAGTGGCACGTAGGTCTGTCCATCGCTGGTTGTGTATGCATTACAATCGCTGAAAGCACTGGTGTTGACCGAGATCTTCAGCGCCCCACCTGCATTGCTCTTTCGTACATATCCGACCAACAATGACGCATTCTTGTCATCATCCTGGTTCTGGTCATTCTCTTCTTTCTGCTCATTCTTCATTGTCTTCTTTGTCATTTTTTCACATTCCTGGTGCTGATAATCACCTGCGGCGCACCTATTCGCAGGTAATGACGCTCAAACCGGGGTTTTCTGCTGCGTCGAGTCAATCGCTTGAAATTCAAGCCATATCAAGGTCTTGTGATTTCACTGTCAAGGTATTTGTATGGCGTAGTTTGGGGATCTAAAGCCGCTGACTGGTTTGCACAATGCTCAAACCAACATCCTTGGTCGCCGGTGCGAACGCAATGTTGCATCTAGTCACTGGTGGTGCCGGATTCATCGGATCTCATTTGGTCGACCAATTGGTCGAAAGAGGAGATAGGGTCAGGGTTTTCGACAATTTTTCTAGTGGACGTGAAGAATTCCTTTCGGGGCACGACGATGGTGGTGCAGTAGAGTTGTTCAAGGGCGATTTGCTCGATTTAGAGTCGGTAATAGAGGCTGTCCAAGGAGTGGATATGGTCTGGCACCTTGCCGCTAACCCAGATATCCGTCTTGGAACAAGAGTAACCGATACAGATCTTAAACAGGGAACTATCGCAACCTACAATGTCGTTGAAGCAATGCGTCTAGCAGGAGTTCAAGATATTGCATTCTCATCATCTTCAGTGGTATATGGTGAGGCGGAAGTTATGCCAACTCCCGAAGACTTCGGTCCACTTTTCCCAATCTCCCTTTATGGTGCAAGCAAATTGGCTGGTGAGGCATTGTTGACATCATGGTGTGGTACCTTTGGCTTAAGGTGCTGGATTTTCCGCTTTGCCAACATTGTTGGGGCTAGGGGTACTCATGGAGTAATCTTTGATTTCATCCACAAGCTCAAGGCTGACCCTACTCGCTTGGAAGTTCTAGGAAATGGTTTGCAAGAGAAGTCATACATGGAGGTAGGGGATACTGCTCGAGCAATGATTCATGTTGTCGAAAACTCAAGTGAGCAGATAAATTGCTTCAATCTTGGCTCGGGAGATACTTGTTCAGTTAGGAGAATCGCTGAGATTGTGGTCGAAGAGAGCGGTTTTGGCGATGTCAGTATCGAGTATACCGGAGGAGATCGTGGATGGGCAGGAGATGTGCCAAAAGCAATGCTCGCCGTAGAACGACTCATAGGGCTTGGATTCACCCCCGAATACAATAGCGAGGATGCCATCAGACACACTGCACGCTGCCTGATAGAGGAAATAGGATTGCATGAATAGGATGTGATGAATTGAAGATGAATGAATTAGCAAGACACAGCAGGGCTGCCAGCGATACTAGAATGGGTAGTTTGCTGTTCATTATGGGAGTATTTCTGATCGCAGTCATGATTGTTTTCTCTACTACAGATGCTGTCCCTATGGGGGTAGATGAAGGAGAGATGCCTCCAAATGTTGAGGGTAAGGCGCACCAATTTGGTGCAGGTAATGTCTGGTATGATTTTGATTTGTACGAACTGACTGCATCGAACTGGACCGAAGGAGACCTCAATCATTCTTGGTTTGTAGTCGAGTTCATTTCCACTGACTGTTCAGTATGTATGGGTCATGGCGATGTTATGGAGGACCTGTCTACCGCATGGAAAGGAAGGGTTCAATTCATTGCTGTAGCGGTTGATTTCAAGAATAATGAGGCATTTACCTCAACACCTGAGGAGATAATTGCTTTCCAAGAGAAGACCGACTTTGTTGGTTGTAATCATGGAACTTCAAACTGTAACTCTCGAGACGGCGGTCCGCATGAAGAGATAATTTACGTCGATGATCGAGATGCTTCGTCTATGGAAGATTGGGGTATCAGTGGAACACCTACTAGCTTTATCCTCAAACCAAATGGTATTGTTGCTTGGAACCAGAGAAACAACGCTGGACAGGATTTAGGTGAGGCAATGTTTGAATTGATTCCATCTGATGGGCTTGGTGGTGCTTGATGTTTGATAGCAACGTCTGGTTAGCAATTCACGCCTCAATTATCATCATTGGAGTATACATCGCCTCACCTTTCTCGGCTGCTCATCACAAGGAAGGAAGTTGGAGAGCACTGTTCGCCTCACGAAGGCAGAGGCTATTGACAGGTCTTTCTGTTGTAATCCTGGGTGGTTTCACCGTTAGTACGCATACCTGGTGGTTCCACAACAAGTATCACGAGATGGGAGGAGATATCGGTTGTTCTGCTTTTGGAGCATTCAGTTGTGGAGACGTTCTTGCTAATTCTGACTTCAATACGGTTCCAGTATTAGGTATTCCATGGGGAATGGTTGGAATGTTGGCATTCGCAATGCTCGGATTTCTTGCCATCAGTGTAAGAAGAGAGCATAATGCATCTTGGGCCCATACATACCTGAATGTTGGCTATGTCGCTTCTGGTTTTGGAATCCTGATTGCACTATACCTCCTGTATGTGGAGATCGTACCTCTAAAGATGACATTCTGCCAGTATTGTAGTCTTGCACATATCGCAGACGTCATCGCTTTTGTCATGTTCCTGAAGTTGAAGAATATGTATGGAACTGAGGAATGGGACCCTGAGGCTGCTGCAGCATCACACGCTGCAAAACAGCGAGAGAAAAGGCGTGAAGAACGTAAGAAGGGCGGAGGATTCGTTAAACCTACGAGCCGTGCTGGAGATGAAGAGGAATGAGCCAAAAGGGATTGGCTGGAATTCTATTGTTGACCGGTGCTTTGCTGGTTGGAGCACTTGTAGTTGATTCCGTCAATTCAGAGGACAAGAAGGACTCACCACAGAATTCCGGAGATGATTCGCAGAATTCCACCAGTAACAACTCTGGAAATTATTCAGGAGTTGATCATGAATTGGCAAGAGAATGCCTTGAATCACACTCAAATTTATCGCAACATTTTCATCCATATCTCAGTCTATATGTTGATGGTCAACAAGTAGCGATCGAAGCCAATGCTGGAATCGGAACTGAAGTGTGTGACGGCATGCATGTCGTACATACGCATGATTCGAGCGGAAAGTTGCATGTTGAGACTCATGAACCAGCCGAAGTGGTTCTAGGTGTGTTTTTCCAAATATGGGACGTATATCTTGACGATGATGGCATCTTTGACAAGCGCGTCAATGAGACACATGAACTCGTGATGTCCGTAGATGGCGTAGTGGTTGATACCTACGAAGATCACATATTATCCGATGCGCAACAGATAGTCATCGAGTATCGCGAACGTGCTCAGGGCTGATAGGTACTGGCAGTATCGAAATGACGTTCGATGACGTGAGTTTCTACAGGCTCCATTCGGATGACTGTGACGTCGATCCTCTCAGAGTCTGAGTACTCCTCTCGCAGTTCAGCAAAGAGATTCGCCTGCACCGTTTGCAGGTTCTTCCCTTCAATCATGGATAGATGGTGGTAGGAGATGTTGTCAACATCAACCCTGTACTCAACTACCCACTCCTTTGAGGATTCCTCCTCTTGCGTGGTTCCGTGTTCCCAGTGGCCTTCCATCAGTTGTAACTTATCTTGGTGCATCATAAAGGAAACGGTGTTCTTGCATCAGACAGGGGCTGAATGGTTTGAATAGGGAGTAGTTCGACGGCTTATGCTGGCCGGTCAAAATCTCGTTTTTTGTAAGGAAATACCAATGCGCATCCAGCAAGGAATGCAAGGCCGACCAACCACTGCCACAGATTACTGCTTTCTTCGAGCACGAAATCTCTGTGCATAGTATCTACAATTCCAAGAGGAACCGGTGAATCGTTGTCTTCATGAATTGCGATGACGAAGACATCTTCATCCATGCTCAAACCGTTAACTAACTCGATAATTGGGCCATTCTCAGTAGAGTTGAATCCGTTGACGGACCACCCCGCTCCACCCTCTATAGCCGCAGTATCATTACCACTAAGATTCAATGATATAGAATTTAGAAGGATGTTGTGGAATTCAGTCTGGCCATTACTCGCAACACCCTTGCGTAACTCTACAGTTTGCTCTACAATCATAATTGTCAAACTCGTATTTTCAAGATATTCGAGATTTTCATTTAATTCAGCCTCGATATGAAAACCGTCAGTATTTGTGTATGAATTGAGAGTTATGTCGCTCTTCTGTCCCATGCGTGCTTCTTCACGCATGATTTGTCGAGATAGTTCATTCATATCGATAACCCCCTCCCCATAGAATTCCCCATTGATCCAGAATGCTGGGGTTCTACTATGGTCCATCTCTAACTTCGCAGCTCGTAAGCGCATTGCTTCATTGAACAATGGGTCCTCTTCTGCTCCGGGCGGTGGGTGCAGAGTCAGGGTAATCAGGCGTTGATTGTGGACTTCTTGAAGCTCAACTATCTGGGGGTCTATTGTTGCACAAAATGAGCACCATGTTGCTGTCAATTCCTCTAGAATAATCACATCTCGATTACTCGACTTGTGTTCATGCCCCGCTCCTGCAATAGGGACTAGTAGAATCAGCATCAATAGGGCTGAAGAAGCAATTCTACGATGTGACATGTGCTCCCTGAATCGAATCCACTTGCCTTGTACTGATTGAATCTTCGCTGTATCGTTGCGACAGACATATCCCAAAGGGCTGGGCCCGTCGACTCGAGAATATGACGGATCGATGGGTTCAGGACCATCAGCGTGATGCTTGGAGACGCCAAGCCAAGGCTGCAGGGTATAGGGCGCGTTCTGCATACAAACTCAAGCAGATTCAGAACCGATTCACGTTGATGGCACCAGGAGACGTGATTCTAGATGTTGGGTGCCACCCTGGGGGCTGGGCTCAGGTTGCTGTTGAAGAAACTGGGGAATCAGGCGTGGTCATAGGTGTTGACCTTGATCCATGCAAGCCTGTAGAGGGTGCGAAATTATTGGTTGGCGACATTACCGACCCTTCTTGTCAAGATCGAGTGGTTGAAGCACTTGATGGGCGTAGCCTCAATGTGATAATATCAGATATTTCTCCTGACATAACAGGAAGGTGGCAAACAGACCAAGCAATCGCTATGGATTTGGTCGCCAAAGTAGTTGATTTCTCCTTGCCATTGTTGTGTGCTGGCGGAAGATTCGTAACCAAGGTGTTCCAAGGGCACGGCATTGAAGAATTGGTGAAAGCGATGAAGCCACATTTCTCGCGGGTCAGGAGGTTCTCTCCCGATGCGAGTAGAAACAGTTCTTCCGAAGTTTATCTCGTTTGCATTAATCACAAGCCATGGGTTGCCGGTCAGGAGGGACCTGAAGTGGTCAAAGCGATGGAGAAGGCCTTCGATGATGACGAGGATGAGGTCGTAGAGGACATAATCAGTACCAGATTTCGAGTGATTCGACGTAGTGGCGAAGAAGAATAGCAGTTAATCTACGTTGACTGAAATGCTCCGCTATGTGAGAGCATGGATGATGAACAACGTAGAATCGCAATATTGAGAGAAGCAGGATTTGGCAGCAAAGACCCAATTCCTGGTAGAGATTACAGCGAAGCACCTCCCACTACTATCCCAAGAACACGAGTTGACTCTTTGGTTGCAGAGAGACCAATAGGCCGAATCGAGATGGTAGTATTGCGCAGATATCCACAGAGGATTGTATCTTCCGATAATTGGAACGGTTACGTAGCAGCAGCGTGTGGCAGGGATGAGACTGGAATTGTAGGGCTTGTTTTATGGGGAGATGAAGTAGAACAAGTGAAAGTAGGTGACATCGTCAGAATCGAATCTGGTTGGTGTAGGAGAAAAGGTTCGCAAATGGTGGTAAGCAGTGGCAGAAACGGCCAACTGACCGTCATTGGATGAACAATCAAGGGGTATGCAACTTGAGCAACCATAAAGAGGGGAACCATGTGGGCCACTCGACCGAGGTCATATGATGAGTGATCGTGCAAGTGTCTGTACAGCATCTGGAGTGCCATTGGTAGAGGCTGCCAGCACATCCTTCCCTTGTCCCGAATGTGGTCATTCTATCGGAAGAAGTCCAAGGTGCCGTAATCAAGCAGTACACTGGATTTGCCCAGATTGTGGCTTCCGAGGTCCCTGAGGTGTTTTCATGGGTCAAGTTGCTATCACATACAAGGTAATGGGTAAGGACGGAGATACGGATATCGAAGCTGTCGCTTCTGAGATTCGTGATTTTGCTGATGAGGTCTTCGACATTCAGGCTGTTGACCTCAAACCTCTCGCATTTGGACTTCGTTTCATTCAACTTCACGTCGTCATGGACGATGGAGAAGGTTTGGTTGACCAGTTTGAATCCAAAGTACGTGATCTATCCGATGTGGGAGAGGTAGAAGTTCTCGAGATGGGACTTCTCTGAAAATTCCTTTGATTACATCTGATGTATGGGACTGCGCATGAATTCGCGTAGCAGTGTCGTCGCATAGGTGCCGCTAGGTAGGATGAATCGGAATTTTATACAGGCTCCTTCAGGGTGCCATCTTTCTTCTTCGCCGGGTTTTCCTTGCCACTTCTCACCAAGTGTACTTGAATCTGCGATTGGAACTGTATCGACTACGAATTCACGAAAAGTTCCAACCAATGCTCTCCGAGTACCTTTGCTAGACAAGCGCGGCATTTCATCGACTTTCCACGATGTGTCCTCAAGACCCAACAACTCCAAGGCCTGTTTCTCATATTTGCCAGGTTCTTCAGTACTCGTTCCTGGCAGAACTCCGGTAGGTACTAGGCGCCCGAGTTGACAATTTCTCTCAATTCGCGGTAAGGTTGAGGGGATTGTCTTGACCATTCTAGATACTTCAAGAGATCCTGATTCATCTAGAGGCCCCACAATATCGCCTTCTATAGGGGTGCTAATCGGCATTTCATCATCGATTCTCATCTGTAGATGGTGATTGAAGATTAGAGATTGCAAGGCGTGAATCGAAAGTAGTTGCAGTGATTTGGGCATTTTATTGAAGGCGCCAGCATAATCTTCAGGATTTTCTGCAATGTGCCTAAGCATCTCACGCTCCCAACCGAGATGGTCTGGAACCAACTGCAATGCGGCTTCTGGATCCTTAGTATCTCTCCAGCACTTTCTGAATGCTGCCGTTTCTTCCTGTTCATTAGGTCCGGGGAATCCAATGTAAGTTGAGACTGCTCCTCCGATGTCGCCTGTCAGCAGGAACTTTGCAACCTCTGCTGTAACTGGCCTTCCAGCACCGAATCTTTGTGGCCCGACAAAATTAGGGAACCTACCCTTGCCGAGTCGTTCTTCAAGTTTGCACTTAATCTTCTCAATCTCTGCCATGGCCTCATCTTCGCTCATAGCACTTCCATCTTCGTGTGCACAACCTCTGACCACGATTGTGAAGCGGTTACCTCGGTGACTGCCAAAACCAAGTTTTTGGTGCGTTCTGCCCAGAATCTCAATTTCCACGTCGGTCATTTCGATTTCTTGCACTTTTCGAATATTGCAATCAATAACGAATAGCTGTTTTGTGATGGCGCGTTTGTCCTTGGTCCCAGCAAACCAAATTCGATTAGAGGAAATCCGCAAGCGTTTTGCTAATTGTTTGACGAAGCGGTTAGTCTCCCAATTGGTCAAAGTTATGCGCGCCAGAGTAAATCTCCCTTTGTTATCTAGAGATACAGTCTTCGATTCTTCTTCGACTCTGAAATCAGAAACTCGTGCTTTGAGTATCCCGCCAATGCCGCCAGCAGCAACCGTTTCTCCGGCTAAGCCGATGGCTTCGCTGAGGCTGGCTGACATGCCAGCACCTTCAGATTGAGGACTTGGAGAAATCCTTGACCAAATCAGAACAGAGGTCCTTTAGCACCTTTTCAGCAGATGCATTGCCCTTGGTTCTCAGGTAGAACTCAGGCTCATCTAGATCTGGATGTCCAGGGAAGTAGTTCGCGTAATCGACATTCTTGTGATCATTGCAGCGTTGTCGGAACAATTGGAGAGAGGTGTGACTCTCGCCAATGAAACGCAATCTAAGTTCATTCTTTTCTCGCAACAGGACCTTGATAGGCATATCGAACGGTCCGCCGACTCAAGAGGCCTCCTTGAACCTTATGCTGCTGGATATGCCCCTTACAGGGGCACTTGCCTCCCTTTCCATTATCAACCCAACCGCGTTCCGACAAGCATGCAGGATGACAAGCCCGCGTGGCTAGACAATGCTGCTAGGCGCTTCGATAAGGCCTCATGGCCCATTATTGCTGTATCTGCCGTGTTGACTGCGGTTCTTTTGGGACAGTTGGTACCTGACCTTCCTACTTTTCACACCGATTTGTCTGAATTCGCTCCTGACAATGAGGCCTCGGAGGCGACCGACCGTATGGAGAAGTTGTTCCCGGCCGAATCCCGACCAGTGTTCATCCATGTCGAAAGAGATGATGGTGGCAATGTATTGGACATAGCCACCTTGCAGATTATGCATACTCATCTCCAAGAGATTCGTAATTTTTCACATAGTAATCAGGATTTGGTGGCTACCGAAATAGCCGCCCCCAGCATTGTTGAAACCGCTCTTCAAGAGGAAGGTGATGGAACTAATATCTCAGAGTTGCAGTCTTGGACACAGTTACTCGATTTGGTTGTCGATGAAGATGTGAATTGTTTATCTGAAAGAGATGATCAAGTAGATTCACTAGCTTCATTTGCACGTGACTCATTGCTGCACAAGGATTTGCAGTATAGCAAAGTTTGTGACTATCTAGATGGAGGTGATGGAGATGCTACTCCTATCGCCTCTTCAACACTATGGGTCTTGGAAATCGATCCTTCTTTGGATGTTAAGCCTAGGCAGGTAAAACAGAATCTTATCAGACAACAATTTGCTGAATTATCAGAGGAGTCAGAATTAACTTACTCACTTGCTTCGTTGGACCTTATCGCTCATGATATCGACGATGGAACCTTTGACAATCTTGTGCTTCTCGTTATTCTTTCGACATTGGTAGTGGTGGTTATTCTTGCGATCGCCTTCCGCTCAATAAGAGGCGTTGCATTTCCTTTGGTCGGCTTGTCGTGTGCGTTAATCTGGACATATGGAACCTTGGCTGCATTGGGAACGCGATTTTCAGCACTTGAGGTTGCGGTTGCTCCTTTGGTTCTAGGTTTGGGTATCGACTATTCGATTCACTTGCAAAGGAGATATGAGGCTTTCAGGGAAGAAGGTCTAGATGCCGCTCAATCTTGGCTACTATCTTGTCAGAAATTATCTGTCGCTCTTTCTTTAGCGGTATTAACCACCGTTGCTGCTTTCCTCTCCAATATTTTCTCTGATCTTCCTCCGGTGCGAATGTTTGGACTAGCTTTGGCTTTGGGTGTTGTTTCCGCTTTCCTCGCTTCAACGGTGGTGGTGGGTTCAATGCATGTATTGATGGACAAGGCGGTTTCCAATCGTACAATTCGTTCTCCGTTACGATTCCCGAGAATAGTTGATGGAGTTCTTGGTATCCAAAAGAAACACCAGGCAGTGGTATTGATTACTGCAGTCGTCATTTCTTTCGCTTCTGTATTTGGAGCGGCAAATCTGGAAACAGAATTCGACTTGGGCGACTTCCTTGATGATGAAATGCCTGTGATGCAGGTGCGCCAAGAGTTACAGGATTCCTATACCGCTTCGGCTTGGAAACTCGTCTATTTGTTTTGGGAGCCAGCAGAAGGGGAAGATAGCATAGTTGCTGATTCTACCCTTCTCAATCAACTCGATGCTTTGGATAATCGACTTGGACACATACACGGCGTGGTGGGCGTCGAACGTTCTAGTGAACATCCTGCATACGAGGGAATCTATACGGTTCTCAGAGATAAGGTCCAGAGCGACGAGTCTTTCGGTGAGCAACATAATCTAGCCATGTATGGAAACAATTTAGTCAGAGATAATTCATCTTTGGAGGTCGATCTTTCGGCAGCACTGGTTGAATTGGCTGATGACGATGAAATCAGCGACCCATTGACTGGTCGTTCATGGTCAGACAGAGTTTCATTGGTTGTCGCTATGGAGGATGGCGAGATAAGCGCACTTAGAATGGAAGTTCGAGTAGTGGCTGCAACCAGTGCTGAGAGCAGCGTAATTGTGAATGAGATAGAGCAGCAATTGGGAACGGAATCTCGTAGTGGTACGATTCGTTATGCAATGGCAGAAAGCGCAGTAATCACGGTAACTGGAGACTTGGTCATGTTGGATGCGGTCCTCGATGGACTGAATGATTCGCAAGTTGAATCTACTGCTATCAGTCTTGCAGTTTCATTTGCAGTTCTAGTGATTCTGACTCGCAGATTGATGCCTGCGATGGTCGCTTTAACACCGGTTGCATTGGCAACTTTGTGGGTTGTTGGATCGATGGTCATATTCGGTTTGAACTGGAATGTGCTAACAGTCATGGTGACTGCATTGACGATTGGAATAGGAATCGATTATTCCATACACGTGTGGCGTAGATTTGAGGTTGAGTCTGCTCAGGGAGATAATCCATGGCAAGCGATGAAACGCACGCTTTCAACTACTGGCGTTGCCTTGGGTCTATCTGCTGGTACTACTATCTGCGGATTCATGGTGCTCTTGGCATCACCAATGCCAGTAATTCGTGACTTTGGGTTAGTAACTTCTTTGACAGTCATGTTTTCACTAGTTCTGACCGTAATCGTCATGCCGGTATTGTTGGTCATGAGTACTCAGCAGAAAGAGGGATTTTCTTCTAGCGAAGACTAGACGCCAACGAAGTGATGTCTAATCCTTGTTCTCTAGCTACTAATGCTAGGCACATCCAATCTTCAACCGTGCCTAATGCTCGCTTTTTACGACTGCATCTTCGTTTGATCTCGTCTGGATCTAGCCCGCTTTGCTCTGAAATCAGCATGTGTACATCATCGAAACTCTTGTCGTCGTTTATTGGGGCCTCGATTTCTTCCTCTTCTGCAACGTTTTCTTGCTGAACAGTTTCTTGTCTGTGTGGGGGAGGGTGCATCAGGTTGCTTGGTCTTGGAAACCACCCTAGTACTGGTTTCAAGTCTCTTCTCAATTCAACTGGGGCGAGTCCGCCTTCTACTTGCTTCAACCAGCCGTTCTCCAGCATAGATGAGACTGCAATATCTGCTTCATGCGGTTGTAACCAACGCTGGTCTAGGCTCCAGATGCGGGCGATATCTCCTGCCTCGAGTCCAGAATCGATACCTCTCCAAGTAAGTGCCAGCACTCTGGCGATGTCCTCCTCAGCATTTTGAGCCATGTGAACATACTGTCCTGTTGGCAATAGAACATGACTCTTGCCATCGCGTGATATTAATCACCATTCAACTCTTCATCATTGATATGGTGCCCCATGCGTTCAGCTTTGGTCGCCAAGTATGAACGATTGTTAACATCGATTCCGACTACCAAAGGTCTTCTTTCTACTACATCTATATCGTTGCTAATCAACTGCTCAACTTTGTCTGGGTTATTGGTTAACAGGCTAACTCTAGAGATGCCCAACGATTCCAACATGCTGGCTGCTATGCGATAATCTCTGGCATCTGCGGGTAATCCAAGCATCAGGTTTGCATCTAGTGTATCTGCTCCTTTGTCCTGTAAATGGTATGCTTGAATCTTCGCGTGAAGCCCAATTCCTCTTCCTTCTTGTCTAAGGTATAGAAGAACCCCCCAGCCATGTTCTTGAATGGCTTGAAGAGCGCTGTTCAACTGTTGACCACAATCACATCGCAGACTGGAGAATGCATCTCCGGTCAGGCATTCTGAATGCATTCTTACCAATACGGGATCCGGACCTTCCATCCGACCCAATGTCAATGCAACATGATCAAGTCCACTATGTTCTTCCCTAAAGACACGAATTTGGAACTCCCCACTTGCTGTTGGAAGTCTGGCTGTGGAAGGAACTTCGTCTTCAGTTAGTACGATATCCTCTTCACTCATCTCTATCACCTACCTTCATCATAAATCGGTACTCACCTGCATCGCTCTCTATGGATAACAATTGTACCCCCAATCGTTCGAGCATGGCGGGGATGTCGTGTAATGTTTCAGGATCGTCAGCCCACATTTCGAGAATTTCCGAATTCTGCATCTTCATCAAGGCTGACTTGGTTCTTGCAACCGGTATTGGGCATTGGAAGCCAAGTACATCGAGACTCATGCTAGGAGTCTCATCAGACCCCTCTCCTAGAGCCACAACCTCATTCATGGCAGTGCCTTCTGCCACTTGCTTTTCAACCCGACGATGTGCTTCTTCAACGATATTGCACCACATGACTCAAAGCGCAAAGTCTGGCTTCAATAAATATGGGAGGGGGCGCTGAACAGACCTTGTCTGCCCCCAAGGAGGACTTGTCATGGGCCGAAGTTGGTCAATTAGGACTGAGATATCTGCGCATTCCTCTGGCTTTGTTGCTAGTTGAGTTATTGTATTGGTTCCTTACCCAGCCATCTAACACTTTGGCCTGGATTCAAACGCTTGAAGCCTTCATCTGGCACCATGCATCAACTCTGATTTACGGTGCCGGAAGTACCGAGTTTGCCATGCATCAAGGATGGTGGATAAGGGTTGATTTACTGCACCATAATTTCCCAGATGGTCGCGTTGCTCTATACGTTGGAGATGAATGTGCTGGAATTCACGAGATGTTGTTCATAACTACATTGGTATTGTTGACAGAGGGAGTTCCACAGCGCGTGAAAATCAAGAGTATAGCGGTTCTATGCTCATTGGTTTTTGTTCTAAACATAGTTAGGTTGTTGCTTCTATATCCATTCGCACGCTCGGGTTGTGATGCTGATCCGCGTGGAATCTATTGTACAGGAGAAATGTATGACTTCCACCACATGATGTTTGAATGGGGTTTCCTGTTGATTCTAGTTGGTATGTGGACAGCATGGTTCTTCTGGGCTAAAGGTCCCTCAAGAATCACTCAGACCGATGCGGGTAAGGGCTGGAGGTTCTCACGCAGGGAGGTTTGGAAGCCTGTTCACATGGGACTAGTGGTTCTGTGTTTGGTATTCTTCGCCATGGCCGCACATTCATGGTTCGGTCCTGAGGCACAGGCTGCGATGACGCAGATGGAGGATTGCGATTCATTGAATGAGATATCAGATCGTTGCGGCAGTGCTGTTCGTGATCACGATGAAGCGATATCTACGGCTTGGTCTCTCGGAACTATCGGTCTGATTACCTTGGCTTGTACGATGATTCAGGTACATCGTACGGATTCTTCAAATGAAGCCGAAAGTGAATAATTAGATCTCAACTTCGATTGTTTTTCCTTCAACCTCTGAACCGTTGAGAGCATCTCTGACGTAAGCTGCTTTGGAGGAATGTACTTCTAGGATACTACCATGAGAATCAATGCTGACATCTCCTAATGCCAATTCGGGTAGTTTGATCAATCCCATCGTATGTTCTATCAGACGTCGCTTAGAGATTCCATCTTCACTATTGAGGTTCAAGCGGAAAGGAACCATTCCAAAGACATCAGCGACTTCGCTCCAATCATCTACTTGGCGCACCGGGTCACGAGATACAGACTCAGGAAGTTCAGGAGTTTCACAATCTGCAATGTTCAATCCTAAGGTTGAGCGTAATTTATTGATTGTAGGAACATCATTTCGGGTTACGAATGACCAGGCTTCTCCCTTGCGTCCAATTCTTCCAGTTCGACCAATTCGGTGTACATAAGAATCCAAATCATCGGGCAAGTCATAGTTGATGACCCTAGAAACATTGTCGACATCCAAGCCTCTTGCTGCAACATCTGTGGCGATGATGATGTCGAATTCACTATCCTTGAATCCATTGACAACTTTCTCTCTCTTGTTTTGGGGCATGTCTCCATGCAGGCCAGTAGCAGTAAAGCGGTGTTTGGCTAATCTCTCGACAAGCATGTCAACCATTCTCTTAGTGTTGCAGAAAATGATCGATTGCCCTCCATCTTCTTGACTCAAAATCCGTCCTAAGGCCCACAGTTTGTTTGCCCTTCCAACTCGAATGGCTCTTTGTTCTATATCTGGAACATCCAATTCGAATTCGCCACTACTAACATGAATGTGCTCAGGCATGAATTCATTGGCCGCATCGAGAATTTCTTGCGGGAAAGTAGCGCTGAACAAAAGGGTCTGTTGGCGATTGCTCATGCGTTCGATTACCCACATTATATCGGGCATGAAACCCATGTCCAGCATTCGATCGGCTTCATCGAGAATGAAGTGTTGTGGACTTGCCAAGTCTATGTGCCCACGTTTATTCATGTCCATTACTCGCCCAGGTGTTCCGACGATGATATCTACTCCAGCGTCGAGTTTCTTGGCTTGTTTATCGATATCTACTCCTCCATAGACACTGATGATCTTCAAGCCTTTATCGCCTTGAATAGCACTGAATTCTTCTTTTACTTGACTCGCCAATTCACGAGTAGGTGCTAGAACTAGAGCCTGTAGGGCACCTTTGGGTTGACATTGTTCTATAATCGGAATTCCGAATGCACCAGTTTTTCCGGAACCAGTTCTTGCTTGTCCGATGACATTGTTACCTTCCCTTGCAGCAGGGATTGCCTCAAATTGAATCCATGTAGCGTTCTCCCAGCCTAGTTGGGAAATCCCATTATTGATGGAATCTTCAAAGCCCCAGTCGCTGAATTTCTGTTTGGTTATCATTTTCTTGCCTCCACTCCGGTTCCTTCACGGGCGCCGAGTGGGGGCGCCCAACAACCTGCATCAGTAGTTCTCGCTCTCAGCCTCTTCCTTCTGGATTTCACCCATCCAGTAGCGCTTGGCATTCTCATAGGTCAGAGGACGTCGCTTCTGCCTGACATGTTCTAGGATGTATTGTCTGAACTTGAGCATCTTGGCACGGTTGATTCCCTTTGGAGTCTGACCTTCCCACAGCCTGTCGAATTGTTCTTCTCGGCCGCTGACACCATCTTCTGACATTGCTACACCTTCGGTGGGCCGGCGACCTGAGCGACTTTCTTAATCCTGCCGCATCACATCTTGACTATCGGGATTACTAGAATCATTGTTCTTCAACATCTTCTTGGTATCTGTTATCGCTTCTGGAGGTGGCTTATCTTGCATGCTGGCAATTATCTCTTTGTCTCTTGCAGGAACCGGTTCTGCTGGTGCGAGGAAAGCGTTCTTTGTCGCTTCATCTCCTTCGAGTTGTTTGTCAATAATCAGTTCTTCAAGGTCCTTGCGTAATTCTTCCACAGTCTCCTGTTTCAGTAGATCTGTGGCCAGTTCTCTAGCGCTATCTTGTGAGTACAACCTCGGAATCATTGCAATGCAGGCTCTGCGTACTGCAACGTCGGCGACACGGCAGCCATCGCTAACCAGATTTTTCAGACGAGTTGACGAGGAATCTAGTAGATTGAGACACTTCAAAACCTTTGATCGGACCTTTTCATCGCTGTCAAATAGGGCTGATTCAGCCATGAGCAAAGCGACCTTTGGTTGATTCTCTGCCAATGGCCTTAGAGTGTTAGAGGCTCTTCGTCTTACTTCGTCATCTTCATCCTGTAAGCACCAGAGAATCAAGTCCCAAACCTTTGCACCAGATTTCTTCACCAACCTTGTCAATAGGGATGCTGCATCTCTTCTCAGGCTGGTATCTTCTTCTCTAATCAGTCGATCTATATGGTCAGCAGCAACTTCGGGCCAAGAGTGACACAATGACCGTAGCCCTTTCCACGCTTCATTTCTTCTTGCTCTAATCGTATGTCGAATTTCGATATGTAGTAACGTATCTGTGCCCGATGGGAAATCTGGAGCCATCTCAGCAAGACATCTTGAAGCTGCTTGACGGACCATGAGGATGTCGTCATCAAGTAGTTCGGCCAATAAATCGAAGAGGCTATCTGATTGTCTCTGTGCACAAATAGGTAGCACTTCTATAGAAGCCAAGCGAACCTCAGGATTATCAGCAGATAACCCCTCTACCAAAGCATTGTGCATCCTTTTCACATCGCTTGAAACTAATCGTGGTAAGGCTCTGATTCCTGCCGGTCTGCCAATTTTCAACTTCCGTCCTTCGTATTGCAACTCAAAGTTAGGGACTTCAGCCATTGCAAGAGGAATGATCATTTCTTCTGGCATTATGCTCCAAGGCCCTCTTGTCAACTTCTTGACTTGGCGCTGTTTCTGTGGCCGTTCCTCTCTCTCAAGAGGCCTACCCGTTTGGGGGTGTCTGGCGACATAATCCCTCGACATCTATACCACGGCGGGGGCGCGCAACAGGTCCCATGCCATGAATGTGTTGTGAATTCGTCAATTAGAAATCAGCATTCAACAAAAAGAAACAAGTCTTCTACCTTAGTCCAACAAATATGGGCAGACTTCCAATGGTGGCAGCATCTTTGGTTTCTGTGATGCTACTTTCGGTCCTGACCCCATTCTATGCAAATGATGAGAGTTTAGAATACGAAACAATTGCAAGTGTTGTAATCAATGAAGACAATTGGTCGAGCAATGGTGCCAGTCGTACTGGTTTGAACCTTAGCGAACAGGGGAAACCTTTGCTTGAGCGCCCCGAATTGCAATGGACAATTGTATCCGGTACCCCGATTGGAGTTACAGGTTCTGCAGCCGTTGCAATCGAGGAATTGAATCAAGTATGGTTCATCGGTGGAAGGGAAGACCCAAATCCGATTCAAAATAATGACGAGGTTGCATCCAACTCTGTCCACATTTACCATGTTAACAATGATAGTTGGACTACAGGAACTAGTATGCCTAGTGCTCAACAGTATGCAGGTGCTGAGAGGATTGGAGACAAGGTGCTGGTTTTTGGTGATTGGTGGCCAACAAATAGTAACCCGGTTATAGACGCTACAGGGATGCTGCAGATTTACAATATGACTAACCAGACTTGGTATCAGGGGGCATCTTTGCCCGGTGGACATGCTGTGGGCAACGCTGGAGTAACTACGATGGATGGCTATCTCTATGTCTCAGGTGGCGTCAAGAAGAATACAGGCCAGAATCCCTCCAACAAAACATTTCGATATGATCCGGATATTGACGAATGGATTACTTTGGCTGACATGAATCGCTCCAGATGGGGCTTGACATTGACCGCTTTTGACGGAAGATTATATGCCATGGGAGGTGCAAACCATACTTCTTCTAGTTGGTGGATTGCACCGGTAGAATATGATGATGTAGAGGTCTATGAGCCGAGTAATGATACCTGGTGGGACTTGCCTGACATGCCGAAGACATTGTTCGGACATGCAAGCGTAGTCCTACACGAAGAGATTCTCATAATAGGAGGAAGGTATGGTTCTAATTCCAAGAAAACATGGGGTTTTGACCCTCATTCAGGAGTATGGCAATATCACGGTGATTTGTCTATAGGGATGTTGGATATCACAGCAGCTCAAATTAATGGAACAGTGGTTGCAGGCACAGGTGACCTCTCTACCTATCTCTATTCAACATGGAATGTCATGTATTCAAACGAAGTGAATACTGCTGGTAATGTCAGTTGGCATGAAGGCTGGCTAAATTCAGCCTCTATTGATATGAGGCCTGGGACGGAATTCACTTGCCGTCCGACTTTGTTAGAAATAACCGCTAATACTCCAACTGGTACTCACATAGAGGCACAGATTCGTAGCCACATGCAAGCCGCTGGACTTTCTTCTTCGATGTGGAAAGGCCCTGATGGTAGCATCTCTAGTTGGTTTGAGCCTGGCAGTACTAATCTACCTTCAGTCGAAGCGAATCATATCGAGTATAGAGTAAGAATGGCTACAGAGAACCTACAAGAATGGACAATTCCAGAATTGGATAACATCAAGATCGAAGCAGACCATGTTGGGTTCCATCAACCCCCGCCATCAATCATGCATCCGCGCGCCGAACCTACTCAGATTGTTACAGGGCACCGCATCTCTACGGGCTCTGTGACTGATGTGCTATGGCTGTCAACAGCCGATGCTGGAGAGCCTTCTCTTCGAGCCAATCTAAGCAGAACACCTGCTGGGGTTCTCAACATCGATGACCCGCATGGGTTATTGTTAGCTGGAACCAGTGTTGAACTTCTTTCAGTTGATTCAGGAGGATATAATCTGTCTTGGAATCTAACATTGGCCGATGGAATATCTGCTAGCACCATTCGCTTTGGCACTAATAGTGTCAATAGCACGGGGGCAATACTGGAGCACTTGTTAACCGATATCACCCAATTGGATGATTATTTGGAAGTGCGGATGTCAGAACTTTTGGCAAGATGGGGAGGTAGTGATTGGTCGGATTATTCAATCGGTGGAACCATTTCTGATGGAGCGGAGATCAAGGTCTCAGTACTTCCAGTGTTTCCCTCAACCGGTACTGAGCACGATGGTTCAGGAATTGATACTAGATTATCCGCCTCCCTAATGATGGAAGACGTTTCAGGAACAGTTGGCTGGTGGAATACTTCGACTGAGTGGACCTCTCTTGAATCCAGTAGAGAACATTCTTTGCAATTACTCCCCGGGAAAAATGGTTCTCTTGAGGTCCAGATCGAGGCAAGGTCAGTATTAACTTACAATATGACTAGCGGGGATGACAAGGTAGTTTTGATGGTAGATGATTCAGGACCTATTCTATACGCTAGCAACCCAGAAAACAACTCTTACATTAACGCGCAGTTGGACCGCAATGTTTCAATTTCTCTTTGGGAACCCGGTGGCTTAAATCTCGACAGCCTTGCTGTGCAAGTTTGGGTGGAAGGCGATAATGATGGCAACGCCACCTCGCCATTGGATGGAATTGCTCAGATAGAGGAATTCATCGAAAAACAGTTCACTGTAGAGCAATCTGGAAATTTCGTATTTCTAAACTTCACTGTTGACGATACCTCCAACATTGATCACGGTAGAGTGGAAGTGATACTTTCAGGGTATGATATTGTCAACCATCCATTCCCGGAGAATGGTGCAACATCCCCTTTCTTGACTTGGCAGACAAGAGATTCACGTACCGCTGTTCTAGAAGGAATCATGCCAAATGGGACTGTTGTGGCAGGTAAGGGTTTGAGGCTAGAACCGGGGGTTAATTCTGGCTGGATAATCGAGTTAAGCGATGCTAATTCTCTTACTGACATACAGAAGGTTGAGTTGAGACTTGGAGGAGATTCGCAACTTGGAGTGCGTTGGTTATCGGGGGGAGAGGGGTGCAATTCCTTGGATGACAGATTAATCAGTGAGAGTATTTCTTGCGTTGCAACCTATTCCGAGGACTCTATGTTATTGGACATTTCATTTGCTCCTACATGGCGCATAGATATAACTCAAATTGAGTTGGGGAAAGTAGAGATTTTTGTTGTTGATATCGATGGTAGCGTTTTGCTTGATTCTGATGAAACTTGGTTTTTGGCAACCGACTTGGTAGTCAGTAATTTGACTATAAATGACATGACTGGTACATATTCTGGAGTATGTGAGAATGGGCATGTATTGGCTCTTGGGGATACCTTGGAGGTTTCTGCATACATCGAGCATGGTTCTTCCGGCATTGCTATGCAAGGCCTTGTTTTGATGCGTTGGAGTGGAATTATTCACGGCGAGGATTGGAGCGGGGAACAAGTTGTGGAATTGGTTCAAGGGCAGATGTTGACTCAATTGTTGGACCCGCCACGCGGTGGTCATGGAGAGGTCCAAATCGAGATTTTCGATGAGATGGGCTGGCAGAGTCTTGCACAGAGCGAGTCCATTACCCTCGTAGTAGATGCTGAAGATCCAGTATTACTGCCTCCTGCCAGCCATACTCCGCCAAGTCGCTACCATCTTTCTTACATCGTAGTGACGGCCAGTATTTCGGATGATGTGGAATTCAGAAACCCTGCAACAGCTGATTGCCAAGTTGTATCGGATGGAATCGAATGGCCAGTTGCTTCGGTAACTGCAGAACCTGTAGGGGTATTCGAGGAACGTAGCGTCTATTCATTCCAATTCAATATGAGTGGCCTTGGTAGACCATCTGATCTTCCTATAGCGGCCCAATTGATATGCTGGGTTGCAGCTACAGATGAATCAGGCCGCTCATTGATGATCGAGGACGGAGGAAATAGCAATGAGACTCCTTGGCTCACAATGCCATTGACAAGTAACGGTCCAAATCTTGAGATGTCCAGTTTTACCAGCGACGTATCTAGTGCAGTCATCGGTGACAGATTCAGAGTATCTATGGTTGTCAACAATGTTGGTGAGCCCGTGGAAGTTCCATTGTTCGTTAACATTACCATGACCTCGCCAGATGGTGTTGTAATGGCGGGATGGAGCGAAACGAGATCGGGTGGCCTAGCAGTCAATGGAATCTGGACAATAACAATTGATTTGTGGCCTGAACAGACTGGGGAGTGGATATTCACTGCTACTATTGATCCATTTGATGAGGTTGCAGAATTGAATGAGGGCGACAATAATCTATCTATTACCGTGTCTTTGGATGCTAAGCCAGAAGGGTTCCTTTCTAGCATCAAGACTCCAGCGATTTGGACCTCCATCGCTTTGGTAGTGCTGCTGTTATCTGCAATGTTGATTCGTCGTCTCAGTTTCTCCGAAGAGTCAGAAATCGAGTTTGATGAGGAACCTGTTCCTGAAGAAACAGTTACTCCGGCCCAGCCGATTTTTGAGCCATTGGTTTCGGCTCCACCTGTCTCTCAGCAATCTCAACATAGGGCAAACGCAGCACTAGACAGTCTATTGGTTGAGAACAAGGCTGTTGAGGAGACAAATTCGGGGATACCTCCGATAGGCTCCCATGTTGCAGATTGGCAAGGTCTTGCTTGGGCTGGAGAGTATCAATATGATGCGGAAGGAACATGGTACTCAGGGCCTGATTGTGGAAGATGGAAACAGAATGAAGACGGTAGTTTCACGCGGCATTCCTAATGATAGAATGATTTCACCATTCTTCGGCATGCATCTGTACAATCGGGTTATTCTCGTAACGTAAATGCAACCACGCGGTGTAAACCTCCTCGACTTCTGGTATCTCATCTGCAAGTTTGGGTATACGGTTGTTGAATTTCTTCTGGAAGGAATTGCTATTTGTTCCTAGTTCTTTTTGAATGTCCCTGAGGCCGAAGTAATCTCCTCTCTCCACGCTTCTTACCAGATATCTGAAAGCATCTCCAAGACCAGAAGAACGCATTCTATCATGAACCATTATCGCCCGCGAGACTACGGTTGGTGTGCTTCCTTGTTCAGCATGCTTACGCAACGCCTTCAACAGTCTATTGACTCCCTCTTCATCGGACAAATCATTGGGTATTCTTTCATCATTGTTGGTCATCTCCACCATGCCTTTGTTGGAGACACCAGGGTATTTGCGAACCAGTTGATATATCGCCCGCAGTTCCGCTGGGACCTTGTTTCTCGTCCCCAATTTCCGATTCGCCACGTCAATTCGTACCAGTCGATACGGTTGAATGCAACGGTGCATTCTCTTTGTAGGGGATATTTCGATATGTGACTGGCCTTGGCCACATCATGCCCGAGGTCCGCTGGTCCAGATTTGTACTATCAGGTACAGAGTTGTTACCCGGACAAGTTGGAATTTCATCACCACAATTGTCTAGACTGGATTGCATGATTGAAATCCGTAGAAGCGGTGATTCAATTCTACCTATAGAGGCGCTCAAGGAATTGGCTGGGCGCTGCAAAAGCCTGATGGTTGACCCGCACACATTTGATCATCAAGAGTTGATAGATTGCTTGATGCTTGGCTCTTCGCTCGTATGTATAGACCATCGCGCTGATGTCAAACACTTGCAATTGGCTCATGCCTCTTCTGCAAACATTGTCGTTAAGTTAGAACTAGATGCTGAGATGCTCGAAGAACCGGAAGAGCATTTCAATCGCTTGCGAGAGTTGTCGTCCCAAGTTGGAGATTTCATGCTTGTCAAGACTAGATTGCCGGGTATTCTAGAGGAATGGTGGGAATCTTTACCGCGCTCGATCAGGAATTCATGGAGGTGGATTATGGCTCCTGCAGAAGGTCAAACGCTACCTCTGTCTCATTCTCGCCGCATTCATTCTTGGGCAGTTAGTGGTGATCTATTTCTCCGCTAAATTACTGACCTTTCAATTTCAATTCGAAAGCACTAGAATAATGCCTAGCAACACAAGTGCTCGTGCCGGGCCAGCGTTATGGACTGAGAACCAACCAGCATCAAAGACCATCATCAGGCACTACATATCGAAGGAAGGACGCGGCAAGGCAAGATCACGAAATAATACTCAGAGATACAAGTGCTCGTGCCGGGATTTGAACCCGGGTCGAAGGCTCGAGAGGCCTTCATGATGGGCCGCTACACCACACGAGCAGAGCGTAATCCGGCCGAATCGGCCCCACTCTTTAAGGAAGACGATGCCAATAGGTCAGTCTTCAGTTTCACTTCAAAATTGAAAGTGAAAATGTGTTACTGAGGACTTGCTATATCTTCACTCTCACTTCACTCTCCCCTGTTTCCATTGATATGTGGAAGGAAGAAACAGCAACCATGACGAGAAAGGGGATGGACCAACTCGAAGAGCTGGGCTTTGAACAATTGAAGCCGTCAACCACCGAAACGCAAGATATGCCAAAATGGGGCATGGTGAATGTGCACCTTGTTACTGCAGATGGGCGAATGCCTGATAATGCTGGAGCCATGCATTGGCGAGTCTCATCTTGGCCGATTTCTAAGGCGAGTACTAGGAAAGCAACTTGGGAGCATTTGATCGACAGAGTGCGCGGAGGCGGAATAGCGTGAGTAGAACCAAGCGTTTGAGAGGAGCGGTTTACGATTTCCTACATGAGAGGGGAGAAGCCAACACTTCAGAGATTTTTGAACACGTGAACAATAGGTTCCGCTGGGGAGCGACAATGAACCAATTGGGCAATGTCCTAGCTAGGGACTCACGCTTTACAAAATCGGGATTCGATAATTCGCAAGTTCCAGGTGGTTTTCGAGTAAGAGTATGCGTTTGGTCGTTATCTGAAGGTGCCGCAGCATAGGGACATCCTCAAATCCCGCCCCTCGATGGCTTGTCGTGTCGCGAAGACTTCCTGGTTGGGTCGAACTAACAAGGCCAGGAAACGTGTTGATAGGGGCAGCGACCTGCATCCTTGGTGGATATATGACAGGTTTTGATTCTACAACCTATCTTCCAGTAACTTTAGCAGGTTTGAGTGTCGCTTCTTTCATGATGGCTGGAAACATTGTCAACGACATAGTTGATAGCACTATAGATGAGAAGGCTCACCCTTATCGGCCTATTCCCTCAGGAAGAGTAAGTAGTGAGTTTGCCAAACGTTTTGCAGCCTCAACATGGTTGTCATCCCTGTTACTTATGGTGACTTGTAGTATTGTACTGGCGCAACGTGGAATAACTTGGTGGGGTGTGCCATTAATTTGGAGCATCGCTGCCTTTCTGATGTTCACCTATGACCTTGGATTCTCCAGTAAGAATAGAGGATTATTAGGCAATATCTCGATATCTCTCATGGTAGGAGCAGTAATCGTTTTCGGAGCGGCTTCGACAGGTTCATTGGACAGTAAATTGGTTTGGTTTGTTGCTGCTACTGCATTGCTAATCAATCTCAGCCGTGAGATAATCAAAGATTGTCAGGACCTACATGCCGATGAGGGGAGAGATACTCTTCCTGCATCGATAGGTCTTGAACGTTCTAGAATGGTTGCCTATGTCATAGCACTTGCAGGTCTTGTGGCTGCTGCCCTCCCATATTACATTGATTTGCTACCAATGCAATGGTTAGCCCTTCAGATTCCGGCAATATTGTTGATCATTACCACAAATGGTTTGCTTTCTTCAGGCCAAGACCAAAAGGCGCAGAAATCGTTGAGAATAGCGCTTTTGTTTGGGCTATTAGGATTCGCAACGAGCGTGGCATTATCCTAGAGGTCAAGGAACTCTGCCCATGTCTCCCATGCTCCTATGTCGCATAGATAGGTAAGTAGTGACATCTGGGCCCACATGCGATTTTCTGCCTGATCGAAGACGATAGATTGTGCATGGTCCATCACCTCATCAGTAACTTCTTCTCCGCGATGTGCTGGTAGGCAGTGCATGAATGACCAATCATCGTCTGCATGCTCCAATAGTTCCATGTTTATCTGGAATCCATCAAAAGCTGCAAACTTATCCTTTTGGTCCTCTTCGCCCATTGAAACGAATACATCAGCATAGATTATTGTCGCATCCTTGACCGCTTCTTCGGGAACGTTGGTTTGCTTGAGTACAGCACCACTCTTTGAAGCCAATTCTTCTGCCCTGTTTACAACTTCTTGATTTGGTTCGTAGCCTTCTGGAATGGCCCAAGTGCAGTCTACTCCGAGTATGGCACAGGCCAACATGAGATCGTGCAATACGTTATTGCCATCTCCAACCCAAGCAACTCGCGTGTTTTCCAATTTTGGATCTTTTTCCATTATTGTCATCAAATCTGCAGCTGCTTGGCATGGGTGATGGAGGTCTGAGAGGGCATTGATTACAGGGACAGTAGAATGCTTGGCCAACTCTTCAACATCTGAATGAGCGAAGCAACGGTAGGTTAGTGCATGCAGATATCTGCTCAGAACTTGCGCAGTATCTCCTACTGTCTCGGATTTTCCTAATTGGATATCACCTTTGAGGAGAGTTAATGGTTGCCCACCTAAACGATGAATGCCGGTTTCAAAAGAGACTCTTGTTCTCGTACTTGGTTTCTCATATATTGAACCAATACTAAGTCCGTCTAGGGGCTTGAATTCATCCGCTAATTCTGTATCTTGCTTGAATGCGATAGCCCAGCGTAGTATTCTATCCAAATCTTCAGCCACGTCATCTATCGCCAACAGGTGTTCTGCCATGCACGGCGCAGGGTGGGCCGATGAAGAACATTTCACTCGATGGTGTCTCTCTCATGTTCAATATCGGCGGCGAATCCGTCGCGTGCATCTCCCATGCCGCCAAACAGTGCTTCTGCAAATGAAAGAATGTCTGCCAGCCCTTCTTCCAGTTCACTAGACATTGGAGTTAATCCTGGTGCTTGAGCAAAATCCTGCAAGAGTCGAAGTTGGTTGATAGCAAATTCAGTTCTTTGCCCACCTGCTTCATCGTAAAGTGCCATCTCTAGAATCTCTAACCTCTCGCCCCATTCCATAATCATCTCAAGTTCTCCTTCTTCCAGAAGGTCACATTTGGATAGGAAGTTCTTGGTTGGTAATCCTAGTCTGAACTCCACGATGCTTGAGAGGAGCATCTGAGAGACGAAGCCACTTGGGGAACGAGAAAGCATTGGATCAAAAAGATAGATTACTGCAGCTTGTTCTCTACCCAATACCTCAATCATGTGACTAGATGCTTCTCTGAATGCAAACAATTCGACCTGCCCTGGTGTGTCAATAATCATGATATCTCCTGACAATCCTTCCAATTCTTCAGCGATATCATGTGCTTGAGCAGCGACTAAATCTGCAGCGAGTATCTGTGCTCCATTAGGCCCTAGATCATATTCGTCCATTACTTCACTAAGGCTAACTAAATCTCTAACGTCGAATTCAGGGTCATGATGTACTCTCTCTGCACCAGGATCCAAATTTATGGTAAGGGTGTCTACTTCTAGGAAACGAGCCCATCTTTGGAAAGCTGTGGTAAGGGAACTCTTGCCAGCACCTGCGGTGCCGACCACGAAAAGCACAGGTGGTAAGGTTGCATCTTGGCCTGCCATGAACTGCCCGATGCTGCATCATTCTTCAATGCTACTAGACATGTGAACAGAAGCGCAGAGATGCATTTGCGCTAGATAATTCGAGTCTGTGGCTCGGCAAGCGTTATACGGCGGTCTTCAATGGGCGTGCTACCGCAACCATTTGTGTTGGAGATGAAAGAAAATGAGCGACGATATGCCCCCTCCGCCCCCCGGACTACCACCAGCCCCTCCAGGTATGGATTCACCACCACCACCACCTGGAATGGACCTGCCACCACCCCCACCTGGAATGGATGCGCCACCTATGGATGCTCCACCTGCTCCACCGGGAATGGACCTTCCACCACCACCTGGAATTGACGCACCACCTATGGATGCTCCACCTGCTCCGCCGGGAATGGATTTGCCACCTCCCCCTCCAATGGACGCACCACCAGCGCCTCCAGAAATGGACGCACCACCAGCACCTCCAGAAATGGATGCTTCAGAGGAATCGGTAGATGCAGACCCATTGTCTATGGATTTGCCTCCTCCTCCTCCAATGGATGCGCCCCCTGCTCCTCCAGAGATGGATGCACCGCCTGCACCACCCGGACTAGAGGCACCACCACCTCCTCCAATGGATGCGCCACCAGCTCCTCCGGAGATGGACGCACCACTTGCGCCACCTGGACTAGAGGCGCCACCACCTCCTCCAATGGATGCGCCCCCTGCTCCTCCAGAGATGGATGATGCACCGCCTGCACCACCCGGACTAGAGGCACCACCACCTCCTCCAATGGATGCGCCACCAGCTCCTCCGGAGATGGACGCACCACCTGCACCACCTGGTCTAGATTTGCTAGCAACACCGCCACCGCCACCTCCAAGCGAAGATCCACTCGCTCCACCTGCACCGCCGGGGGTAGATCTCCTTGCTCCAGCTCCTCCTGAGGATGCTCCTGAACCGCCAAGTGCTGACTTATTGACCGGCGGCTCTGACGAAGAGGGTACTGAATTTGATGAATCTTCTACTCCATCAGGTGTCCATGCCGGAGGATCTCTGCGAGATATTGGATCCGTTGATTCAATACAGGGTGACAAGATATACGCATCACTCAATGAAACTGAAGATGCTCTACTTTCTTGCGATGGAGATATCGTGAAGCAGAATGTAAAGGGTGTAATGACGCTCCACAATCCAAGTTCCGAGGACAGGCTATGGGATATCGATGTATTCCTGTCTGGAACCGAATCTACAGATTTCAGTAATGCCCACATGCCAGTTGATGAGTTGGAACCCGATAGTGACCACAGTGTCGATTACAAAGTGAAGGGCGCAAGAATGTTGGTTATCAGGGAACGCATTGATACAAACCCTTCCCGTTCTCAAGAGCGCAGTTTATCAGTATCCCATGATAGTGAGGCTACTGCTATTGCTCTTGAGTTGGAAGTTGAGAATGTCTCGAGTGTACAAGTCGATGATGTAGAAGTAACAAGAGATGTACCTGATGCAATTGAAATCACCACAGGTGGAGATGTCGAAGATGGGGTTCTGACATGGAAGGTTGGAACTCTACAAGCAGGTGAGACAAGGACCTTGACTTGCGAGGCCAATGTTTTGGTTCAAGATATCAAGCCAGTCAACGCTGGTGTGACCAAAGCCACCTATTCCTCTGATGCAACTCTCTCTAGTGTGCATTTCACAGAAGTCGATGCCTTCTGTAGAGGATTCTCTTACATGGTTGTTGATGAGGATGAGCGCCCAGACAACTGGCGTTGTCAAGCGGTGTTCGAGAACCGATCAAGTTTCGCTGTTGACCTTGTTAAACTTCAGGTGAGAGTATCTGGAAGCGACGAATTATTGTTTGATGTAGCGGATGTGTCAGATGACGTACCTCCACAAGGAAAGTGGGAATCTGAGGTAAAGGAAGTAGCCGCTAATGAGCGCCCAGACTTCACCAATGAATTGGGTTATTCTGTAATACCTCGAGTTGAACACAAAACCAACGGTAGCATTGAACTGGAGCCACAGACATTCACCATTTTGGAAGCAGATGTGACCAAGACATATGATGCAGCGACTCTAAGAAGCTACAGAGAACAGGTTGTCAATTCCTGTATTACCATCAAGAATACTGGTTCCGCTGACATCAATCTGATGCGACTAACCGATGATGTTCCAGGGTTGTTTTCAAACCCTGATCCAGAGGCGGTTACCATCACAATCGATGGAGATAGGATGAGCCCAGAGCAATTCCGCGTGGAATTGAAGGATGGAGTGACCCTTGAGGAGTTCCGAAGAAGTCCTGATGGTGATGGTTGCACTATCCAATTGACAATCGGAACTCGCGGCCCTGTTGGCTTGAAACCTAATTCGACTATGGAAATCAGTTACTCATTGACTGCTCCTGACCCGAGTCCAGATAATGCGGAGATTGCAGCTCCAGCACGTACTGAATTTAGTGCTGAGAGATTTGGACCTGTCTGTGCCAGAGATGCTGCAGAAGCACCAGTAATCAGAGTCTCACACAAGCGAAGAAAGTTCAGTGCTGGAAAGACAGTAATTCCAGTAGGCGGCAAGGGCCGTTATGAAGTGATGATCATATTCGAGAACAGATCAGATACTGCGCTACAAGATTTGGTAATTCATGACATCCTCCCTGCAGGATTTGAAATCAAGGATTGTATTGTACGCGGTGCAGGTAATGAAAAGAGAAGCGATGTTGAAATGAATACTGATTCACAAGAAGATGGTACCAAGGTAGAATGGAATGTTCCAGTCATCGCCAAGGATGAGAGATTGGAAGTGTCCTATGAAATCAAGGGAGATGGCGACATCGATGCTGAAGCCATGCAGAAATTCCACGGTGCAACATTTGGTGACGAGGTTGAAGATGATTCTTCCTTAGCCAGCCTACCATCCGCTGCTGCTGATTCTTCAGACGATACTGGAGATAGTGAAGCTGATGAAGATAGTTCTGATGAGGATGCTTCTGCCTTCAGTTGGAATGAGAATGTACTGTCCAAGGTGATGGAGGCTCATGGCATAACAGATAGGGATGCATTTTTGGCCCATGCCATTGGCTTCGATGCTGATGACAACAACTACCTGAACAAAGGAGAATTGACTGCTGCTGCTGAAGCCTGGAGTGAAGGTGGCGATGAAGAATCAGCCGAAGAAAATGAAGATGATGTAGAGGAGGCTGACGCCGCTGCTTCCGAAGAAGAGACTTCCGAAGAAGAGACTTCAGAAGAGGAGTCTGAGGACGAGGGAGAAGAGGATTCTGAAAGTGAAGAAGAATCTGCTGCGGATGATGTAACTGATGTATTGGTCTGTGAGATCTGTCAAACAAATAATCCAGCAGGTAGTGCAACCTGCTCGACCTGTGGTTTCGTATTCTCTTGATTACTGCTAGTTCTTGCCCCAAACCGGCCATGCGGATGGCTGATTTTGGTCGGCTACAAGCAGAATAACAGGGATTTCCAATCCGTCTATGGCTCCCTGAACATTGCTAATATCTACAGGAACTCTTCCTTCTACTTGCAGGTCTACTGCTAGCCAAATACCTGGGTTTTGTTGAGTCCAAACAGACAGTTCTGCTTTGGCGGCTTCGATACGATCATCGGGCCTCGATTTCAGCAATTCCATTCCCCAGGGTACTTCTCCATATGAGGTAGTCCAGCACCAGACTCTCTGTTCCTGTGGAAGTTTGGCTAATTGTGTCAAGGCATTATCTTCACTGGCTACAACCGGTTGTCCTGGTATGGGCATTTCTTGCATTTCAATGATATTTTCTTCAGAAACATTCTCGTCATCTAGTTCAGGATGCGTTTCAGGTATCTCTTCTGTAGATGTTTCGGGAGTGGTATCGGGAGTTTCAACAGAAGTTGCACTCTCACCCACTTGGAATGGCAAGTTAACCTGCTCCACTTCTTCTAGCTCCTCATCCTCAATTTCTGTATCAGGTAGGACCTCTGGCTCAGGAGTTTGTATTGTAGTAGTAGCCAAATCCCAATGATCAGAACTTATCCAAGAATCTGAATCCGTAGTTTCGGGAACTTCCTCAAATGGCTGACTCCATTCTGCTCTTGATTCGGGAGCATCCAATCCAGATCCAGGCATTGATATCTGTAGTCTGTTATCTGTATCTTCCTCTTCTTCTTCAAGAAGACCCATGCCGAGGTCTATTGCTTCATGTACGATATCATCTTGTACAATTCCTGCCATCGCTTCTATAGAACCAGGTGGTGCTTGGACAGAAGAGATCGAGGAAGTTGGTTCTGAATGATTTGAGGCTAGAGATGGAACTTGTTCTGAAACCAATGGTGCGCACATCTCTAGGACCGAATGCAACTCCGTAGAAGTACTACCGCCATCGACGAAAGCATCCAGCAACCTTTGCCAAGCAACGTCTGCCTTACGTCTAGCAATCAAAGCGCGTCCAATATTGGCTAATGCTTCATTGGACCTGTATGAAATCGCCATGCAGCGTTCAAAGGATTTCAAAGCTGCTTTACTCCGGCCGGTAGACAAAGCACAGTTTCCAACTAACATGTGTAGTTCACCGGAGTCCTCGCTTTTTCGAATCGCCTTTTGCAGATGTGGCAAAGCCGCCTCATATCTTTGCTGTTGAAACAATATACGTCCTAATTTTTCGTGTAATTCACTATTTCTTGGATGCACGCGAACAGCCCTTCGCAATTCTGAGATCGCATCATCGTGCAACCCCATTTTGGCCTGCGCCTCGGCCATGGCGATGGTCGCAGAAACCGCATCCATGCTTTGCAATGAACGTCTCCGGTGAAAAGATGTCGGAGCGAGCATCTAGCATTTCCAAGTCAACTCTTCTCAAACAACCTTATGCAGCGTAATCCAACGGAAGTAAACATGGCACAGGCTGGAGCAGCACCAGGGCCCCCCGCACCACCGGGTGGTCAGATGATGCTGATGCTGTTCTTCATGCTCCTGATGATGCTCTTGTTGATGAATGAGGGATTCCGATCTGGTTTAGCCGACTATGCGGATCCTTTGCTAGCGCCGATACTTCCTGAGGAGAAATGGTTCGTCATCACAGTATTCTTTATCGGTACTGCTTCGATGTTGATTAACACCGTTTTGCGCAATCTCTTCATCGATCCAATCAAGCAGGCTCACATCGGTCACCGCATGTCGCAGGTGCGCCGAATGATGAATGAAGCAACCTTGGCAAGAGACCCAATTCGCAAGGATAAGGCAGCAACCTTGCAACAACAATTGATGCCTGAACAGATGGATGTACAGATGGGTGGGATGAAACCAATGATGTTCACCTTCATCTTCATCATTGCAATTTTCGCATGGGTCGGTGAGGTTGTTAGCGGATACCGTGTCGATTACGTATCGCTTCCATGGAAACAACATTGGAACATGAGCACCGGTACCTTCCTGTTCTTTCCAGCTTGGATTTGCGTATACATCTGCATGTCTGCGCCCTTGGGTAGGGCGGTTGACAGGCACATCAAATTGTTAAGATTCAAATCCCATCCAGTGGTTCTTGCAGGAGAGAAGATACCTGAGCCATATCTGCATCTGATTCAAACCAAAGAAGGTGTTTCTTCGGGCAGGGGAAGAGGCCGCAATAATCAGCGCAAGACAAGAAGTAAGGCCAAGAGTAAGAAGCAAGTTGGTAAGTTGATACCTACTGCTATTTCTGCACGTACTCCTCCTCAACAAGGGACTATTTGCCCTGAATGTGATGGGGATGTAGTTGAGAGGGCAGGAAGCGGAGAGTTGCGATGTTCTATCTGTCGGCATCAGTGGAAGTGATGCATTGCCTCTAGTTACTATCAGTGGCCAAGCGGGAAGTGGTACCAGTACATTGGTCGAAGGACTATGCAATGCCAAGGGGTGGGAATATCTCAATGGTGGTATGATTTTTCGTTCAGAAGCAGAACGAAGAGGTATGAAGTTGAGTGCATTTGCTGAATTGTGTAGAGAGGATCTCGAGGTGGATAAGAGGCTTGATGAGGAATTGAAGCGGCATATGCTCAAGCAAGATGGGCCGCAAGTAGTAGAGAGTCGTTTGGCGGGATGGTGGGCCTACCAATTAGAACTACCAGCCAAGAGAGTCTGGTTAGAAGTCTCAATCGAGGAGAGGTCGAGAAGAGTTGTGCAGCGCGAAGGCGGAGATTTGGAATTTCGCAAACAAGAGATCCTTGCTAGAGAGAGTAAGGACTTACACAGGTTTCAGGAGTTGTACCAGTTAGATCCTGCTGATATGACGCCATATACTGATATCGTGGATGCTGACGAGTTGAGTGCAGAAGAAGTTCTTTCATTAGTATTGGAAATTATTGAGGGGGTATCAGATTGACGAGAATCACAGTGAGCCAAGCGAGTACTTCGGCTGAGCATGGAAAGAGGCCAGAAGCACGTACATTGGAAGAGAGGATGATGGCTGGAATCATTCTTCTTGACAAGGCTGCAGGACCTACTTCGCATCAATTAACAGCATGGGCCAAAGAACTACTGGGCATAGATAAGATGGGGCATGGGGGGACTTTGGATCCTTTTGCCACAGGAGTGCTTCCATTGTTACTTGGTAGATCTATGCGCTTGACTTCGGGATTGCTTAGTCATTCAAAGACATATGTCGCGGTATTGAGAGTCCATGGTGGAGTTGATATGGAACGTATCGAAGCTGCTGTAGAACAGCAACGTGGTCGCATATACAACGTGCCCCCTGATATTTCTGCAGTCAAGGTTCAAGTGCGGACGCGCAGAATCGATAGGCTAGAGATTCTAGATGATGACTCTGAACACGTTGTCCTCGAAATCGATTGTGAAGCGGGGACATATATCCGTACAATGGCTAGAGATATCGGATTATTGATAGGAAAGAAGACTGAATTGGTTGAATTACGTAGAACTGCTAGTGGGATATTCTCAATAGAGAATTGTGTCACAATGGAACAACTTGCTGATGCTTGGTGGTTATACAGCGAGAAAGGGGATGATTCTGCTATTACTCAAATGATTCAACCGATGGAATTGCTGGTTGCATCCCGACCCAGTGTAGTCATCAAGGATGGTGCGGCAGCCAGTATTGCACATGGTGCTCCATTGTTGAGGCCAGGGATAGTAAACATGCCAGATGATCTCAACCCTGGGGATGAAGTTTCTTTGAACTCGATTAAGGGAGAATTAGTGGCTACTGCTGAAATGTTACTAGGAAGTCAAGAGATATTATCTATAGAACAAGGTGAAGTTGCTCGTTCAACAGCAGTATTGCTGCCTACAGGTGTCTATCCAAGACACAAGAAATAATCACGCCTCAATGTATTCTTCATATGTCCATTCATCGGTCTCGATACGGATTTTCAATTCGCTCATGTTCCCACACTCCACCCTTCCTTGCAATCCGAGGATTGCTGGCCCCCACAGCCAGAAGAGTACCCCTTTGTGAGTCCAGCCACTTATGATGATTGTCCGTAATTTCGCGTTTATCCGCCCTACGGTGTTTGATTAAGGCCTCATTCCGCCTCATTCGATTTTGCGGATGCCTTTTGGTGCAAACATGAAGAAAATTGCGATAATTGCCATTATTGCGGCAGTGGTTAATCCGATCTGCACGTTATCACTGATTCCAGAAGATTGTTGTTCGCTAGAACCACTAGTTTCAGGACTCTTTACAGCAATAGTCAGGTTGCCTTGGTTGTTATTTTCATCAGTTTCTCTTATCTCTAGTGTATGATCGAGAATTATCGTCAATCTAACCGCGTCGTCATCGGCAGGAACTTGCCAGTCACAAATTGCTCTACGCAATTGCCCAGGGGAAATCAAATCGATGATTGCAACATCGAAAGGTTGGCCATCAGCAAGACACTTGATCGAGATAAATTGTGCATCTTCTTGTCCATCATTTCTCACCCAGCCTACTACCTCTACAACATCTCCAGCTACGACTTCTTCTGTGTTCCCGTCAGCCTCTACACTTTCTACCAGTAGATCAGGAAGTGCTTGAGATGTGACTATGATTTCGCGAGATGCTGCGAGTTCACCATCACTTACCGTAATTGTCAGGATCCATTCTCCAGTAGTTGCAGGTTGGATCTTTATCTGCTCACCATTCCATTGAGCCCAAGAGTAATCCATGGAAACTGTCAATTCTGATTCAGTATCATCAACATCTGAAAATTCAATATCAAGGTAAGCCGCTTCTGGAAGTGAAACATGAATCTGAGGTGGTAGATTATCTAGGATTGGAGCATCGTTCACCGGGTTGACTATAATTGAGATATTCTGACTCCAAGTATTTCTCTCAGCAAGCCCTGGTCGGTCCATGACAGAAACCATGACTGTAGCCTCCCCACTGGCTTCGGGAACTAGGCTCAAGCGAATCTGATCTCCAGAGATATCCGCAACGAGAATGTCGTCATTTGTTGAAACAGCAGAATATTCTAGGTCTTCAACAGCAGTCAAATCATCGCTACAAGGTAGGGTGATGAATGTACCACCTCCATCCTCATCGAATTCAAGTTCAGAGGGTATTGAGCAGGTGGGCGGCTCATCCCAAGAGATTCTGTAGGCGCCATCGATTTTCAATGCGTTGACTTCGACAACTAAGGACATCGGCTCACCATCATCATTCCAAGCAAAAGCAGAATTAATTGAGATAGTCAAAGGTTCACCTTTGGCGGGTAAGGCATTTCCAATCTGCACAATATGTTCATTACTTCCAGTAGAAGAGAGGAATTGCCGAGCTACCATGTTTCCCGAAATCGAGATTTGGACTAAACTCTGATTAGCAATTATTCCAGAGAGGTCTCCATGTACATTGAAGGTGACAGTCAATGTTGGGTCATTGATGTCAACTCGTACTCGTTCTAGGCATCCATCTTCGACATTTGCTTTGATCTGGAGGTAAGCCATTGCAGGAAGTATTGATGCGAAAGTTGTCTCTTGCCAATCAGTCCACTGTTCTGCATCATTCGATGCTCGAACTTCAAGACTTCCACTCCATGTTCCGGCATCAGACAATCTGCCCCAAGATTGCATATGTGGTCTTTCAATAATTTCAGAAGTCCAAGTACCGGTTTGGTTCTCCAATGCTAAAAGGCCGCATGTGGACAAACTTAGGCCGTCCCATTCTCCAAGTGTGAAATTAAGATCGAATACAGGGAACTCAAGGTCGGGTATCTCAATGCTGGCTGCGGACGTCTCCAATCCCCAAGATGCCTTGCGGTGAACTACTCTATATCCAGCCGCATCGACTTGCAATTGAGAATCATCTGTGCCACCTACGCTGACATAGTCCAAAGTTAGTTGGGAGTTTGCAATTTTGTCCCAATCCCAATCGAACTTTTCGCTGATATTCAAGACCCAATAAGGTGAGGACATTTCATCTATTCCAGAGGTGGTATGCGCCCATGTCTTGAGCAGTTCACTCTGGCCATCAACCGAAACTGAGAATCTAACCGAATCCTGAGTAAGTTGGTCGGGAATGGCGAATGAAACTACGAGGTGAACACTCTCAATCTGTGCACCATTGGCTGTACTAACGTCGAAGTCATCAACAATGATCTCAGGACCCAATGTCCACGAATAGGTTTGGTCAGGGGCACCTACTGCTCCTCCGCCATATTCAGAGACATTGTCTTGAGCCCAGAATTCAGATGTTTGAAGGTTCATTGGCCGACTATGGGTGAAGGATATCTTGGAGTCGGCTGTCATTGCGGTAGTATGTTCGGCTGCGCCCCCAGTCCATCCTTTTTCAGATGAAAACTCCCACGAGGTGTCTGAAAGAATGCTGGAATCAATAAGGTCCCACGTCTCCAATGAGTCGACAACTCTAGCCTGTGATGAAGGAAGACATACACAGGGCATGAACAATGCAGACAGCATCAGCATGGCTAGCGCAGTATGCTTCATGTCCATACTCCCGCAGCATCAGGACTTCAAACCCTTGGTCCTATGTATAGGGACATAGCGAAGTCGCGCAACCTTCAAACAGAATACGTCAGTCGCCGCAATACTCGATGGCTGTGGTAGTGTAGGGGTTAGCACGGTAGGTTGTGGTCCTGCCGGCCCGGGTTCAATTCCCGGCCACGGCCCCATCGATTGAATCACTGAACGAGATGTTGACCAAAGTGTGCGAATGCACTATAACCAACAGTCCATGGCGGGGCCGTGTCTGCTCAGATTCCATGTGGTATCGACGATATCGCAATCCACTTCCCTCGTATCTTCATGGACATGAAAGATTTCGCGCAGATGCGCGGTGCCGATTATGGCAAATTGAATAAGGGACTAGGGTTGTCAGGAATGGCAATTCCTGATGTTCACGAAGATACTGCTACAATGGGTGCTAATGCAGTCTCTAGGTTGATAGATCGCAATGGCCTTGATCCTCGCCGAATAGGGCGAATGTATCTCGGTACTGAATCGGCACTAGATGGCGCCAAACCGACTTCTACCTACATTCTAGATATGCTCAACCAAAGATATGAGAAACAATTCTCTGAAGATTGCTTTCGAAACTGCGATGTTGTCGATATGACCTTTGCTTGTATTGGTGCGGTAGATGCCTTGCACAATACTCTCGATTGGGTCGCGAGAGGAGGTCCCGAGAAGGACCGTATCGGAATAGTGGTATTCAGTGATAACGCCAAGTACGACCTTGAATCCAGCGGCGAATATACACAGGGTGCTGGAGGAGGAGCACTACTGATTAGGCACAATCCTCGTTTGCTGGCTATTCCCGATCGTTGGGGAGTTTCAACAACTCCGGTGCATGATTTCTTCAAGCCTCGACGTGAAGTATCAATCACATCCGTAATCAGCCACGTTTTGACTCTTGCCAAAGAAGCAGGAGCCAAGATCAAGGAGGGATTAGCAGAGCGTATGGTCAAGCATCTTCCGAGTTCAACTGTTCGAAGGATGGGTATATTTGCACATGGAGAAAACAAGGTGCAGGTGCATCGTGATGAGCCGGTATTCGATGGTCAATTCAGTAATCAGTGCTATCAAGTTGCAGTTAAGGAGGCATTCAGGGATTTCTCAAAGAAAGCGGTTGAAGATGGCAGATATGTGCTAGAGCACGACCCGGTGTTGACAGAACAATGGGCTCGAATTATCATGCACCTACCATATGCTTTCCAAGCAAAGCGCATGTTTCCTGACGTATTCAGACATGACCGAAAATTCTCGGAAGAGTGGAAGAAAATTGAGAAGTCATTGGGCCCAGTTCCTCATTTAGAAGACTTTGAGGATACCCCTGAAGGTGAGGCTGAGTTCCAGAAATCCGCAGATGCTTATCGACGCGCCATCTCCAAGACTGAGGAATACCAATTGTTCCATTCTCAAAGAATCGAAAAAGGTCAGCGTGCATCAAGTTTGATCGGTAACCAATACACAGGTTCGATTTTCCTAGCCATGATGTCCACCTTCGAATCTGATTATGAGGAGAACTCGTTTGAGGGAGGGGAATTCTTCGGACTTTGCGGTTACGGTAGTGGTGCCAAAGCCAAGGTGTTCGAGGGGTTAGTCGCTCCTGGATGGAGAGAAGTAGTCAGCCGTTGGCGTTTGTTTGAGCGTTTGGCTGGACGAGTAGCTATCGACCAGGTTACTTATGAGGAGTTGCATAAGGAAACTCGTTCATCATCAGTCATTGCTCCAAAGGGAGAATTTGCCTTAGTGGAAGTTTCTGGAGAACCTGGCAATTTGGAAGGCGCCCGTTCTTATCTTTGGGTGGAGTGATTAGGACATCTTGTCCAGTTGTTCCAGAATGAACGCCATAGATTCGGGATTTGCTTCTTTGTTCTTGTTCGAAACTAGAGTTCGACCAACAACGTTGCACCCAAGGTAAGAGAACTGCATGCGCATTACTGAGATTACACTATTCCCTCCACCTCCGCTGTGGGTAGAAAGGGCGACTGCTCGACCATTGAAGAGACCTCGAAAATCATCCCCATGAGTAGATAGCCATGCGATTGAATTGTTCAGAGTAGGAGGCATGGCGCCGTTGTATTCTGGAGCACATACTATCCAAGCATCAGCCTGCTCGAATATGTCCTCTAATTCTGACACACCTTCAGGTCGCCCTTCTTTGTCAAGTGCAGGGGTGTATAGAGGTAGGCTGGCGGCACAGAGGTCAACCATGGACATCGTGTGTCCTTTTTCCGATCCTACACTGCACCAAAGTTCGGCCAATTCCTTGTTCTTACCGTCAGATGCAGCGATGACGAGAATCTTAACCATGGTTGCTGATATGGATTCTTCTAAAGAAGATGAGGGCAAATGGCTCTGATTTAGAACTCTAGAAATCGTCCTCTAAAGCATAAGTCCTCAGGGAATCATTATACCACCGTCAGTGTCCCTGAATATCGATTGGGATGCACTCACCTCAGCGAAAGCAGGAATTCTCCATGAAATGTATGTTGATGGACATGATGGAGAAAGAACTCGAAAAACAGGGAACTATAGCGCGAACAGAACAGCAGAGGAGATTGAACCCTGCAAGAAAGAAGGCGGATCACAGTAGTGCTGCTGCAGCGGTCATCTCCGAGATTGAGAAGCCAGTGGAAGCCTCGCCACCAAAGGAGATGATTGCTTTTGATGCTTCAGTTAGACATACAGATCTAGCGCGCAAGCAAAAGCCACGCGTTCGTCGAGTTATCAAATCAGATAGGACTGTTGCAGGGCTATCAAACAGGGCTGCCAAGCATGATTCCAACGTCAGAGTGGGTGATTCAAGACCTCTTAGAACACGTAGAGTGCGAATGACGTGAGTCTTCAGCAGAAACGAACATTCTTGATGCCCACTAGGGTGGGCGAGACGTCCGGAGGGGTTTCATGGCTACAGATATGTACAATCCGAGCGATGAACACCAAATGATTCGCGAGATGGTTAGTAACTTTGTTGAGGAACATGTTGAGCCTCAGGCTTTGGAATATGATCGGGATGAGAAATTCAATCTCGAATTGTTCAGGAGCCTAGGAGAATTAGGCCTTCTTGGTATAACTGCTGATGAACAACATGGTGGTGCTGGGATGGATGCGACAGCAGCGGTTATTGTGCACGAGGAATTATCAGCCAGCGACCCAGGTTTTGCTTTGGCTTACCTTGCTCATAGCATGCTCTTTGTCAACAATCTTTCAGTCAATGGTAGTGAAGAACAGAAGGCAAGATTCCTACCCGAAGTATGCACTGGAGAGAAGATTGGTTGCATGGCGATGTCAGAGCCAGATGCTGGCACAGATGTCCTTGGGCTTTCTAGCACTGCTGTACGTAATGACGCCGGCGATTGGGTGCTAAATGGCAGAAAAATGTGGATTACTAATGGTTGCATCGATGAGGATGGAACTCCTGCAGATATTGTCTGGGTCTACGCAAAGACAGGTGTTGATGAACAGGGGAGGCCACAAATCTCCACCTTCCTTGTAGAAGCCGGATTCCCAGGATATTCGGTTGGTCAGAAGATAATGGATAAGACCGGAATGAGGGCTTCCAATACCGCTGAATTAGTCTTCGATGATTGCCTTGTTCCTGCTGCAAACATGGTTGGTGAACAAGGCAGCGCTCTTTCTCACATGATGCGAAATCTCGAACTTGAGCGTTTGACACTGGCTGCTATGGCAGTAGGAATCTCAAGGCGTTCTTTACAAGCAATGAATCGCTATGCTGATGAGCGACAGGCTTTCGGTAAGGTGATTCGGGATTTCGGACAGATTCAGAGACATATTGGTGAATCTTGGGCCGAATACAGGGCCATGCGCGCCTATCTCTATGATACCGCTAGAAGAATGACACTTGGAGAGAGCGGACATCGACTCGATAGCGATGGAATCAAGTTGTTTGCAACTACCGCTGCCAAGAATATTGCAGATAGGGCAATGCAAGTGATGGGTGGATACGGATACGTCGGTGAATATGTCGTCGAAAGATTGTGGCGTGATGCAAAACTTCTGGAGATTGGAGGAGGTACAATCGAATCTCATCAGAAGAATATCACCAAGGATCTGGCAAAGGATCCGGATGCGATTCTCCGTTAATGATTCAGGATGTTGAATCATCACCTTTTCCGAATTTTCTGGAGAAGGCTCGAGAGAAAGCGCCACCAAATCCTGAAATAAATAGTACAATCAATGCAATTATTGACCCGTATGCCCAGATATTGGTAACTGTGCTGAACTCTTCAGTAGTCAACATCAAGGCAGTACCAGCAGCTAAGGCGACACCGATTGAAGTTTGGATTCTCATTCCTATTGGCATCGACAACAAGGTTCGTGCCCGATGTAACCTATGCAAAATGTGGAAGGACCACAGTCCGGCTCCTGCTCCCCAAGTAAATAGATCCGCAGGCCACGCCCCTCCAATCATCCATCCATTATTTGTGACATATTTGTCGGCACCAATCAATGCAACCAGCCAAAGTAAAGAAATTCCAATCAGGGTCATTCCCTCATTCAATGTCATGTTCAAATCCTTGCCTAGAGAATTGGGGCGGACGAGTTTTTCACTATCATTCTCCTCACTCGGTTTTTCCAATTCTTCTATACTAGATTGTAATTCTTTAATCTTCTCACTTTGATACTGCATGACATCTACGGCATCGCTTAACAGGATTCTGAATTCAGTAAGTTTTGGGTCTTCTGATTCTTGTTCTTCATTTTCCAAACCATCGATTTCTTCGCTTGAATTGGATTCTTTGATTTCAGGGGTTTCCTCTTTGTTTTGAATTTCAGATTCGGCGTTTTCCTCTACTTCATCGGAAACTTCAGCGACTTCATCGCCCTCTATAATTTCTGACTCTTCATCTGTGGATTCTGGTTCGATGTGCTCTACTGGAATGTTTCCTTGTTCACCCTCTTGTTCCATTTCTTCTTTGGAGAAAGATTCCTTCAGCGATGAAAGTCTAGCCTTGGTTGCTTCCATCATCCTGCGCGTAGCATCCTTCACTTTATCCGCAGCCGAAGGGCCTTTGATTGGCGGAAGGTGCTCGACCATGTCCATGAAATATATGTGCACTCTTTGAACACTTTGCTTGCTCAATACTGTACTGGTTCGGGGTCCATGCTTCTCCAAATATACCATGTTGCAGCCGAAGCATATGGCCTCCATGCTTCTGCGGTATTGAGTAATTCTTGCTTGGACATTTTCTCTCCATCATTGTACAGTCTTTCCATGCCTCTAATCAGGCCAATATCTCCAAGCGGTAGTATGTCCGGTCTAAGCAGAGTGAAAATGAGAACCATCTCGGCAGTCCATCTCCCTACCCCTTTCAGAGTACAAAGAAGTTCGATGGCCTCTTCATCATCCATTACTTGCCAATCCACTTTCTGTAATTCATCTGATCTTTTTGCAATTCCTTGGATGTATTCTACCTTTCTTTGGGATAATCCACAACTACGTAGATCTTCAGTTGATGATTGCAATACCGATTTAGGCCTCACTTCTCCCAAATGTTCATTCAATCTTCTCCACACTGTCGCTGCCGCCAAAACAGAGATTTGTTGGCCAACTATTGAGCGCATCAATGTCTCAACTAATTTTTCTCGTGATTCGAGAATTTCCCCTTGATATTTGTCGATAAATTTGGCAATGATTGGATCATTATTGCGCAGATGTTTGATTGCATCCTGCCACCAAGATGCCTGCATGAGCCTGCGATGGGCTGATACCTGACAAAGGCATCGTGGCAGCATGGAAGAATTGAAACGCGTCCTGCTGGAGAGTTTGGCCCTCAAGGAATTGCCTCGCGCGGGTTGGGTTTCCAAAGGTATTGAGAAGCCGGAGAGTGTTGCAGCCCATTCCTGGGGGATTGCTTGGTTGACAATGGTCCTTTGTCCGCCGAACCTCGATAGGGGAAGAATCCTCGAAATGGCTGCATTGCACGATTTGGCCGAAGTCAGAGTAGGTGATATCACGCCACATGATGGCATTTCTAGCGCCGAAAAGCACCGTATGGAGGATGAGGCTATGCGGGAATTGTTGGAACCTATGTGTCACAGAGATGAATTGAAGGAATTGTGGGATGAATACGAACAAGGCACTACTCCAGAGGCGAGATTCCTCAAGGCGATGGACAAACTCGACATGGCTTTGCAGGCGCAAAGATATGGTGGTCTTTCAGAATTCATCGATTCAGCCCTCGAGGTATTGGAAGACGATCTGCATAGAAAACTGGCCGAGGTGAGTTAGTGAGTTCATATCTCGAACATGTCAATATCACTACTAGCGATTGTGATCTGATGGTTGAATTCCTCGCAACGGCCATTCCAGAATGGAAGGTGAGAAATGGAGCAACATCAGACAAATGCAGGTGGTTACATTTTGGTAGTGAGCGTTTCTATATTGCGATAGAAGAGCGAGAGGGCCCCAATCAATCACCTCACAAGGCATATTTCCACCCTGGGCTCAATCATTACGGCATTGTAGTTGATGAAGTTGATTCATTGATGAAGAGAATGATTTCTGCTGGATATAGAGAAGGAAACCATGTGCTTAACCATCCGCATAGAAAGCGCTGCTATTTCTTTGACCATGATGGCGGGGAATGGGAGTTCGTGGAATACCTAAGTGGCGAGATGTCAGAAAGGAACGATTATTCTGATATTTCATGACATCAAGGTTTTGAGTAAGTAGTATCACGCAGGGTCGTGCAGCCGCAACCCGGGGCCTATGACCCAACCACGCCTACTGGCTATGCTCCGCAACAGCCATTTATGCAACAACCGATGATGCAGGCGCAGATGCAGCCATTACAGAATCAACAGATGGCGCAACAATATGTGCAACAACAACAGATGATGTATCAGCAGCAGATGGCTTTCAAACAGCCAAGAATACAACGTCCTGGTTGGACAACTCCTAGTTTGACTAAGGCAGGAATTCTTGGAATCGTGATTCTTGTATTGAGCATAACTGGACTGATCATGGATGCTAGTGGAACTCCATGGGTTTGGAGTGATGATGACAATGGAACATTGTTAGATGGAGAAGAAATGTTGGATGAGATTGATGATATCGATGAACAGCCACCTTTCGTATTGCGTATGATGCTATGGCCTACTACCATAATGATTCTTGGAATTGTGTTTTCCGTCCCATTGATTGTAATTGACCTAGTGCCAATGCCTAAACGCGTCCAAGGAGGTTTACACGGCCTATTCCTGCTTGCAAATGGAACCTGTGGGATTTTCATGATGATGAGTTTTGGAGAGTGGCTGGGTTCTTACTTCAACCAGATGTTTGCGCCTGGAGATATGGAGATGCATATGCATGTTATGGTATACTATAATGCCATTCTGGGCCTAGCATTAGGTGCCTCATTTATGTTGTTTGAATCTAGTCTTGAGAAAGTTTCAGATGGTTGGAAAACCGGTGAATTGCAGAGGCCAATGTACAAGGTCGCATCTAATTTGATGTTATGTGCAGTAATCGCCTTGGTATTCACTCCATTATTCCCAATTGCTTGGCAATCATACTCTGATGATTACAAGGACTCTCCTTGGTATGATGAAGAGAAAGATGGTTCGGGAGAACCATTGGCTCCATTAATGTTAGATTCATTCTATTTCAGCATTGAAGAATCTGATGGTTCTTGGTACCCTGACTGGGATCAAATGGAGAAAGACTCTCCTGACACATATGATGTACTCGTAAATAAGGCTAGGTTACATGATTACTTTTTGGTGGTTCTATGGGTGCAACTATCATTGATGGTAATGATGATTGGTATTTCGTTGCCTAAAATGCAGAAAATAATGGAAGGAGTCTGCCAAATCAATGCCCTATTGGTCGGATTCTTGATTCCAATTGTGATTTTCACGATTCTCATGTATATCTCAATTCCCGGAATGCATGGGGAATTAGTTAGTGATAGCACATACGATGGAGTATCATTCCATTTGAATTGGTTCTTACCATTAGCGGCTATTTTAGTTGTCATCAACTGGTTTGTTTTCTTGTTCCGAATACACATACCTTGGTGGAAGAAGATAACAGCTAAGGATCTAAGCAAGTTGTGGATGGATAATAACGCGTTCGGACAACCGATGATGCAACAACCCATGGTTATGCAACAACCTATGCAACAGATGGCTCCGCAGGCCCAGCAGCAAATGGTGCAACAGCAACAGATGCAACAGATGGCGATGCAGCAGCCGGCACAACAGGTGGCGCCGCAATTTCAGCAACCACAGATGCCAAGATGATGACTGGTAGTACTCATTTCAAGAGTAGCCCCGCCCGGATTTGAACCAGGGTCGCGGGTTCCAAAGACCAACATGATGGACCACTACACTACGGGGCTATCGGCCCTGCGAGAATCGCGGGGTTCTTGAATTGTCGGACAAACCAGCGTCCCACAGCATCAAGAACGTCATGGCCTTCGAAGTGCCATGCAGAGGGTGCTGCAGGCTCTACTACTCTGTTTTATCATGTTGCCAGCCTTTCCTGTTCTAGAAGATGGTGCCAGTTCTGCTGTAGATGAATCATATGTTGAATCCAGTTCGCCGAGCGATGTTTTCCACGAGGTATTCTTCCAACCGCCATTGTCTTGGTGGTTGGAACAAGAAGGTAGCATCGAGGTTGTTGTTCTGACCGATGATCTGCCCGCTTTACATTATTGGCAGTCAAGTGAGGGCTTACTGACAAAGCAGAAAGAAGGGGTTGGAGAACTAATTGAAAGCGATTTGGAGATATTGCAATCTAGACTGCAGCATCGCTTGGTAGAGATTCCAGCAATGCGAATTTCGGAGTTGTCTAAATTGCCAGGTATCAGATCATTGACTCAACCTTTACCAGAAGCAGATGTCTATGATACATATTCCCCCCAGCCAGCCACTGTCAAGGCTAAAGATATCCATGGCGCAAGCAATGCTTGGTCGCTAAACAGTACCGGGCAAGGTGTCAAGGTTGCAATAGTCGATAGCGGGGTAGATTTCGCTCATCCTGATCTTAATGGAACTCAAGCCAGAGTTGACAATTCCAGCAGCCCATGGGATGGCTGGCCAATCGCTTTGGACCCTCGTTCGATCAAAGATTGGTTGTTGGATGGAGAAACATATCCTGGAGAATCTAATTCGTGGTATGCGGATACAAGTCTCATGGATTTTGACAACGATTCTGATTCCTCATTAGATGATTCAGGATTGGATGTGTCAGGAATTGTTAGCCAATCAGGGGAGTTTCGTATCGGTGAGCATCCGGATGATGATTTACAGTCAAGAGTTGGTGATGATGTTGCGATATTGTTGGTAGACTCTGTCCAAGCAAATGTCTACGATACCGTTTATGTGGACCTCGATGGAGATTCATCTTTTGCTGATGAGGTTCCAATGAGTAAGGGTTCTGAGACTGCAGGTCTTGACCTCGATGGTGATGGATTATGGGACCGCAGTGGGGGGATGATTTACTTCATCGCTGATGGAAATACTTCTGTTCAGTATGCTCCTACTCTAGCGGCAAGATATGGAGTATCAGATAGAATTCCAGATAATGGTAACATGGTTGCATTCATGCTTAACGAAGGAAATGGCCCTGCTGGAAATCACGGCACATTGTGTGCAAGTGCAGTTTCTGCGCAAGCGATTGTCAGCGATGGAAAGGTGCAGGGTATGGCGCCTGATGCAGATATCATTGCAGTTGGCAATTACTACAACGGTGGAATTTCAGGATATGATTCATGGCGCTATGTGGCTGAAGGTCCTGATGGCATCATCGATTCGGGTGATGAGGCTCATATCGGCTCTTTCTCATTTGGTTATTCGAGCATCGTCGATGCGGGTTCAGATTATGCTTCGATGTATCTCGATTGGTTGACTAGAGTATATTCGCGCAACACCACGTACATGGTCGCTTTGGGTAACGGAGGGCACGGTTATGGAACAGTTGCTTCTCCTGGTGGTGCTGCTGGCGTGGTATCAGTAGGTGCTGCATCATCCAAGACAGGTGAATCGATTGGAGACACATGGGGTGATACCGCGATGTGGACCAACCGCGGACCAAATTCACAGGGGAGAATGGATCCCGACATCGTTGCGATAGGTTGGTCTGCAACGGGAGATACTACACTCAATGAGAAGACAAATGCAAACTCCGCATATACGACATGGGGCGGGACCTCCCTTGCTACACCACTGGCGGCCGGTTTGATGGCGTTGGTATACCAAGCGTATTTCGATGAGAATGGATATTATCCCGATTCACAGACAATTAGAGACCTAGTTATGTCAACCTCTAGAGATATTGCCCATGATCCATTGGTTCAGGGAGCAGGTTGGTTCGATGCGCATAGAGCAGTTCAAACGATTCAGGGTGCTGATGAAACTTGGTGGACTTCTCCTGCTGCTTTGATGCCCGGTGAAAATGATGGAGACCATAGGTTAGCCAATGCGAATTGGATGTTACCCGGAGAGAGAAGTGTTCACCGTATACAATTGCATAATCCAACTGCTGATACTCAAGTGCTAGATTTCAGTAGCGAGACTTTGCAAGCAACTTCGTATGAGAATTTCACATGGCTTTCGAATAGCAGTTTAGGTTGGGATGGATACCAGTCATCGCGTCCTGATTACGTCATACCTCTGCTGATTGATGGAGATGCAAATAACACAACAATTTCGCCCACTGATACGTTGATCAGGGCTAGAGCGACAGTACATCCGCTGGGTTTCGACGGTAACCAGAACAGGCAATCGGAAAATTCGGTCTATCTCTACGCCTATAGGTGGAATGACAGCAATGGTGACGGGAAATACTGGGATGATGCTGACAATGATTTGTTTGTTGGAGATGGAGAGTGGCAGTCGTCTGAAGTCTCCTTGATGACGTCTTTTGCCTATACTGGTCCTCAATCTGAAGTCAAGGTTTCAGACCCTTGGGAAGAGGATTGCGATGGGATTTTGTTGGCAGTTACTCGTAGAGAAGTACGTACAGGGTATATTGATCCATTACCAGTTAGCATTGATGTTACAGGCTTTTCACCTGTTTCGGATAGTTGGTTGACTACTCAGCCTTCGCGCTCAATACCAGCTGGTGCTGTCAGAAATCTGACTGTGGTTGTAGATGTGCCAATCGATGCAGTTCCAGGATTGCGTCAATCTGGAATCAGGATTGCCGATGAGCATGGTAGGGACTGGCTTTTGCCAGTTGTCACCACAGTTGCAGGTTCTGGACCAACTTCTTGGACTCCGCCAAATGTCGATGATAACTTATCGAATCAGACATTGTATCGAGAGACATGGATGCAAGGGGCTCAGAGATGGGGCTGGAGAGCGGAGTCTGGAGATTGGAAGGCATTTGCAGTTGATTGGCCGGCAAATATGAGTGGCGGTAAAATCATCATTGACGTCGATTGGCCAGATAATGGATTCACAGATATCGATGCATTCTGGTTGTCAGAGATATCCCATCCTTTTTCCTTAGATGATCCAGATGCATATGGTACAAAGGGCCTTTCTATAGAAGTTGGTTCTCAAAATGAACACACTGGCTCAGGGATTTGGAAGAGGCAGACAAGTACTGGTACAGACCGCGAGATATTGACCGCAAGTGCAACTCCTGGGCATAAGATTCTGCTTTTGCACAGTACCATGCATGGTGTTTTGACCAACGATAACCCAGTGAATGTGTCCATCGGATATGCCGCTTTGATTTCAGGTAATATCTCGGCTAATGTCAGCGATTGGTCTACTGGAGACTTCAATTCTAGTGCCGTCTTTGCATCGACAGTCAATCTGAGTGTGGATTCGATAACTGGAACAGGATGGAGTGAGCCTATGTATTGGGCTAATGAAAGTATTTCCCAAGATGATCCAGGTGTGAAGTCCTCCTCCTCCTATATTCGTAGTATCAATCTTTCAGGAGTTGACGAAGTAGAAGTTAGAATCGATAGCAATGGATACCGCGATGATCTAGATTTATTCCTCTACCGCGATGATGATGGAGATGGGCAATTGGATTGGGATGATGAATTGAAACAATCATCCGGCGGTGCTGCGAGTGATGAGACGATAGTATTCGATCCTGCAGATGGGCAGTGGTGGATTGTCGTGCACGGATATTACGTGCATGGAAACAATGGCACTTTCTGGTTGAGCGTCAAGAGTTCTGGAGGAACGCAATTGCAAGTGACCAATCATAGTGAATACAATTCTTCCGAGGTCAGCATCTTATGGCCAAATGCCTCTAGTACATTAGGAGGTGAAGTAGCAAGTAAGGCTTGGCAAGTGAATTACACATTGACTAGGCCTGACTATGCAGGAACTTGGATCGGCTACATCATAGTAGAGTTACAAGGTGGTGGAGAATTCCGTCTCGAGTTTGAATACGAGTTGCTTGAGTTACCGAGTGAAGTTGTATTCCGTAAGCCTGCATTTGGCAGCTACCACAACAACGCGGCCAATGTTAGCGCTATGTTATCTGATTCAGGTGCAGGATTCCATCTTGAGAATATCAGTTTTGATTCGTTGTACCAGATGAATCTCTCCAACCATTCATTTGAATTGACCGGCGTTTATTCTGATGGTTCTGAAGAGGTATTAACGGGAGATTATGTCGAATCAACGAGCAACCCTATTCTGGCGATGGCATGGTTTAATTTCACGCTACCAGAAGTTGAGATGGAACATCATTTCTGGATAAATTTGAGTGATGATGCAGGCTATTCAACTTCAAGTACGTTGATACTGACATATGATTCAACCCTTCCGCAATACGCCCCACAAGGAATTGGTCAAACAACTACACTGAGTAATCAAACGGAATGGGAACTTAGCATAGTTGGGGAAGCATATCTCGACATTGAGGCAAATGGTATAGTGCCCCAGGTTTCTTTGATCGATTCAACAACTGTATCTGAATTGAACTTGAGTATCGATGCTTCTGAACTTTGGTGGTACAACATGAGCATTCCACTTGCCCATGAGGGTTCTAATCAGATTTTCATCAATGCTAGCGACAGGGCTGGAAATGTCGACAACAGTAGTATCGTTGTAATTAGAGACACAGTTTCGCCCGATTTGTTGATGCGGAGTGACGCAACATTGTTGGTTGTCAATACTACAATTGTAGAATTCCAATTCAAGGTAGAACCGGGTGCAGATTTATGGTTGTCAGGAATGGAAATCGTAAACCCAGATTCCTTGCAATGGGTGGATGATGAAATCTCAACTCAGCAAGGTTCGTTTGAGGTTTCGATGGTAGCAAGAGATGCCGCAGGCAACTGGGCCGAGGCCAAATTGGAGTTTGAGGTTGACAGTATTATGCCCCTCATGCAATGGTTAGAACCAGAGGTAAACGCCAGTCTTACTCATCATGTTGTCCCAATCGCTTGGAGTCTTTCTGAGGAAGTAAGTATGGAACTCAACCTTGATTCTACTGGATGGAATACCATACCGAGTGGCTTGGTTGGAAGAAATTCTTGGGTTGTTGAATTAGCAAATACCGGTGCGCATGAGATATGCTTGAGGGCAACTGATTCTGGCAGGAATGCAGTAATTTCTTGTCTTCCAATCGTTTTACCTGATTCAGTTTACACTCCTGTATTGACTGCACCTTGGGATAAAGAATGGGTGAATAGTACCGAAGTTGTCGCAGAATTATACCTCGGATCGGTTCAGACCTGGCAAGTTGAAGGAGAGGGTATTTCATTACGAGGGACGGGACTTGGAGGAGTGGTGAATATTAGCATCCCAATAAATGAAGGTTCAAACTCATTTGTTATGACTGCTCAAGGATTGGGAATCGAGAAAACATGGCAATTATCGGTATACCGTGACACATTGGTTCCGACTCTGCAATTGCTCAGCCCCGAATCACGCATTGCATTGGTCAAGGAAGATATCAATCTAGGATTCCCTTTGCTGACTGTAGAAGGAGTTACCGAACCATTGGCAAGTGTCAGATGTGATGTTCTCAATGAGGGTGTTTGGTCCCAAACCACAAGTGCTGAAGATGGCACTTTTAGTCTAGGTTTGACGCCTTGGGCTGATTGGCGAGAAGCGGATATCGATTCACGCTCTGTAGAAATCACTTGCCTCGCAATCGATGCTGCTCAGAATTCTGTATCTAAAGTGATTAGCACAGTCATCGATACATCTCCGCCTGAAGTAATTTTAGAGTGGATTGGTGATTTAGAGGAATTATATTTGATGCATGATATCTGGAGCGAGGATGCTGTGGAGGAATGGAATCTAACAATTGTTCATGATGGTAAGATTTCCGAACCCTATCAAGAACTAGAAATGCGTTCACAGATTGCAATGTCTGGAAATTTGGAAGGTGTTTGGAATGCAACCCTCTCTGTGAGGGATTCTGCAGGTCATTGGAGCAATGCAAGTATCGAGATATCATTGCAACCTGAAGAACAAGGGCTTGGATCGATTCTAGAGGCTGCAGGCGGACCTCTGAACATTAGTATTGGAATCTTGGCTCTAGTTATCATTGTAGGATTCATTTTGAGGCCTAGAAGAGAAGAAGATGAGGTCGTTGATTCAGTTCCAATGGACCCTGAGTTGTTTGCAGAAACCAAGCCACTTCAAGCACAAACTGAGGCTATTGTTCCTCGAGTAACATCTACCCCAATGCCCCCCACGCCTGCCCAAAGCACTAGTTTATTGCAGGCTTCTAAGGAATTATTGAAGGAAGAATCTCAATATTCTTCAATCCTTGATGAATTAGAAGAATTGGATTGATTGGCATAAGCATTGAAGCGTCATACATAAGGCCTTGAGAGTCGGCCCATAAGCGTGAAACATCCCGACAAGTCAAGATTTATGGTATCGGCAAAGTCGGTATTTCTTGTATTTCTGCTGCTGTGTAGTATTCCAGCACTGCAATTGTCTGCTGCTACTGACGGAGATGGAGATGGCATAGATGATGCATTGGATGATTGTGAATTCGCGGCTGGAAACAGCACTATCGATTTTACAGGTTGTCCTGATCAAGATGGTGATGGAAACCCAGATTTCATCGGAGTAAATTATCCAGCATGGAATGACTCATCACGGGAGCTATACCATTCAGGTGGAGACTCTAGAGCGGTTACTTGGTCTCCTGATGGCATGTACATTGCAGGTGCAGGAGATGGCAATGTGAATCTGTATTGGGTTGGTGGCTTGCTTACAGTTCTGCATACCATCGATGAAAATGTCAGGGCTTTGAAATTCTCGCCTAACGGGTCTTATCTCGCAGTAGGTGGATATGAAGAAGATCAATGGGAGAATCGATATGGGTGGATGTTAGTTTTGGAGATGAATTGGGCATCACTTACTGCTACGGTTGTTCAGAATCTTTCTTCGATGCACCCTGATACTGATGTGCCAAGCCTCGCATGGTCATCGAATGGCTCTTATCTCTATACGGGAGCTGATAATGAGATACGCAGATTTTCAGTTCATGATAACTGGATGATGGATATGAATTACTCCTATTATTCCGGAAATGTATGGGCTTTGGATACTAGTCCGGATGACAGGTTGATTGCAGGTATTTCTGGTGGCGGGGAACTCAAGGTATACTGGGCAGAAAATGGTACTTCTTACATGGAATTCAACAATCACACCGGTAGCCATGCACTGGGTTTAGAATTCAGTCCTGATGGCCGTTGGTTGTTAACGGGAGGTTTTGATAACATGGTTAATATCTATAATGTTTCCAATAAGTCTCTATACGATTCAATCCTGATTGGATCAGATGTTTATGGCATTTCATTCCATCCAAAGGGTTCGCATTTTATCTTGGCAAGGCAGAGTTCTTCTGCATTAATTTACGACTCAGAGAATTGGGAACTTTCCAGTAGTTTTGGTTCATTTGGTAGTAGCAACAATAATCGGGGTTTGCGCGCAGTCGAGTGGTCTCCTTCGGAGTATGCTATAGCATTTGGTCAGCGGCGAGGAAGAATAGTAACTCATGTTGTGGATGAAGGATATATGCAGATTTCAGGAGGAGAATTGACTTATGGACTTGAAGAGGATTGGCGTCAGGAATGGCAGCCCAACCATGGTAAATTGGTCGGTACTCAAAATATGAATAGTTATTTTGGCACAGTTGGGTTATGCTCGAATAATGGAATTCTACATGCATCTGTACAAGGTCCCGATACTACTTATGTTTCTGAGGATGCAAACTACAGTAGCAATGGGCAACTCGATTGCTTGACCAGTGCAGATACTTTATTGGAAATTCCAATCGGTAGAGTTCCAATGACTTTCGCGGTAAAGCAATCTGGATTAATTGATTCATGCCTTTCTTCTATAGGTGGCTTAACTACGGGTCAACTTCGTTGGTTCCTTTCGGGTTCCAGTGAAAATGCACTTGCCGCTGGAATAGGAGAATTGCCTGGATTAAATATTAGCTCTGTAGCTCCAAACGATGATACTGATGGCATCAAGGAATGGTCAGATATCTCCAGTAACTGTCCAGAAGATGAGATGGTATTCGTTCATGAATGGGAGAATAAGACCGATTCTGCAATTCTAATGAAAGAGTTGTTTTGCAGCGGTTGCCAACAGAAGGATTCACTGTATTCACATTCTAATGATAGAGCGAGATTTCAGGTTGAATATCCATCTGAAGTTCTTGACGGATTAAATGGACCTGCAGGTGATTCTTTACTTGGCATGGTCGACCTGATGTATGCTACAAACAATCCTGCTGGGATATCCTTAGTTCCTATAGTTGACAATCTTACGCATGGAATTGTAGACGCTTTGGCTGCAGGTGATGTTGCCGTTCAAGCAACCTACAACAATTCACGCGATGGCCTATGGCCTGTGCAGAGTGATTACACCTATTTGATCAACAGTAATGATATCGAGGATAAGCGTTCATTCATCGAATGGTCATTGGATACCAATGGCATCATATTTTGGGAAAACCATGAATTCGTCAGGCTGAGCATACTTGATCAGGTAAGGTCTTGGGCAATTATGGGACATGACAGGACCTGGATGTTACCTGATGATGATGGGGATGGAATTTGGGATGGAGATGACCAATGTGAAAATACTCCTTCAGGTAGCATCGTTGATGAAAATGGCTGTGCAGAAGTTCAACTGGATGATGATTCAGATGGAATAAATAATGCCTTGGATGATTGTGATACCTCGTTTGGCAATGCAACGCAATCTCCCTATGTTGGCTGTCCTGATCAAGATGGTGATGGGTACGCAGATGTCGATGATTCCTTTGTTCAGGATTCAAGCCAGTGGAGAGATTCAGACTTGGATGGTTTCGGCGACAATCCATTGGGCAATCAAGCAGATAGCTGCCCAGATGTGGTAGGTAATTCTACAGAGGATAGATTCGGCTGTATAGATGAGGACGGCGATGGATGGTCTAATGCTGATGAGTCAGGAGAATGGGGTATTGAGAATGGCTCTGATGCCTTCCCAAGCGATTCTTTGCAATGGAAAGACAGTGATTCTGATGGTTATGGAGATAATTACTACTGGCAGGGCGAATCAGACGCGAGGGTGAACCAAAGTGGAGACAGTTTCATTGATGACCCAAGCCAATGGTGGGATCGAGATGGCGATGGTTTCGGAGATGAGGTCAATGGAACCAATGGTGATAACTGTCCAGATGTTCCTGGAACTTCAATCAAGAATGAGACTTATGGTTGTATAGATAGTGATGGTGATGGTTATGCTGACAGCATAGATGATTTGCCTCAGGAATCTACCCAATGGTGGGACCGTGATGGAGATGGAAAGGGAGACAATCCAGTTGGTGCATCGGCTGATCAGTGCCCAGATACTTTAGCGGAAGAAAAGGACATGATCAATTACGAAGGTTGTGGTCCAAGTGAGCGAGATTCGGATTATGATGGAATAACGGATGCTATGGATGATTGTCCTAATACTTCTCCGTTTGAAGTCATCAAGGTCGATTCAAACGGCTGTGCTCCTTCTGAGGTTGATAGTGATGGAGACGGGGTATCTGATGATCTTGATTGGGCGCCTCTTGATGCAAATCAGAGTAGTGACGATGACGAGGACGGCTTTGGCGACAATCATTTGGCTCCAGACGGTGATGACTGCCCAGAAACTGCAGGAACCAGCACGAAGGACAGACGCGGTTGCATAGACAGTGATGGAGATGGTTACAGCGACCCCGATTCCACATGGTCAATTCCACAAGGCGCTGATTGGCGCAGTTCAGATCCAACTCAATGGTCTGATTCGGATGGAGATGGTTATGGGGATAATTGGGGTAATCCTGAATGGAATGAAAGCAGGAACTCCAGTTGGCCAGGAACTTTTGTTCCCTCTGCTAGTAAGCCTGACAAATGTCCTTTACAGGCTTATGAATATGCACAATCTGATGGTTGTCCACCCGATGATTCAGTTCAAGATGATGAATCTGATAGTCTGTCTGACGACACTTCCAGTGGTTCTGACACGACTTTGATGTACGGATTAGCAGCTTTGGGTGGAATTGTAGTTCTCGGATTAGTCGGTGCTGTTGTAGTGCTCTTGAGAAAGCCACCCCCTACTAGGAAAAGACCCACAAAAGAACCAGAGGTAGTACATGAAGAAGAGCCTGTAGTCGAGAACGTCGATGCGGTTACTTGGGTTCAATCGTGGGAAGAGTTGCCTTCTGGCGGGGAATATTTGCCTGCAGATTCAAATGGGACTGTATGGTACAGAACTCTAGAAGGAGAACACTGGCAACAGGAACATGACCAGTCATGGAGCCTATGGCAAGGATGAAGGAGGCGTTCTCCGCCGCCACAACATGGCCATAGAACGGATTGCTGTGCTTGGTGCGGGACAGATGGGTAATGGAATAACTCAGGTTGCAGCCTGCGCTGGATATGAAGTATTGATGATTGATATTGAACAACAATATGTTGAAAATGGAATCAATACCATCAAATCATCTCTAGATAGGTTGGTGGCCAAGGATAGGATGAGTGCAGATGATGCAGAATCCGCATTGGCTCGAATAAGCATCTCCACAGATCGGCAAATGGCGGCAAATCATGATCTCCTGATCGAAGCGATTCCAGAGATTCCAGAACTCAAGTATTCAACTTTCAAGGAGATGGATTCAATCTGTAAACCCGAGACCATTCTAGCATCCAATACTTCGAGCATCAGCATTGATTCGATTGCGGCTGCAACAAATCGTCCCGACAAGGTCATTGGCATGCATTTCATGAATCCAGTTCCTTTGATGAAATTGGTCGAAGTGATTAATGGTAGTGCAACCAGCGATGAAGTGAACAGTGCAGTTGTAAATGCTGCAGAGAAGATGGGTAAGACCGCCCTTTCTTGCAACGATTCACCAGGTTTCGTATCAAACAGAATCCTATGTCCGATGCTCAATGAAGCGATATTGACTTTGCAGGAAGGTGTTGCTGAACCTGAAGCGATTGATGGGATTATGAAACTTGGAATGAATCATCCAATTGGCCCACTTGCTCTTTCTGATTTGATTGGTCTTGATACTGTGCTGCATATCATGAATGTGCTGCATGAAGGACTTGCTGATGACAAGTATGCTCCCGCTCCACTTTTGATTGAAATGGTGGAACAAGGAAAGCTCGGACGCAAGTCTGGAAGTGGTTTTTACAACTATAGTTGATAGCCACCTTTACGTTTTGGCCGGTCATATTTTTTCGACATTTTACGTATTGTCCGTTTCTCTTCCTTAGATACGAATTGCAATAAATTCTGAGTATTCGGCTTTGCTTGATTGGCAGAACGCAACTGATTTCCATAGTCGAGTTTTGGTGGCCCTCCAGTACCAGCAGTGAGTATCTCTGCTCTTTGCACTCTGCGCTTGATGATGGAAGCATCACCGAAAGAACCTCGCTTTCGAACGAATGGAGTGTTTCTAGTATTGCTGAGGATGGATGGTCGCAATTGCTGGATTCTTACACCTATATTGCGCAGCGACTGTTTGAAGTTGCCCATGTGCCCTTTGAGTTTGTTCAAACGAGGTACCACACCTTCCTGCATTTTTCGCTTGGGACTGATCCACGCAGGGAAGCCAACATCTACTGGTATCCCATTGAGAGGAAGAATGAATCCCTTGAGCAATAGATGAGTGCCAGGTGGTAAATCATCAGCCCTGACCATAGCCCTACGTCTGCGTAATCTTCGACTTAGTTTCCTTAGTGCTGGCATATTGCGCAGTCTTACATTTCGATTCATTTGCATGTGTTGATCCCATAGCAGAATCGTGATTACCAATACCCCGAGGCCCAAGAATGGTAACTGAACTGCGGCAAGTGCCGAGGTGATTATTCCGAGGAATAGAATTCCGAAACCTCGGGTGAAAGGAGACTTGCGGCTGGGATGAACTCCTTTAGATGCGGCAACTCCACATGTTATCCAAGCATTTGCTACCATAGCCTCGTCTATCCCTCTTCGGCCTTGACGAAGAGCAGCGACAGCATTGGTTGGCATGTCATCAATCATCTTACCCCACTCGATTAGCGAAGGGTCATTTGCAGCAACGACAACTTCTGGAATCCATTCATCTCGCTTGTGGTTCAGTTTGCTCTTGATTAGCCCGTGTGATCTCAACACTTCATTCAGTCCAGCAACACACGGGTGTTGAGAGTGGGCTTTCATCAAACGGACATACAATTCCATAGCATCAGCAGTTCTACCAAGATCGAGCAGAACCAAGGAATGAGCAACATCTAATCGGACCCAAGTGTGCTTTTCATGCAAACCAGCCTGTAGATTCTCTACAATTTCTAAAGCCATACTA
>CAXRJJ010000035.1:0-16618 GCA_964230945.1 Yoonia sp.
GGTCGGTCTTTACAGACGATTACAACTTTGCCAGAAGTCTTGCAGTATTGCTCAACTTTTGCTAATGTCTCGGGACTTGTTGTACTAGCAGGGATGATCTCAATCAATCTGTTCTTTGCAGGATGATAGAAGAAGTGCAAACCAACGAAACGGTCTGGTCGACCACTTGCTTCAGCCAGAGCCTCAACGCTGAGAGAGGAGGTATTCGATGCCAAAATGGTGTGTTCATCACAGACTCCATTCAGGGTTGCAAATACTTCGCTCTTGATTTTCAAATCCTCGAATACCGCTTCAATGCACAAGTCGGTTGAGGGGTCGACATTTCCAACTCCTACTACACCCGTAATTCTTGACTTGATGGCTTCGACCTGTTCTGGTCTGAAGATACGGCGTTCCAATGCTTCATCAAGAAAATCTGAAATGATGCTCTGACCTCTTTCGACCCACTGTTCCTCGCGGTCGACCATCTGGACAGAGAACTGTTCTTGGGCGCTCTTCTGAGCGATACCTGAACCCATGTTTCCAGCACCGATGATGGCTATGTTCTCGATTGCCTGCATGATGTTAGCCAACAGCATTGTGTTGAAGAATCCGACGCTTACACTTCCTCGCTATGATTTAGTAAAAACAAAGCATTATCAATGCAATTGAGTCGGCAGAAGTATGACTGAATCCTCGTTGTTACAGGTTGTTGAACTGAAACGTGGATTCGGTAGTGGTAGTGAACGACTTGAGGTGCTCAAAGGCATAGATTTGGAGCTTCACAAGGGCGAGTTGGTCGCTTTGATGGGTCCTTCGGGATGTGGTAAGTCCACTCTTCTGAACATTATTGGTGGATTGTTGGATGGCGATTCAGGTAGCATCCGTTTAGGAGATATGGAATATGGAACAGATGTTCCAAGCCGATTAGTCGAATTGCGTAGAAAGGGAGTTGGCTGGATTTTCCAAGATTTCCATCTGCTGGCCCACCTTTCTGCATACGACAATGTTGCTCTTGCACTCGATATGTCTGGAGTCGGCAAGCAGGAAGTCGACGAGCGAACTCGAAAGGCTTTGGATATGGTTGGATTAAGCGACAGGATTGAACACGTCCCTGATCAACTATCAGGTGGCCAACAACAGAGGGTTGCAATCGCTAGAGCCATCGCTGGAGAGAGATTGATGCTATTGGCCGACGAACCTACGGGAAACCTTGACATCGCTACTGGAGAAGAGATTCTACAATTGTTCAAGGATTTGTGTCATCGTGAGGAAGACCCTTTGTCCATCTTGATGGTGACTCATGACCCTAATCTCGCCTCTCAAGCGGATCGCATGCTGCTTCTCAAGGATGGTAAGGTCGCCGCCTCAGACATCCGCAGCGCTTGGGGAATAGGGGGTGAGGAGGAATGAGTAGATTGCGCGCCATCGCCGCCAGCGCACGTCGTGCCCCTGACAATATGCGCATCGCCTCGTTATCTGCTTGGCGCGGCAAAGAGAGAGGTCTTGCAGTATTCGCAGGAGTATTCTTGGCAACTCTTGTCATTACAACCGTATTCGCATATGGAATTGGTTTGTCGCAGATATTTTTCCAAGAGACTCTGAAGAACGACCCATATGATGCGAAGTTGGATCTTGTACCTGAGCCTTGGCAAAACAATTCGGGGCGCACCAATGATACCGCTCTTTTCACAAGTATATGCGACGATTTGGTGGCGATGGAAGAGATTGCAGATTGTTCTTTGATTTACGGGCGTCAAGGAGTGCGGACGAGTGGGTTCTTCGATCCAGAGTTTGGGCGTGCTCAACCATTGAATGTGGAAATGATATCCAGTCCTACGGGCGATTGGAATAATGTCTCATTAGCATATCCCGAGGCTCTCGATAGTGGACCGCCAATCAATGGTGACCGAATCGTACGTATTGCTGGTCCAAGTTTGTTCGATGGAGAATTCAGAGAACGCCATGAAAGTCAGATTCTCTATGGAGAATGGCCTTCAGTAGAGCAGGCAACCACTTCTTCATTGGTCATTCTGCCATCGCAATTGGCGAATCAGGCCAGAGCTGAGGTCAACGACACAATTGATCAGATGACGATTTCCTATGTTACAGAATCGATTCGTTTACCAGGTGAGATTGAAGATTGTACAGGAACAATTCAAGCTTCTGCCTTGGAGTACCTTTATTGTCGGCAAGAGATGACATTGTACAACTTGACTGTGGCTGGAATTTACGAAGAATGGGTTCTTGGCAACCCAACTCTGTTGTTCAATCCAATCTTCATCACGGATAATGCTCTGAGTGATGAACAAGAAATCATCTTGATGGACAACGACCATGCTTATCTTGGATTGGCTATCGATCGAAGTAAACTACCTACTTCTTCTACCAGCGAGGCTGCTGATTGGTTGGCAGACCTTGCTGAAGAAATCGAAGGCAATAACTACACCGAACAAGGTTTCGAATTGTCATACACTGACATCATTTCAGGTTCCATAATTTTCCTCAACATATTCCTCGGTTTGATTCAAGTTTTCGATTATATCATCATGATTCCAATCGTCGTCCTTTCGATATCTGTATTGATTTATGGATTGATTCTCTCTCTAGAACAACGCCGTAGAGAAGTATCGATTAACAGGGTGATGGGGGCGACATCTACAGGTTTACAGCGGATGGTTTTGTTGGAAATCATGGTCATTGCATCTGTTGCTTGGATTGCCGGTTACATGTTGGCGATGTGGCTGACGCCTCTAGTTTTGGATTCGGTAGGGTTCATGTCATTCCGTTCTAGTGACTTCGAAGTTGATCCGAGTTTAGGTGGGGGGACGATATTCACCGTGGCTTTGCTAACAATTGGTCTTGCCTTGTTGTTTGGCCGTTCGCGCACTCGCCAATTTTTGGAAATCGAAATCGAAGAGGGCGTGAAGAAGGTAGCAACAGTTCGGGAACCCCGTCGTTGGTTGCATTGGACAATGTTTAGCATCGGTATTTTGGCCATGTTGGAGAGTTGGATTGAAGACAATGAAGGATTTGAATTTGCTTTCATCAGTATAGGACCAAGGGGATTGTTAGAGAACTTCTTCCTCGATAGCGTGGTCGTGTTGACTGGGCCTTTCCTGCTATGGATTGGTGGAGCGTTGATATTAGCAAGGATAGGCGCTGCAGGACCTAGATTAATGCGTAAATTGTTCGGTCGTTCCGCCTTGTTGAAGGATGTAGAACGTGGTCTTTCAACCTCGGGTTCAAGCGAATCTATCAATCGTTTAGCGGTAATTATGTTGCTGACTTTGTCGATAGTGACACTTGCTGCGGTTCAGGGATATACTGGAACTTTGGTCGATGAGAGGACTGCTAACCTACAGTCAGGTTCCGACCTTCAGGTACAATTCAATACGCCATTGAATGAATCACAGGCCAGAGATGCACTTGCAACAGCTATGCTCGGGGCTGGTATAGAAGATAGTTCAGGTGCTTCATTGATGACTACAGTTCCAATAATGATCACAAATGAACAAGGAGAGAAGGGGGCAACATACCTCACTTGGGTATTGCTCGATGGCCATGAAGATGTTTTGGAATGGGATTCTCAAGCCATCCCTGGAAATGATGTTGACAGGTACAATGGTGCCATTGCAGATGGATGGTTCAGTACCGGACAAGATTCTTCTGAGGGACTCGGAGTTCCCGATGCAAAAGAGAACAGAAATCGAGACAGCGGCGACTGGATGGGTGACGAAGAAGAGATCTTCAGCATTGTATTGGAATATGATGAGTTCAGGATTGTAAGCGATGATACGGAAGAAGAAGAAATCGACCCAATGGTCCTGTTTTCAGTATTGGAATCTGATGATAATTGGAGCGAGATGAATTTCTCAGGCGCCGACTTCTCTGGTAGGGACTTAGGTAATGCTAACCTTACCATGACTAACTTTTCCGGGGCTAATCTTTCAGGTGCGAACCTTTCCAATACCATTCTCGTATTGAGTGATATGCGCGGCGCTAACCTTTCAGGAGCCAACCTTACTGGTGCTGCAATCCTTGGTCTGAATCCACAGATTCCAACTTTGAATTTCTTTGAGGGAGCCAATTTGACCGGCGCTGATTTGACAGGAGCATGGGGCTTTGCTGAATTCACACCTGAACAGATCAATGGAAGCACTTGTCCATCCGGAGAACCTGCAAATGAATCAGGATGTGAATTGGAATTGGATATTCCACCTGAGATTGCAGTCTTGCTTGGAGCAGGACTCGATTTTGAAATCGAAACTACAACTCGCAACGCAACCGTAAGTTATGCTGGAAAGCACACTTGGGTGCCAGGCCTTTCAAGTTCAGATGCAAGTCAAGCCATTGTCATTGGTGAATCTACTTGGAGACAATTGGTCGGAGAAACAGCAGCCGAATCGTTGAATCAAACTCGTTGGTTCTTCAATCTCGGCGATTTGGCCGACGAAGAAGATGGAGATATTTTGCGTCGAATCAGGGTTTCCTTCGAGGCTGACTCCAGAGTATCCAGCGTCACCGATTGGTCGACTACGCACCGAGAAGTTGAGCGCAATGGAGGAATGATCTTCGGAACTCCTGGTCTACTCAGTCTACAGTTCGTGGTAGCATCCTTGGCGAGCATCGCTTCAGCATTCGTTTTCCTTTCACTAGTGCTTTCCCAGAGGCGTAAGGACCTCGCAATTCTGCAAGCCATCGGTGCCAGTCCAAATCAGGTAATTCGCTTGACTCTGTTCGAGATTTTATCCATAGTTCTGGTCAGCATGGTGCTCGGAGTCATCTTGGGAATCGGAATTTCCAGAGCCTTCAATGGATTCTTCGCAGTCTTCGGATTCATCTTCCAAATATTCGGGGGTTCGAACACCCCGATACAACGAGACTTGGTCTGGCCTTGGTGGGAATTGTTGCTGGTCAATGGACCAGTGATGGTTGTGGTTGTATTGGCCTTGTTCTTCACTACTCGTCGGGCTTTGAGAGCGGATCTAGCCACCGTGCTGAAGGGGGAGTAAATGATGGGCGAAGAAGCGATCCTAGAGGCTGATCATCTCTACCATATCTACGAGTCCAAGGCTGAAGACGGAAACGTAGTCGCCCTGAGAGGCTTGCATTGCAGAGTTCGTAGAGGTGAAGCCGTTGCTGTAGTAGGACCTTCAGGTTCTGGCAAATCCACTCTACTGAAGTGTCTTGGAGGATTGATGAAGCCATCTTCTGGTTCTGTTCGCTTGGCTGGGAACAATATGACGAGGTTGACGGGCAAGCAATTGGTCGAACTACGCCAACAAACAGTGTCGTTCATCTTTCAGGAAGGCAACCTTTTGCCCAATCTTTCAGCAATTGACAATGTCGCTCAACCATTGCGCCATCAGGGTGTAAATCCGCGACAAGCACGCAGCAAGGCCAAACAGATGTTGGAGGACTTGTCGATGGGACATCGCGCTTCCGCCTTACCAGCCCTGCTGAGTGGTGGAGAACAACAGCGTGTAGCAATCGCTCGCGCCTTGATTACTGAACCAAAACTCATTCTTGCTGACGAGCCGACTGGGGCCTTAGACCCAGTGACCAGCGAGCACGTACTCGAGATATTCAGGGAACTTCACCAGAAGGGGAAGGTGGCCTTCCTGATAGTCACCCACAGTAGAGAAGTTGCTGATTTTGCGGACAGGGTTCTTGAGTTGAGAGATGGCAGATTTGTCGCACAACGAGGCTCTGATGTCGACTTGTCAGATCTTACAGAGGGCGAGAGAGAATTGTTCATGGATGATTTGGGAACTATCAACATCCCACCGGACATCGTTGTACAGATGGGTGGTAGTGGATCATATCGTATTGAGAACCTAGAGAACGGTCGCTTGGGATTGGTTAACAGTGATGAAGAAGCACTTGACGATAGACAGATACAACTCCGCTTGGTCGATGATTGTCCAGCCTGTGGCTTCAGTTATTCAGATGAGGAATCCTTGCTATGCCCAGAGTGCGGTTCGAGTCGACCCAAGGTAAGTGCTTGAACCGAAACAAGCATGGTTCCACAAATCAAGCATGCTTCATGCAATCATCGAGTAGCCGTTGTAGTGCATCAGCTTGAACTTCAAGAGTGAAGTGTCCCTCGACGTGTTTACGACCTGCTTTGGCCCATTTCTCTCTGATTTCGGAATCTTCGGCCTTTTGGTATGCTGCCTTCCAATCCGCATCCCTTGACAGCAGCATACCAGAATCAGCATCGTGCATGGTATTGTGGAAACCACCTTCATCCACAAAGAGAGCAGGTGTACCTACAGCCATGGCTTCAATTGGAGTCAAGCCAAATGGCTCGCCATGAGCGTGAGAAACCATCGCAACAGCACCTTTGACCAGGCTTCTCAATTGCTTTTGATCAAGCCGAGGCATACAAACTAATTCTATGCCGATTCGGTCAGCCTCTTTCTGTAAAATACGGACATCCTTTGCATCTCCACCTCCAACTTGCACCAACCCGATTCCAGTCCCTTCTAGGCTGTGTAAAGTCTGCCAAGTGCCCTTTACATGAGAGATTCTTCCAATGGTGACAACGTATTTCTCTGGAGTTTTCGGTGTCTTTGCGCTTCCCTTGGAATCCCAATCCCCTAGGTCAATGACGTGCATCAACACAGTGGCTCCTCCGCATAGGCCATTATTGCGAACTGCAGGTTGCCCATTGTCCAATTTAGGGTCATGAGGAATCTCATAGATTCGAGAGATTTGGGACTGAATCCAGTGGCTGTTTCCGCTGATAGCAGCACCTTTTCGGCTCAATAATTGCTTGACCAAGGCTATGTCGCTTTTGCGTTGTCTAGAGAATAAGCGATTGGTCAACCACGCAGGGCGTTTGAGCCTGCCATCCAATCTACGGTGCAGAACATCCTCATGCAACCAACGCGGTGGCTCAAGACAATGGTAGTGAATTCCCTTGCCTTCTGGTATCAATGGCAGAATCTCAAGGGTGCCTCTACATACTGAGAGATGAACGACGTCTGATTCTGCAATGACCTGCCTAAGTCCCTCCACTCCAGACCATGCCTTGGCAGCAGCCTTCGAAGCGCTACCGGTTATCTCTGCAATCATTCCTGAAGACGGAGTAAATGGCTGAGAAGGGGAAATGATTCGAACATCCAGCCCTTTGGCCAGTTTTTGAGCCGCCTCGGGGAAATCTAGAGTTGCAACGGTTACTTCCCAACGTTTTGACCATTCTCGCATGACGGTAAGCAGTTCTCTTTCTGCCCCTCCTAAGTTGGCGAAAGAGGCGCGCACGACGAGCAACTTGAGCCGCCCTTCAGCACCTGCCATGAATCGTCAGGCCAACGTTCAGCCTATGAAACCGGCGTGAACAGGTCAATTCCAGCGACTGTTCTCTCGTCATTTCATTGAAAAGGGGAACCGGAGTGGGCGCACCATGACGAAGGGCAAGGTCGCTTTGATTACCGGAGTGACAGGACAGGACGGTTCCTACCTCTCAGAGTTGTTACTCGACAAGGGATACAAGGTCTATGGATTGGTTCGCAGGACTAGTCAACCTACACTTGGACGTTCACTCATCAACCATTTGAACGCACATGAGAACTTCCATCTCATCAACGGCGACTTGACCGACCAAGCCAGTATCGATAATGCCATCAAAGAGGTTCAACCAGATGAATTTTACAACCTAGGGGCGCAATCCTTTGTCCCTGAATCATGGCGCTCCCCATTGATGACTGCTGATGTTACCGGAATGGGTTCGCTACGCTGCCTTGAGGCCATCAAGAGAAACAAACCGGATTGCCGATTCTATCAGGCTGGTTCTTCAGAACAGTTCGGCGAGGTTAGAGAGATTCCACAGACAGAGTTGACGCCTTTCCATCCACGTTCTCCTTATGGATGTGCCAAAGTTTTCGCCTTCGAGATAACCAGAAATTATCGTGAATCATACGGTTTGTTCGCCTGCACAGGAATTCTGTTTAACCATGAAAGCCCAAGAAGAGGACTTGAATTCGTGACCCGAAAAGTCACCATGATGGCGGCAAGAATAGCTGCTGGATTTGATGAATATCTGTCGATTGGTAATGTGGATGCCAAGCGAGACTGGGGCTTTGCCGGAGATTATGTTGAGATGCAGTGGAGAATGCTGCAGCAAGATGAGCCAGATGATTACGTCATTGCAACAGGTGAGACTCACTCTGTCAAGGAATTCATCGATCTTGCATTTTCCCATGTTGGTATGGAACTCGCATGGGAAGGCGAAGGAGTAGATCGCATTGCGAAGGATCAGAATGGCGTGATTAGAGTTCGCACCAATCCCAAGTTCTTCCGCCCAGCAGAAGTCGATTTGTTGATCGGTAAGTATGACAAGGCGGAAGCAGCCCTTGGCTGGAAACCAAACACAACCTTTGCAGGATTGGTAGAGATGATGGTCGAGGCAGATGTAGCAATAATTGCTGAAGCCAAGGAGAGAGGATACATCCCTCCAAGGCCGCCTGAGTGATTAGAACAAAGAGTCCCAGGCTGTGGCCATGTTCTTTGCAAATACGCTGTCAGAGAATTTCTCGGCACGTTGCATAGATTCCTCACACCGTCCAGATTCTAGATTCTTGATGGCTTGACGCCAAGCCTGAACATCATCTACTGGAAGTAGGTGAGATTGAGGAGGGATCTCATTGGCCGAGGCAGCGTCGGCAACCAAGGCTCTTGTTCCACCAGCCATGGCTTCTAATGGCGGGTATCCGAATCCTTCAGCGATACTTGGGAATAACAAGGCATCAGCGTGTTGGAAGGCTGCTCTTAGGTCGTCTTCAGGAACTCTACCTTGCCACCTGAGGTCTATTCCATGAGTGGAGGCTAATGCCTTGAGGTAGCGTTCTTTGTCGGAATCGGATTCAGCACCAATTTTGTGGATAATTACGTCCTTCAAACCCTTACATGATTGAATAGCGAAATCCAAGCGCTTGCGTGGTTCTTCAGAACCTACCAGCAACAGGTGCTTTGCCTCATCCAACATCCATGATGGCGGATTGAGAGGATTGCTATCGGGCCTCCTTGCTTCTAACTCAAGTCCTAGGGGAACGCAGGTTGAGGCTACGTCTGGATAATACTCCTCGACTTCTTTCAATGTCGCTCTAGAGTCGCAGATTAATAGGTCTGCTCTTTGCAGCCCAGCGCTCAACTTACTCAGGTCCTTTCGCCGTACTGCCCCAGGATTAGTCTCTCCAATTTCTATCCCCGATACTTTGCGAGGATGAATATTGAACAAATCATGCACTGTTACCGATACTGGAATTGGGCAATTCTCAGGCACAAGATGTGCTTGTTCTTGGTCGCTTACGTGTAGCAAGTCAATCATTGCTAACGACTTCTTGACTCTTGCTGGATTACTACGCCAACGTCGATGCAAACGAGTTGCTGGATTACCTCCGGTATCGTGCTCAATCACTCCTCCAGAAGCATATCCCTCAATTTTCCCAGTATCGAGAGCCTTGATCAAATCGTGGTGAGCGCGACCAAGTCCAGAAGCGGCAGATACCGCACCACCTCTGGCTACCAACACTTCACGCATCGTATCGCCCAGAAGCAGCGGCATTTCAAAGACTGCCTTGCAAAAACCGTTCATTGGATGATTGGCAGGTGCTTGACCGGCGGTGCAATTCCCAAGTCAGCAGGGAATTCCATTTCTCTCTCCGGAATTGGAATTGGGACGATTTCTTTGCCCACCAGCGCTACTCTGCTTGGACGCGAATCATCGAGGACCTTGCGGCCAACCATCGGCGCCAATTTATTGCTGAAGTCGAGGATATCATCGTGACTGGGCATATTGTCAATCGACAGCACTTCCCTACTGTGGCCCACGAATACATACCCTTTGCACTCGATGAAATCAGGGTCAGCCCGATTATCTAGAGCAGCATATTGCGCAATGTGTTCCTCGGCCATATTCTCACCTTTGACCAAGGTATGGCGGCAGACAATTCGAGTATCTAGGCTCGGCAATAGATCGATGGTTTCTTCGAATTTATTCCATGCTCCGCTGTTCCACTTTGGTTTGCAGATGCGGTCGAATACCTGTTTGTTAGGAGCATCAACGCTGACATAGAGTTGAGTTGGTAGGGTATCGAGATTTTCCAACGCTTTAGGCAGAGTTCCATTGGTCACCAACATTGTGGTCATTCCATGTTTGTGACAGAGTTCGATGTATTCGCCCAATTTCGTGTATAGGGTAGGTTCCCCATTCAATGAAATCGCTACATGACGTGGATTCTGTGCCTCCTGATACTTCTCAGGAGTGACTCCAATGTTGCCACCGTATCCTGTAAGGAGGCGCCTTTGCGCTCGTACGCTCTCATACAACAACTCAAGTGGGTCTTGATCAGTTAGTTCCAGAGTGTCCATGTGTGGCTCTCTCCAGCAATAGGTGCATGCTAGATTGCATTGGTCGACGACAGGACTCATCTGCAGACAGTTGTGGCTTTCGATACCGTAGAACTTGCCTTTGTAGCATTGTCTATCTCTGAGTAGGCTTTCTTTGGTCCAATGGCATATCTTCACTCCACCATGTTCTCCTACGATATGGTAGCGTTGCTTCTGCAATTTCGCCTTTAGTGCAAGATCCATTCCCATGCTATCACGTCTTGAGCCTGGATTCCTCAGAGGGACCGGCTCGACAGGGCTGCGAGCGGCTGATTGCACTTCAATCCTTCATTTCAGGTCCGCATTTTCACAGGCGATGATATTGAGCAGAATTTCACCCATGTCTCTTGCATATGCACAGAGTCTGCGAATACTTTCTGAGAGTCTGAATTTGTAGAGAACAGAAGTTGCGCTGGTACGTCCACCCCAAAGAGAATCTTCGTGTTCGGAGAGTTCTATCTGTGCCTTTTTGAGTGCCATTCTAGCATCATGAATCTCGTGGGGATTTCTTGTTCTGATATTGACCATCAAGGCCTTAATCGAGGTTTGCCAAATCGCCAATTTATTCAATGGTTCTTCGTTGAAATCGAGCTTTGGTTTGTTTTCTGTGGTGAGAATTAATTCGGCCAATTGTTGAGCGTGATCTCCCATCCTTTCCAAAGTACGCGCCAAGTTGGCGATTTCAATGGCTTTTCTTCGTTCGGTATGCAGGTCTACCGCTACTTTGTGCGATTCTAACAACGCCCCTACTTGTCGTTGAATTAACAATTGAATGGCGTCCATTTCTCTCTCTCTATCTTCGACATCGATGAGTAGAGAACTATCTTCCCCAGAAAGAACGTCCACAATATCTCTGATGATTGAAGTCAACTGTAGGTACATTCTGTTGAGACTGGATTGCAGAGGCATCTCTCCAATGTTTAGTAAGTTGAGCAGTTCGATTCGATTTTCTTCCTCATCCATGATTTCGAATCCAGTTGTTATTCTCAAGAAACGTTTGATTCTCGATTTTTGATTTCTATTGAAACCATCCTTGCTGATCAATTTGATACGGTCTGTTGAAGCGATGTATGCCGCTACTAGATGGTCTACTAGGGAGCCAACAGGAATCTTATCCACAGCTAGAGTGATTTCTTTTCTCTTGGCTTTGCTTTCATTTGCTGGTGTGATTCGTATTGCTCCGCTTGGGCGCCAATCTATTTTGAGGCTGTCTTTAGCCTTGAGTGAATGAAAATTCGCCCACTCTTTCGGTATGCTAACGGTGAAGGTGGCCCCACCTGTCAATTGCAATCTTCGGGTATGGGTGGTGCCTTGTCCAGAGGCCATGATTCCGCCTTCTCCATATAACTATATATTTTACTTAGAATATAGGTGATATACTGCCCGCGAGTGGCAATTCGTCATGGACCCCTTCTCAGTGTACGTGCTCATCGCTGCTCTGATTGTTTGTGCATATATGGCTTGGAATATTGGTGCAAATGATGTTGCCAATGCGATGGGGACCTCGGTTGGTTCGAGAGCATTGACATTGAAACAGGCGGTTATTATCGCTGCAATCTTCGAGTTCGCTGGAGCCTTTTTGGCCGGAGACGCAGTAACCGATACTGTACGTAAGGGAATTCTGTCGGTTGATTTTGACACCATTAACGAAGACCTGGCAACTAAACTGATGTTTGGATTCATAGCAGCAATGTTGGCTGCAGCCCTATGGCTGACAGTCGCAACAAGATTTGGCCTTCCCGTATCCACAACACACAGTATAATCGGCGGTATTGTCGGAATTGGTTTGGTTATCGATTCAGATATGATCGATTGGGGCGTCGTTGGCAAGGTTGTGATGTCTTGGATAGCATCGCCACTCATGGGGGCAGTATTCGCATTCGTATCATTCATGATTATCAAGAAATTGATCTATGAGGCGGACAATCCTGTCGAGCGCTCTCGCTGGATGGCACCATTATTGGCATTCCCAACTTTCTTTGTTCTCGGCCTAGCCCTTCAGTTCAAGGCGCTTAAGGGATTAATCAAGAGACTGGATCGAGCAGAATGGATAAACAAATCCAACTGGTTACCGGCCAGTGAGAACGGAGTTTGGAATCCACTAGCAGAAAATGCTTGGTTCCCAATGAACAGTATACTATTGGCCATTTTTATCGGCAGCCTAGCATCCTTGGCATTGTACGGTGTACTAAGGAAATATGACTTCTTCAAAGGTGAAGGGTACCAAGGCGTTGAGAGAGTATTCGTATGGTTGCAAATCATTACAGCTGCCTATGTTGCCTTTGCCCACGGTGCCAACGACCGTTCCAATGCCATTGGTCCAATGGCCGCGGTCTATTCGGTGTGGCAAGAACAAGGAATTCTACTCGAAGAGGTTGGTGTACCATTGTGGTTGGTGCTGATCGGTTCAGCAGGAATTGCCATTGGTGTGGTGACCTGGGGATGGAGAGTGATGGAAACGATTGGACGCAAAATCACGGATATCACCCCTACCAGAGGATTCGCTGCTGAATTCGGTGCGGCAACAACGATCTTGATTTTCTCAATGCCATTCTTGGCAGTTCCAGTTTCCACCACTCATACACTAGTTGGTGCAGTGGTCGGAGTAGGCCTTGCAGGTGGGGCTTCTGCGGTTGATTTCCGAGTATTCGGAAAGATTGCTGCCAGTTGGGTAGCGAGCCTTCCAGCTGCAGGATTTGGTGCGATTATTCTCTACTACTTGTTTGGAGGCAGCGGATTGATCGTGGTATTGATGATACCAGTAACCATCGTCATCGTCGCCGTGGTTCTTTGGAAAACGGCTGATCGAGAGATAAATGTCGAAGAAGCACTGGTCGTATCGGAAAATCCAGACGTTTCTGCTGAAGAAAGAGGGGTTCAGCCTACTCCGATTGAAATGTTCCATAGGCACGCTGAAGCGGTTGAGAAGACTGTCAAGCAGATGGTTGAGGCAGTTTCTATTGCTGCTAAGGGCGAAGATGCTACCGAGGCTATAGCGGAGACTGTCAGACTGGAACTTGAGGCGGATGAAATCAAGAATGAAATCAGAAACCGACTTTCTGGCAGAGTGAAACTCATCCTTGGCAAGGAGGTCTTCCTATACATGCTGACGCGCCAAGATCGGATTGCTGATTATGCTCAGAATGTTGCCGAACAATTGTCATTCCGCGAGTTGTACAATGATGAAGAAGCTAGGAAAAATTTGGTCGAAATGGCTGAGAGCGTATTGGAAACAGTAGAGAAATACGAAGACGCGGCACTCAAACTCAAGGAATTGTGCCTCTCAGGTTATGCACGTGTACACAAGGACGAATTGCAGGAGTTGATCAAGGCAGTCAATCTGAAAGAGCATCAGGCTGACGAAATTGAGCAGAAAGCCGCGGCCCATGTTTTCAGTACTGGAGATGAGGACGCACTCGCTGCAATGCATATGTACAGAGTTCTACAAAGGTTGGACGATGTGGCCAATGCGGCTGAAAAGGCTGCAAATGCATTCTTACCAATAGTAACGAAGTAGGTGTAGTATTCTACACTAAATGTAAAATCAACACCATAGTGTGTGCCCTTTCACTGTTTGATACTTATACGAGTGGACGCCAATCTCATATTACCCGAGGGGAGTGAGAGTATGGACGATTATTTGGACACATATCTGCATGAATTGATGGAGAAGCAACAATATCGCAGCGGAATTTTTCCTAAGCGTAGATCATTGAAGGAACTGTTCCTTTCTTTGCGTAGGCGTCGTTTGTAGCCGTGAAATCCTTGAAGTAAGCACTTCAGGATGTACTGTGAAGCCGGAACCATGGGTATTCCACCTATTCGGATTAATCACCCCAGTTGTCGTAGTTGCGTCACTGGTCATTGGTGATTTCTGGATGATTTCTGGAACTATTCTTGTTCTTGGCGTCTATCCTTTGCTTGACATTCTATTTGGAGAACGGAACAAGCCTGCACCATCTGCAGACAATGGGTCCCCATTCGAAGCCATCCTGATGCTTCATGCCCTTGTCATCCCAGTATTGGTTGGAGTTTTGATTTGGCGAGCAAATCTAGATGGTGCCACGATGTGGGTGGGCTGGGGAATCCTTTCAGCCGGTATTGTTGGAGGGGCTTCTGGAATCATAACTGCTCATGAATTAGGTCACAGGCGTCCGGGTTCATTCAAATGGGCTGTTGGTAGATTCATCATGTTCATGGTAAATTACACGCATTTCACAGTTGAACATAATCACAATCACCACAAGGATGTCGCATTGGATAGCGATGCGGCAAGCGCTCCAGCGTCCAGAGGATTGTGGGTTCACATAGCGATGACCATCCCATGGCAGTTCATCTCAGCAGTCAAGGTAGATCTTGCAAAGCGTTCTATCTGGGCCAACCGTACTCTTCGTGGCCTTGTTCTACAGATTGTGGCAATCATTGCTTTGGGTCTGCTGCTGAGTTGGTGGGCCGCATTGACATGGCTGTTGTTTGGAGTTGTAGCAATCATCCTATTGGAATATGTCAACTACATCCGCCATTATGGCTTAAGGCGCAAAGATGGCGAGAGGCAGACGGAAATGCACTCATGGCAATCTGAGGCGCGTTGGAGCCGTTGGACGCTGCTTGAGTTGACTAGACACCCTGCTCACCACATGAAGGCCAGCACGCCATTTTGGCAGTTGCAACCATACGAAGGAGTACCCACACTTCCAACCGGTTACTATGGATGTTTCTGGCCCTGTACCATTCCCCCGTTATGGAAGAGATGGATGAGGAAGCGTATCCCTGAATCTATGCGTCAGACGTAACCCTTGCGAGGTTGTTGTAATCTTTCCTTTCTCTCCTCGACTTCGGCTTCCCCTAGTTCTTTGGCCTTCTTCAACAAGGAATCTCTTTTGAAGAAAATCCAGTAGATGAAGAAGATGAATAGAACAGTACTAATCATCCGAATCATCGGGAAGAATTCTTCTCTGAAGGTTACAGGAGATATTATTGTCAATCCCAGAATATCGAAAATCAGCCAACTGATCAAGCCTTCAAGAGTCATAACATCTGAGATTCCGTATTCCGCCAGTTTCTTGCTTATCGCTTCAAACAACATTTCATCCCAAGTCCATGATAATGGCCCAAGAGTAAAGGCTGCAGCTCTTGCTTTCGTGAGTATTCCAAGGGCCTTGAATGAGGATTTGAGATGTGCTCCTCCGGTTGTTCGCCAAGCACCTGCTGCCGACAGTGCTTCTTTCAACTCGTTTCGTTGTCTTCTGAATCCAATCAGGTATACGCCAAGTCCACCTGTAGAACCGGTAACCACAACCGCCTCTGCAGGATATTCGGTGACATAGAATGTGATTGCTTCTATCGGCTCTTCTAGAAGGTCTGGAGCTTCTTCCTGTTCTTCGGGGGGGCTCTCTTCAGATTGGTTCTCAGTCTCTTCTTCAGATTCTGCAGTAGAATTGTCAATCAATTCTGAATACATGATGGACGATTCATTCTCGGTGATGATGACGATGAGCCCATGGCCACCTAAGGAGTTAGGAATCAGTCCTCCTTCAGCACCTATTGCGCTTCCTTCGATATAGTCGGAATCATTTGTTCGAGGAGCACTTTGATTGCTGCCATTTGAGTGTTCAAATCCAAAGATGTACGTGCTGTTGTAGTAACTTGAGCCACCTCCTCCACCTGCACTATATCCCGGTTGACTGGCAGGGCCAAAGTTTCCGGACCCTCCTCCTCCAAAATATCCAGCTCCACCTGCGCCGCCACCGTACCAGTTGTTTCCACTTGCATGAGAGTTCCCCCCGCGCAATGCTCCACCATCACCTCCAGTACTTCGAGTTGAACTGGTTCCTATTCCGCCGGAGGTCTGGTTTCCACCTGCTGCCCCTATGGCCATTGGTCCACCACTACCATTGGTTCCTGCGGGCCAAGCACCAATCCCTCCATTGGTTCTGATACCTTCGTCTAGGTACTGTTGACTGACCCAAGCGCCTCCTCCACCACCTCCGGAGATTAACAAGGCCTCTACTTGAGTCGTGTTGTTTAGGAAAATTCCGCTAAGCCCACCGCCACCTCCAGAACTTCGAATAGCTCCAGAATCGTAGTAGACTCCTTCGCCAGCAAATCCTCCCCCTGAATACTCTAGAAATTGCGCTGTTTTTGCTCCTGCTTTACCTACCATCAAAGTAAGATTTTGTCCCGGAATTACTGACATAGTACCTTGAACAAAACCCCCGGCTCCTCCGCTCTGATAGTAGGTGTT
>CAXRJJ010000036.1:0-6429 GCA_964230945.1 Yoonia sp.
AGTGGACGCTGGGGGATTTGAACCCCCGGCCTTCTGGTTGCAAACCAGACGCTCTTCCAACTGAGCTAAGCGCCCGCAGACCCTCCGAAATGCCCCCACTCTTTGTTGATTGCGCTAAAGGATGTAGACAAAGGATTGATGAAAGCATGGCACAGACGAGGAATCATGTGGGAATGGATGGATGACACAATCGCCTCTCTCGATGCATTGGCTGCCTGGCAGAAATTGCTGGTTGGAATAGGATTCTCGATTCTCGGTGCCATGATGGTTCGAATATTGATTTGGACTCCTTCCAAATGGATTGTTGGAAAGACTGAGTCCGATTGGGATGACGCCATCATGAGCCTGGCAGCACCACTCCTGAACTATGCGACGTTCCTACTTGGGCTGTACATTACCGTTGTCTGGGCAATAGATGGTAGTTCGATGATCGCTTCTACCATGGCTACTCTAGTCGTTTTGATACTGATGTTCCTGACTGGAAGATTCCTCTCAAAATCTGCCTCGATGGTTCTTCCTCCTGCACTTGAGAAATTGGATGAAAAAGCCGATTTGGGGCTTGCCGGTGGAACCACGATCATCATTGGTTTGACCAAAGTATTCATCTGGGGTTCAGCTATTTTGCTGATACTTGCGCATCTGAATGTAGACATTACCGCAGCATTGGCATCTCTGACCATCTTCTCATTGGTAATTGGAATGGCGATGCAGGAATCGGCCTCCAACTTCATTATTTAAGCACAGTTGATGATTGACAAACCATATGAAGTTGGGGACAAGATACAGATGGACCTCCTTGTAGGTACTGTGGTAGAGATCGGTTTCCTCTCGACTAAGATCAAAACCAGTAGTGAGCATCTCGTTATCGTTCCAAACAAGACCATGGCTACATCAGTAGTCACAAATTATGCTAAAGGAGGGCCTACAGAAGCACCTCGTCGAGTCAATCTGAAAATTGACGTAGAAGTTGGTTATGATGAGTCACCACCTCACGTCAAGACCGTGATCAGGAATATCATTGAAGAAAACGAGTTGGTACTTTCAGAACCTGAACCTGTAATTCTTTTTACTCAAATGATGCCATCAGCGCTAATCTTCAGAATCAACTGTTGGGTTGGAGATTATGGCGATGAATGGGTCGCAAGAGACCAGATACAAACTGCGATTCTGAGGGTCTTCAAGGAAGAAAATATCGAGATTCCATACCCGCACTTGCAACTCAAGTACGATACATCTGCTGAAGATGAAGAAGAAACTCGCACAAAGAAGGCTGATGAAAAGAAGGCGCTGGAAGAGAAGGAGAGGCGACAAGAAGAGGCGCGCCGTAAGGATGCCGAACACGAAGCCAAGCAAGCCGAAGAGAGAGCAACACTTCGCAAGCGTGCCGAAGAACTACGAGCACAACTCGATAATGATGAACTGGAAGATGATGAAAAAGCACAAATCGGAACCGAATTGATGCAGATCGAGACAAGAATCAGTGGAACTGATGATGACTGATTTAAGTCTCAATTCTCACTTGCTTCTCCCAATGCCTTCAACATGGCTTCGAGAATCCTCAACAGGCCTCGTAGGGTGACCTCGCTTACCCCAGCAACCTCACAGACATCTGCTTGTGTGCGGGGTTGGCCACGCATCTGGGCTGCCTTGTAGAGAATTGCTCCAGCAACACCTGAAGGCCGCTTACCCTGCCATTCGCCCATCTGTCCAACCTTGTCCCAAAGATATCGTGCCTCACCTAGAACCTCAGGCCTTAGAGCCAGGTCATTGGCGAATTTGTCCATGAACTCAGCAGGCCCACTAACATGATGGAGACCGAGATTTCGAGAGACTAGACGAATTGTTCTTCGCCGTTCCTTCTGAGCCATGGTCTTCGTCATATCGAATGATTCCGCCACATCCTCGATCCTGCGAGGGAGATTAGCTTCTCTCGCTGTCAAGTAGACACAAGCAGCAGCAACACCACGGATACTTCTGCCCATCACTAGGTTCTTCTCAATGGCCTTACGGTAAAGTTCAGCAGCAGCCTGCTCCAAGGCAGGAGGAAGGTCTCCACGGTCTCGTATGAACTTCATGGCCTCAACGAGATTACGCTCGCGGCTGTTTCTGTTCTTGGAACGTTCATCCAATACCACACGCCTACGCCAGTCACGCTGTGCTCTACTGTTCATTCCATTTCTACTGGCTCGGCCGCCCCACAGGTCCTTCCGATCGATGACGGTGTTGAGCCCCTTATCAGAAAGTGCAAGGTTGACTGGTGCGCCTACACGACTCCTGTCATTTCCGTCACTGTGGTTGGTCCATTCTGCACCAAGATCAATGACAGTGTCCTCAACTACCAAACCACAAGACCCGCAGTGTACTTCTCCACGGTTGTCATCTTGAATCCATTCGGTTGCACCACAGGAGTCACAAGGGCCAGTCTGGCCAGTGGTCCTACGTGCCTGGGATGGACGTGCTGCCCCCAGTGTGTTGTTGTTCCTTTGCTGCTTTCTTTGTTCTTGTTCGTCTATTTTCTCATCCATGTCCATATTACTCAACTCCGAGTTATGTAGTAGTCGGAACTACTATTTATAGTATTCGGTATCTTGCATCGTTTCTCATACCCAATAGCCGCTGTTCTCAACCACAAGGAATTGGATTTGTGCGCGAGCGAATGTTCATCATACGCCTTAGACGCCGCTCTGTTTGGAACTGCTCCCATGTCAGCGATTGTAGTCCTCGGTGCCCAGTGGGGCGATGAAGGAAAAGGCAAACTTGTAGATCGTCTAGCTGGAGATGCAGATTGGGTAGTACGCTTCCAGGGAGGAAACAACGCCGGACACACTGTGGTACTGGGTGACCGTACCATCAAACTACACCTACTTCCAAGTGGCATCACTCGGCTGGAGTGTGAACTGGTACTAGGAGATGGCATGGTGATCGATCCTTGGGTATTGATGCAAGAGCTCGAACGATGGAAATCCGAGACGGGCGAGAATCCACTTGGTTCTCGACTCCATATAAGCAATAGGGCTCATGTCATTCTTCCATTCCATTGTAGTGTAGATGGTCTCGACAAGAAGATTGGGACCACCGGACGGGGCATAGGGCCAACATATGCAGACAAGATCAACAGAGTAGGGCTGCGTTTTGCTGATATCGGTGAATTGTTGAACGACCCTGCAGCGATGAATGATCTGGCAGAACGTCAAATTCATACTTTGAGCAATCTCGGACTCCCCACTGAAGGGCATGCAGAAAAATTGGCTCAGGACATTGCTTGGATACACGAAAACTACTCACATGCGATCAAGAATACTGGAGTAATGGTAGATACCGCTCTGTCAACCGGACAACAAGTATTACTGGAGGGTGCTCAAGGTTGTCTTCTGGATATAGATCAAGGAACCTTCCCCTTCGTGACTTCATCAGTCACCTGCAGAGGGAATTCTACTCATGGTGCAGGAATCCACCCTGGACATGTCAATGAAGTGATTGGAGTTGTCAAAGCATACACCACAAGGGTTGGAAATGGCCCCTTCCCAACTGAATTGTTTGATTCAGTAGGTGAACATCTCGGCAAGATAGGACATGAATTTGGAACAACCACTGGCAGGCCACGACGTTGCGGTTGGTTGGATTTGGTAGTACTGAGACATTCCCAGCGAGTCAATGGATTCACCAGCTTGGCATTGACAAAATTGGATGTCCTGGGTGGATTGGATGAAATATCAATTTGCGTAGGCTATGAACTCGATGGGGTTGAGATTCACGAAATGCCCGCAAGTTCCTCTGAATTGGCACGATGTAAGCCGATTCTGATCAACCTCCCAGGGTTCGAAGGACTAGAACTGGACGAGTGGCTGAAATTAGCAGAAAAGGCCGCTCAAGAGAATAGTGGATATTCTGCGCTCCCGGATGGAGCACAGAGATACATCCAACATATCGAACAATTGTTGGGTGTACCTGTAAGTTCGGTTGGCGTCGGCCCAGACAGGGACGCAACAATAGACAAGACCGATTGATTGATGAACGGTAACTAGGAGAGGGGATACATGGGCTTCAAAGCGAGGGAAAGGAAGCACAAGGAAGCGCGTGGCGAAAGCACGGACAAGAAAAAGAGGGCTGACAAGAGTGGGGAATTGTCCTGTGGAATAAAATCCTGCCAAGGTTGGGCTGACAAACGTCTAGGCGGGCGTTCAATCTCACGAATCGATGTTCAAGATATCTGGGGAGATGGTTCATTCACCGAGAGCAAAGGTCGAGTGAAGGTGTGCAAGCCATGCTACCGTGTGTACAAGAAAGAAACAAAGGATGACAAGGAATATTGACACTTACACATTCACTGTAGGGGTCTCCGAAAAAATAGCATATCTTGGGATTTGAGAGTCCCACATGTTGACTATCAATACTCCCTCTGGAAAATTGGAATTGAATCATGATGAACTATTCTGGATACCAAGAAGAGGCATCGTAAGAAAAATTGATTTTGGTGAAGACATCATCAATTCATGTATATGTCCAGGGCCCCAGGAAACTGTAACGGGAATTCTTCTATTCGGTTCTGAAGGACTCGTGGTTCATCTGAGATTGCCTTCACTTACACTGATTCAATCACTGAGGCTCAAATACCCTCCTGATGCTGTACAAATCGTGTATGGTGAGGGTTGCGGATATCTGGTGGTAGCAGAAGAAAGAAACTTGAGATTCAGACTATTGGATTCGTTGGAGAAGATTGTTTCAGTGATTGGATGTCAGCGAAAAATTGACCTTCTTCATCTCGATGGACAACGATTGATCGCTGTTCATGGATTCGAAATCACTGCACTGGATTTGTCTGAAGTCATTCCTCTTCAGCACCAATACTCGGCCATGCAGTCCTAGGAGTCAGATAGGTAGACATCTGCGAAGCCCTAGCCCAATGTTCTGGTGGAGAACCATCGTTACTGATACATTCTTCAAAAAAAGCAAGGTGCCGTTTCAGAACCGATTTTACATTGAGTGGACCGACTATTGCATCTCCATATCCCGGTATCAACATCTCCAAGTCTAATTCTAAAAGAGTCTCAACGCTATCTGCTAAATCGGGCAGATTACCCCCCATCATGTCCCAACGAGAAGGGTTCTCCATTCTTGGAATGACTGGACCAACCGCAGCACTTTTCTGTTTCGGCATCCAATATCCCATCCCATCCCCAGTGTGTCCCGGCAGTGCAATTGCTTCAACGATACAATCTCCAAGATCCCAACGTTGTCCATCCACTACTGATTCTGTGATAGTAGGCGGCATATCAGAATCAAAACGCCCTGCTCCAGTTGAGGAAAAATCTCCCATCGCAAGTGCCGATGCAGCCCCTGCCTCGATGAAAATGTCAGGATCTCCAAATTGAGAAGCGATGAAACCGGCACCTCCGCAGTGATTGAATCTTCGACAAGTCAGAAGTATTGCTTCAAGTTCCTCAACCCCCTTCAATTGTCCGAGAATACGCTCTTGAATGAGCAATTGGTACCAAGAAGTTCCTACGTCGATCAGCACTGAACCTCGGCTGCCGATGACCAGCGTAGCATTGGCATCATGGTGGATACCGGGCATCCTGACTACTCGCATCGACACCCCACCTCGCTCTCGGTTCTTGTGCCTGTCTCCTTCTAGATGTAATGATGCTCAGGCGGTGTGGTTAAAGAGGGAAAGCAGGTCGGCCGCCCCATGGCACGATTCCCGGAAGCAGAGGCCCGCTTGTTGCATCGGAAGATATGCATGCGTTGCAACGCACGCAATGCTGTTCGTGCATCATCTTGTCGCCGCTGTGGCTACAAGGGTCTACGTCCAAAGAACATCGAGAGAAAGGGCGCTGCTTGAACGGAATTACTACTCATTCCAATAAATCATCTTCACGATGAAAAATTTCGTGATGAATATCTGTTTCAGAACAGTTCTCCAAGCATCTGCTCCAATGCAGTATTGATCTGTAGAATCAAGGTACCAAACTCCGGTGGGATGTTTGGGTCTTCGTACAACTCTTCCAATTTGTTCTGGGTTATCGCAATACGAACATCAATCTGCTTATTGGTGTTGAGCAACCACTGCTCAACTGCATCTTTGGCCCCTTTGCGAATATTTCGAGGAACTTTAGGGTCATCGAGTTGATTAATCACGGTAGCAACTTGCTGCAACTTGGTTTCGATATCGGTAGACATGTTCCATCCCTCATTACATCCCGTATACCGTGCTGGGACCATGTGTGATTTAAGTCGATTGCCGCCACGGCTCAGCAATGCAACTCGCACCCATCGATGTTCTGGGGTACGCTCGCTGGCTTACTCTCATAGGATGCTTCGGCTATGCTGCATGGATGGACAAGGTGGAAAGAAGGGTTGCAAACGAGCACTGGCTGGCATGGTCAAAACCATTGCTCTTCATTTGGGTTCTTGAATTTCGAGTCCGTG
>CAXRJJ010000037.1:0-39967 GCA_964230945.1 Yoonia sp.
AAGGAACTGCTCAAGATTCATTCCTCCTCACCTCCTACTTGTTTGGACTTCGCAGATTCAGCCTTCTGCTTCTTTATTCTACGTTTGGAGTAACTGGAAAGTCCGCCATTGGAAATCTCTTGAGCAGCCCTCGAAAGGTCACCCATTCCTTGATCCAGAATCAGTTTCCAATACTGCTCAGCCTTGTTTGAATTCTCCATTAACTCCTCAAGATTATGAATCTTGGACTTGATTCCTCCTTCAAGACTGGAATGTGCGACCCAAGAGGAATGGTATACTCCACTTTCTTCGACAAGGGTAATCATCGCCTCATGTGCCTTCTCTGCTGCTGCAAACAAGGCTTTGGTTTGAGATTGTATTTCTCGTAATTCCTGCATCTCGGGATTGTTCTTGATTCTAGAAGCAACTCCTTGCTCATGTTTGGACATCATCTCCTTTATTTTTCGCAAGAACTTCTGCTCAGCCTTGTGATCTCCTGCCTTTGTCTGGAATTCCTCCTCCATCTTGGCGATATCTTCCATCATCTTGTCCTTAACCCATTTAGGGTCGGGATTCTTTAGTTTCCCTTCTGACAACAATTTCTCTCTGAGTTCCTTGGACCTACGAATCAATTCAAAGGCCTTGGCTTTGTTTTCGTTGCGCTCTTGCTTGAGAGAAGAGACCTTACTGTTGACATCATCTCGAGATTTTCCACTCTGTTCAACCGAGGGACTGATGCTGCTGAGCTCATTTCTCAACTCTTCCAATCTAGGTGGTATTCTCTGAAGTAACTGCTCTCTACGATGAAGAACTGCTTTGGCAAGCAATTCAGGTGACATGGAAAGCAGGGTGGATGGGTCCATATGAACGCCTTGTCGAATCTGAAGTTGCCGATAAAGTGTTGCCATAAGGGGGGTCGACTGCCACAAAGGTATTCACACGACGACGTGCCGAATCGTTGCATGAGACTGGCTCGGATGAGCGCCGTCATTCTAAGTCTGATGTTTCTGCTACAGGCAGTACAACTCAGTCAAGCAGAACAGAATGGTGGCGCGGCAATCATCGATTCAACTCTAGTCATCGAAGGAGATGGTGAAGTTGGTAGTGGCTCTATTTGGGTCAATTTGAGTATTGAAGAGGTTGAAGGAGATGATGCAAACACAACCGTGACCGCCATCATTAGTGATTCTGAAGGAAATCAACTCGCTAGCGAAAATGAAGCATTGCAACTATCTTCAGGTGCAACTCAACAAGTCTCATTAGAACTTGAGAACGTACCTGCTGGGCCTTTGGTCCTGAATATATCATTGAGTGGAGATTTGGCCAGTTCGCCTGATTCTGACCACTCATTATGGCATGAAACTGCCATCGCTAGACTAAGGCCATTGGACATCGGACTAGGTAGTCAGGTCCAATGGTTGATTGAAGCAATAGATACTGGAATGAATGATACTGGAAACAACAGCATCAGAGATGGAGACGGTGTTCGATTGACAATACCAGTTGAAAATAATGGAGATATCGATTGGAACGGCACTTTCCGCCTTATTGTAGAGGGGCCCAATGGTTTGATTCAAGATCAGAACCAGAGCATTTCCACAACGGGAGATGAGACCTTCTATCTTGTATTCAACCTCAGTTCACTATCTGAAGGAGAATATCAAATCAATGCTACTCTGATGGGGGTTGATGATGATGATTCCTCAGATGATTCAACGATTCTCACATTCATGGTTGAACCTCCACCACTAGCAAAGATTCTGATGGCTATGAACAGCAATGTTCAGAATCCTGATCTTGCCGAGGAAGTTAGTATTGTTGTCACCCTCAATAACAGTGGAGAAGCGGAATGGCAAGGCACATTGATTTGTATTGCAGCAGATTCTACTACACAGATACTACAGACCCAGACAACGATTGACATCAGCCAAGAGGAATCTTGGAACATCACAACTTCAGCTCAACCTGGAAATGTAGTTTGCAGCCTAAGCGGTGAACAAAGATTGGCAGAAGATAGTCAGCAAAGCGCGTCCTACGCATTTGAGATGCTATCTGGTAATCTACTCCCCGCAGGTGGTCAAGATGTCAGCCTGAGTGGCGGTCCTTGGCATGTTGGAGATTTGGTTGAAGCATCGGTATTGATTCACAATGATGGACAAAGAGATGCCAATGCGTCATTGTGGTTGAGCGATGCTGGGCAATGGTCCCAAGGAGATACAATCGAAATCCCCGTAGGAAGCAGTATGGAATTGACTGCAAGCCATCTCTTGTCAACCCAAGGAAATAGGAATCTCTCTTGGAAAATAAACAGCGCTGACTCTCTTGTTTCAGAAGAATTGGTGGGCGTTGAATCTCTCAACGTTTCTGCATCGCAGAACCTTAGCATAGAGATTATCTCGACTGCTTGGGACGCTGTCGATGGAATTACAGTTTCATGGATGGCTGAGCTAGGATCTGGTCAGGGCAGAGTTGTCGATATTTCATTGGGATTATTGATTCAGGGAGCGAGAGACGAACGAGTTACCATGCAATTGAACCTCGATCAAGGTCGTAGAACTATGCAAAGTAATCTTGGAAAATATGCTGGGCAAGCCTTGGTCTATATCGATGCGGATCCAATTGAATGGGTCGCTGTGGACAACCAATTAGCGACTCAAACTCTGCCATCATTACGGCCTGATGTAAAAGTTGAGATCGACAAGGTCAGTCAACCGTCAAGACCTTCTCCCGGAAATAGTGCCACTATATCCTGTACAATAAGCAATGATGGAGCACGCTCATCAGAAGGTGTTCTAGCACTAATTGGTAGTGACGGTCAAATCATTTCAGAGAAAGAAATTGGACGCATGGAAGGAACGCAAACCATCGAATTTACAATTGATTCATGGCCAGATGATGAAGACAACCCCCTAACCTGTAGATGGACTGCAGATTCCGTTCATTCATCTACCCATACCTATCTCTCGGACATGGACCCTGTAGAACAGGAAGATGAGGGAGATTTTGCCTCTATTCCGATTAATGAAATCGGAACAGGAGTAGCCATCGCTCTAGGAATTGCAATATTGATCAGACTTGGCAGTAATTGGACCGGGGATGCTGAGGCGAGGGCAGAAAGGCGAGAGAAGAGAGAAGCCGAAAGAGAAGAAAGAGCAAGGAACAGGGAGAAGGATGAGGCCTTGGCTAAGGATGAGAAAAGAGAAATCTCCTGTAGCAATTGTGACCAGGGACTGAAAGTGCCATCTTCTTACTCAGGTAAAGTCGCATGCCCATCATGCAAAACTCAATTCGAAGTTGAAGCCATCAGTATTCCAAAGCCCGTTACCGCAGAGGAAGAGGAATTAGATTTTGAGGAGGAGTTGCTTGATATCGAGGATGAAGAAGAAGCTGAGGTGGTCGAAGAACCAAAGGAAGTTACAGTTTCGTCCAATACCGATATTCTAGCGTGTCCCGAATGCTCTTCTAAGTTGCGAGTTCCTATAGAGAAACGCCCTGCAATGGCTAGGTGCCCTGCATGCAAGGCTGAATTCAGGGCTTTGGCTGAATGAATCCTCATGGGTTCATTTCATCAATAGTAATCCCCTGCCAAAGGCGTGAGCAAAGGTCATTTTCAGGAATTTGAGGATGAATACATGGAGACATTGTATGAGTTCTGGGAGAATGATTCAGAGGCTATGATAAAGACTGGTCAGGTTGCAAAGGCATTGGATGTTTCACCTGCTAGTGCCACCGAGATGATTCAAAGGTTAGCAGGAAAAGGAATGGTGGAATACTTTCCATATAAGGGATTGAAACTAACCGAAATTGGACTGGTTGCCGGAGGGAGGATGAAGAAAAGGCATCGTCTAGCCGAATGCCTACTAATCGATGTACTTGGATTCACTGGAGACGCTCACGAAGCGGCCTGCATGCTTGAACACGCTCTAACTGATGAGTTGGAAGAAAGTCTAGATCACCTTTTAGGAAGACCAACGAAAGACCCCTCCGGAAAAGAAATTCCACGCTCATCTGAATTGAATGTGGATATAGATTTGAAAAACTCTCTAAAAATTGCAACTTCACTTGATGAAGGTGAAGAAGGAGTATTAGTCTCCATCAGCATGACTCCTGAAGAAAGAATGACACTTGCTGAACTAGGTATTGAAACTGGTAAGAAGATAAGTAGAACCAGTACTGGTTTAATCATTGATTCTGAGGCTTTCGAAGTTGATGAATCATTGCTGAATCGGCTATTGATTTCCATAAGACATTGAGAATCATCTTCAACCTGAACCCGATGTGATACCATGCGAGCCGACCAAGAAGAGGAGCCCGATGACGAGGCGGAAGATTCTGAGAATGGCGAAGAAGAAGATTTGGTAGGAGATATTCTCTCCAAGGCCAAGGATATTCCTGAGGAAAAAGAAGAGGAAGAAGTGGACGAGGAATCCAATGATGGTCAGCGACAAAGCATCGTCGAAAAAATTTCTAGCAGCATTCAATCGATGGGCCAACTTTCTGCAGAGGAAGAAGAAAGAGCAGAGGCACAAAGGGAAATCGACCGTCAAATCCTGATGAGCACAAACGAACTCAATGATGATGTTTGGAGCGAATCAGAAAAAGAAAAGCATGCAATGATGCAAAGACTGGAAAAGGGATTGATGCGTATAGATCGACCATTCCTAACCAGTGGAGTTCAACTGTTGATACTGCTACCTGCCATAATCATCCTACTTGAGATAATGGCATGGAATTGGTGGGACAAATCGCCCGAATGGTGGGAGAACAGTGTTGAAGATGTCTTGGGCATAGAATTCGGTTTCACCATGGTTCTTTCCGCGGTAGTGGTTTCTGGCGCCTGGATGTTGGCATCTTTCATTAGTCGACAGCGTTTGTGGGTAACTCAAACCATCATGGCCAATGAAGTGGATAGATTCCAGAAGATGGGAAGGCCATTCTCAAGCATGCACGGATATCCGGCCTTCAAAGAATCTACTTCGGGAAGTTTGAAGCAACGTACAACTGCCCTAATGTTGTGCACTACAGCCTTCCTATTTTTCCTCCTAGGACTGTTCAATGATCTCTCCACAGATTTTGGAGTTAGTATAATGTTACTTGGCCTAGGCGCCACTTTCTTAGGGCTAGGTTTTCATCTCGTTAGTTCGGACAATCTGTACAGTACCTATGAGCCAGGGGGAATCTTATCTGTTTACAACCCACCTGTTCATCCTGCTTTATTGGGCCAAGTATTCTCAGATTTGATGCTGACTCATATGGACCCATTTCTGAGAATGCGGTTTGAGGACTTCATGCAAAAATTCCGTACCGCATTGTTACCAGGATTCGACCCAGTTATCGGTAGAGAAAGACTGTTTTACATCCTACATTTACACCGCAAAGGTTCGTTATCAAATGAAGAAAGATTCCGAGAAGTAGCTGAGATAATTGAAGAGGATGAGATCGATGGTATTCTCAATCACCCATTCTTTAACGACGAAGTATGGGAAAAACTGGTCAATAGGTGTAAGGAAAAATGCCCCTCATTCTTCCGCATTCTTGACCGCTTGGAGCACTCACTGAGAGTCGACGTCAGTGGATTCAAGGATAAGGAATTGATTTTCGACGTAGACATGGAAAATGTAGTCTATCAAAATGCCAACCTGTTTTGCCTTTTGGTTAACAATAGTAAAGAAGAACGCAATGTGGTGCTTCGAATCGAATCTCCTGATTTCCGTCCTGAAGTAATCCACATGAACCTCAGTCTCCCACCAGCAGCCAGCATGATTTCCGCCTTGCCGGCTGAATTAGCATTAAGCAGTGAAGGAGATGATGACGTATTGGCAGCAATAGCCAATCTACTCAACCTCGGTAGGTTGAATTGGCAAACTCTCCTACCCATTCGCCTCGGAGAAGCAACCGTTTCTGTCAGTCTTGAAGATGAAGATGGTGATCTTATTCTAGGCAAGGTGGTCAATCTCAGAGTGAAAAGTGAGTGGAATCAGAAATTGACTAAATTAAGTGGACTCATCACTTTGGCAGCAGGATCTCTAGCCATTCTAAGTGCTGTATCTTTGCCCTTGTTTTCTATGCTATCCTTGTGAATATGCACACAGGATGTGAAGGAACAGTATTGAAACGGTCCAAGCCATCCCACGACCCATGTCCGAGGAGGATTCAGGTCAAGATCAAGCCGTCGAAGAGACTGGTGACCTACGCGACAAGTTGCAAGCCATGGAAAAGCGCCTGTCCAAACTAAGAGCGACAAGAGGACAATTCCATGATGCTGCAGACCGTAATGCAGAGCAGCGAAATTCAGTTCAATCTCAATACAAGGAACACCGACAGAAACTCGACACTAAACTCGAAGAAGTCAGAGAGATCAGAAACGAAATTAAGAATCATAAGGAACGAAGAAATTCAATTCAATCACAGATGAAAGAATTGTTTGGTCGCCAAAGGTCCTCGCGAGATTCGGAACGAAAAGGTCGTTCAGTAGGGGCTGAGTACAACAAATTGAACGCTGAAGTCAAGGCTATCGAAGAGCGCCTAGAGACTTCCGGCACTATCGGACTGGACAAAGAGAAAGCTCTTGTCAAGCAGGTCAAAGAGATGCGTAAGAGATTGATAGAACTAGAACCGCAATTGAAGACTCAAGAATTAATCAAAGTGGACCTTGACGATATCGAAGGCACCATTGCCCGCATGAAACAAGAGGCTGATGATGCTCACAAACTAATGCTTGAATGGGTGGCAAAGGCCGATGAAGAAAGCAAAGATCTCGATGAGTTGTTCTCTCACAGAGATTTTCTCAAAGCAGAAGGCGACAGATATCACGAAGCATTCCTAGCCGAGAAGGAAAAGGCTAACGAGATTCACGCCAAGACGGTGGAGTTAATGAAGCAGGTAACCGAGGTGAAGGGATTGATTAAGGCTGAACGCGATGAGCGGAAATCTTGGATCGATGACCACAATGCTTCGGTTGTAGCAGAAATGCAAACAGCTGCAGAAAGCGATGAGGTCGCTGATGAACTGGTCAAGTCATTATTGGAACAAGGCAACCTATCAATGGGCGGTACAATGGAATCAGATGGGCCTGAAGAAGTCCAGAGGTCCAAGAGAAAACCAAAACAGAAACGCAAGAGAGTCACTCCTTGGAGAAAGAAGTAGAGGTGGTCTTCTGAAAGGCGTCATCATGGCGGGCGGCATGGGCACTAGATTGCGCCCATTGACTCTGAACCGTCCAAAACCAATGATTGAGGTATTAGGCATCCCAGTAATCGAATTTGTCAAGGACGCCTTGGTTGCAGCAGGGATTAGCGAAGTTATCGTAACCACTGGATACAGGGGGGAATCTCTGGCCCAACTTGTCGAATCATGGAATCATAGCCAACTTGCTGCTTGGGTTAATGAGGAAGAGACTGCAATGGGAACCGCAGGTTCAGTGAAACTACTTGAGGGTGAATTGAAGGAAACATTCGTCGTTGGTTCAGGAGATACCCTCGCATCATTCGATATTGCAGCATTGCTAGAGGAACACAGGAATAGTGGTGCAATGGCTAGCATGGCTCTGTGGCAAGTAGATGACCCAAGCGAATATGGAGTAGTCGGACTATCCAATGAAAAGAGTGGGGATATAGACTCTGATTTGGAGACCGGTTGGATTGTCAAATTCCAAGAAAAGCCGAAACCTGAAGAGGCCTTCAGCAATGTCATCAATGCAGGATTGTATATCTTAGAACCTGAGGTACTCGAATTGATTCCAAAGGGTGAGAAGTTTGATTGGAGCAAACAAGTATTCCCTCAGATGCTTGAACTAGGAATGCCACTGCGTGGAATCACAATCTCAGGATTGTGGTTTGACATAGGTAGACCATCAGATCTATTGGCTGCACAGGAGATTGTTCTAAGGGGTAGAGATCAATTGTGGAGTCAGATTCCTGAAGGTTCTAATGAGGGATACCTTAGTCCAAACTCCAAGGTTGAAGGCATCTGTGAAAATTCTGTATTGCTGGACGGTTGTACAGTCGGAGAGAATTCTGTTGTTAGTGGTTCATTATTGATGGCTAAAGCAGTAGTTAGGGGAGAAGTTACTCTCAGAAACTGCATCATCGGTAGAAACAGTATGGTTGAATCCGGTTCTGTACTTGATGGCTGCATCATTGGTGATGATATGGTTGTGCCAACCAATAGTCGATGGACAAATAGACGCTTACCAGATAATGCAAATCAGTAACAATTCGGCATCAAACTCAAGAATGTAAAGAATCTGCACATACCCGTGATATCATGAGCGACAAACCCGTTCGCCACTACGATAGGACTTGGGAAGAGATCGAAGAGATGCTCGAAGCAGCCATCGCGCGAAAGAAAAAGTGGAAAGATTGGTTCGAGCAGTGTCGAGAAGAGGGAGACAAAGAAGGAATGATGGAGGCTGCGCGCAACGCAAAGGCCCTAGAAGGTGTCGTCAAGTGCCTAAAATGGACACTTGGAGAAGAAGGGGTAGGCCACCCCTTGGATTAGATTCTGCGAACCCATGAACGAGTTGCTGGATCTCTTGAATACCAGATTCCCGAGGCATTTGGATACTCTATCCACTCGTTACCATCAGTTCTCATCTGACCGACTATCGAAGGATCGGGTACACCTGTTGCTTGAACTGCTGCAGGTTGCTGATACTGTTGTTGATATTGCTGGGCATATTGTTGCTGAGCATATTGCTGCTGTGTATCCTGTTGAGTCATGGCTGCTGCATATTGCTGATGATATAGAGCATCTTCGTCCTCATATTCATCGTCTTCTTCTCCACCTCTAACCAACAATACGACGAGGATTATGACTGCAACAATTCCTCCAACCAACAATCCCCAAGTCACTGGATCGCCATCGCCAAGTCCTGCCAATCCACTACTAGCATCCTCATTCAACGACTGGCCGTCCTTGGAATCATCATTGCTTGAAGGCGGACAGCCGAGGTTGCCTTCTTTTGTCGATGTCCCAAAGGTGTTGGGGCAAGCATCGGGTTGAATTCCTTCAGAATTATCTCCATAGCCATCTCCATCAGAATCACTCCATTGAGTGGGCTCTTCTCTGAAAGCATCAGCGCCATTTCCTATAGTCCAAAGTGCATCGGGATCGGAGAATCCATCACCATCTAGGTCTGCACATCCTTTCCTATCGATAGTTGAAGCACCATTTGTGCTTGGGCAGTCATCTTTACCATCAGCAAATCCATCCTTATCACTATCTAAATGCTCAGAGGCATCGTCTGGGAATGCATCAATGAAATCTGCCCAGCCATCTGCATCTCGGTCTGCACAACCGTAGATTTCTCCCTTGTTTGAAGCACCATACTGTAGAGGACAAGCATCTTGGTTCAATGCCAAGAGAACGTATTCGCCTGGCCATCCATCTGCACGTGTGCTACTCCAAGAGTGATTTCCATAGTTATCTCCAAAACCATCACCATCAAAATCGGTCCACTGAGTAGGGTCACTTGGTAATGCATCTGCTCCAAAGTCGATGGACCATGAGAAATCTGCATCTGACCAACCGTCATTGTCACTATCCTTGCATCCCTGTCTATCCTCAAAGGAACCTCCTGATACCTGCGGGCAATCATCCGCCTTGTGGCCATTGATATTGTCTCCATATCCATCTTCATCTGAATCAAGCCACTGTGTTGGCTCCTCAGGCAAGGCATCGATACTATCCGCCCAACCATCGCCGTCGCTGTCAACGCAACCAACCAGACTTCCATTCTCTGAAGTTCCCGCTGTGTCAGGACAGTCATCGAGACTATCTGCCCAACCATCGCCATCACTGTCCGGACAGCCGATCATAGTTCCCTTGCTCGAAGTTCCAGTCTCATCAGGACAGTTGTCGTTCCCGTCCTCGATTCCATCATTGTCATCATCAACATCCTCATCGGCATCTCTACAGCCATCAAGATCCTGATCGGTACTAGGTTCAGATACCCAAGTTGGGATGGGGCTGAGTCCACGGTTCCAATCGGTTCTCAAGCAACTGTCATTGGCATTCTCTCGCTGATCATTATCGATATCCATATCTTCAGATGTATCATCCTTACATCCATCGATATCCCAATCAGTACTATTCTCTGGATCTGACTGAATACTAGTTGAAGTCCATCCCAACTCTCCTAGAGGGCAAGCATCTGATCTTTCACCATTATTATCGAGGATTCCATCATTGTCATCATCAATGTCACAGGCATCTCCTTGCTGATCTGAATCGTGATCTTCCTGCCCACTATTATGATCATCTGGACAGTTATCATTCTCATCGAAGACCCCATCACCGTCACTATCAGTACTTCCAAAGCCAGTAATTACCCACATGAATGGACCAAAAGAATTGGCTGGAGATGCAGTTCCCGAGTTAGTTGAACTGAAATCAACAGTACCACTAGTAGTTCCACCAAGTGCAACATTTCCATTATTGTCTACCGCAACACCGCCCAACCAGTTGTCCTGACTTCCATGAGCACTGAGCATCCTCTCCCAAGCACCATTTGGATTGATTGAGGCAACGATACTGTCATTTTCTCCTTGAGAAGAGAAAGAAGTTCCGGCAAGAGTCATTGAACCAGCGCTGGACATTGCGACCACTGCGTTGCCACTGGTCGGGTCTACGGCGATATCGGAAACGAAATCGTAGGTTGTGGTGCCAACAGAGGTAACCCATGACCAAGCGCCAGAGGAATACTTGGCAACGAAACCATCGTCTTGTCCAAGAGCATTGACGGTTTGACTACCGAAAGTGAGGGAGCCGCTGTAGATTCCACCAAGAACAGGATCACCGGATGAGTCGACATCCAATGAGCCAGCGAATGTGTCAGAGGTAGTAGTGCCATGTTGCGCATCTTGCCAATTTCCTTGGCCGTTCAACTTGGCGATAACTGGATGACCTCCGCCATTTGCAGTAACTGAATATGAACCGAACATCATCGAGGACTCAAATGATGTAGATAGCCAGATATTTCCGGAATTGTCTGATGCCATTGCTTGAACTTCGTTGTGCTCCGGACCTGTTGCATCTGCAATCCAAGTTGTAGAACTTCCTGCTGAATTAAACTTGGCAACGAAAATATCCGAATCACTGATTGAAGTTCCCGCATTGGATCCAACCTGAGTATTTCCAAGATAGAATCCGCCAACTACCGCATTACCAGATGGGTCCACAGTCAGTCCAGTTCCCCAAACCACATCTAGAGTTGTAGTAGCACCTGTTTGGGCATCAGCATTTCCTTTCAATGAATTTGCCCATTGCCATTGTCCTGAACTGGATATTTTAGCAATGAAACAATCATACAATCCTTGAGAGGTTAGCGTATGCGAACCGAAACTAGCAGTCTCCCTGAACGAGCCTGTGACGAACACATCTCCATTGTTGGAAACTGCAATATCTCCAAAATTGATAGCCGGAGAAGTTGCTCCCGAAACTGTTGCAACCTTGACCCAAGCTACATTACCAGCACTATCTGACTTAGCAATCCAAGGAGTGACTGTTTCTCCTGAAGTGGCTGAAACACCACCCCAAGAAATCGTCGCTGAACCACCATCCATCAGGCCTGCTGCGATGACATCTCCAGTTGAGGCAACCACTTCTACAGCCCTGATGTTTCCATTTGCTGAACCACCAGACATCTCGACCCAACCACTACTTCTGGCTGAGGCATCAAAAGTCTGCAATACGTCAAATTCCGGGACCTCATCTTCTACAGCAGGAGAAGAAATCATTGGCAACAAACTGCTTAACATGAACAACATGATGACCGAGGAAATTATGCCTCGGCCAGTCTCTCTAGGTGCATGACAAAGGCTCGACATGAATTTGCCTGAATCTACTCCCTGATGAATCCTCCCCCCCGAAGGGGGGGGACTAAAGCGTCAACACCGTGCCATCAAGACCGTGTAGTAAGGCCTCTCCATAACCAGGAAGAGAACCCTTCCAAGCAGGAATAAGTATCTCCTGAGAAGACATTTCTGAAGATTGAATTGCTGCCTTCCAACTCTTCAGAACCGTTCCAGAACCTTGATCTAATCCACTAGCTCTACGTTGGCTCAGGAATCCTTGTAGCCTGATACGCATCATTTCTATAGAAGATAATTGGTCGCTTTCCTGCTTCTCTAAATCAGGCGGGTTCTCAAGGACATCATTATCCTGCAACAATTTCAACTGTTCACTCCAAGGGTCCTCAAGAATTAACCAATCATGAATCTCCTGTTCTCCATCTGGTCCCTCAAGTATTCCTGAAACCCTCCATAATTTGGCTTGAAGATGCAATGGCCTGAGACCTAGTCCGGTGAATCCCAGGCGTTCAAGAATCTCATCAGGTCGTAACGATGGGTTCAATCCAATTTCACCACTCCAATGTGAGGGTTCAGCAGGTTTGGAATCTGCGGAAAATTCCTGCTCTACCTTCTTGCTGGCAATATCTCCAACTTCCAGTACATGTCTACCAATAATCTCAGCGAAGCACTTTCGGTCATAGAGAATGACCGATTCCGGCAGACCAGCATTTGGTATCTCATCATTACCATGCAAGATGATCAAGTGTTCCCCTTCGGTGGCATCCACCAACCACCTCTGTAAATCAGAAGAGGTTACTGCTGGCCAATCCCGCTCAGCAACCCAGATATCAAAACCGAGGAATGGCCAAAATGGCCGGGAAACTTCGCTGCTTTCTGAAGCCCTTCCAAGCCATCTAACCGGTCCTTGGGGCACATTTGGTGAAGAAACTGAATCATCCCAACGAAGCCCACACCTGTACAACAGGTCCGAGACATCGGTTTGCATGCAGGGACCCTGTTCAAAGGGGTCCATCAAAGAACTGCTTACTCGATGTTGTTGCGCAGAGTCAGTAGATCGCTGCTTCCTGCCTCGATGACACAGATAACACTGATACTGAATGGCTTGGCACAAGCTACACCTAACTCGCGATTCACTACGGAAACGCGGTGCTTGGCAATATCTGGATGGCGGGCGTGCAAATCATCTATCCAATGCTGTGGGCAATTAGCGGATAGAATGACCAGTTTCGCCTGCCCGCGGTCACATGCATCCATCGTCTGATTCTGTCCAAACAGCAATTCTCCACTGCTGATTGCGGTCTTCAATTCTCTTTGTAGTTCCATTTTATTTTCCCCCATACTCCACTATTGCTTCTCAGAAGGTTGGAATTCAAGCATCCTCCGGTATGTAATACAATTCAACACTACCAGTTCCAAGCGAAATCGGTTGACCGACGATGACGTTCTCTGCCACACCAGTCAAGCGGTCCCTCTCTCCAATGATACCTGCCTTGAGCAGGTGATTGACAGTGACCTCGAAAGCAGCACGAGCAAGAATACTGTGCTTATTCCCGCTCACTCCGTGCCTACCGATGGCACGAACTGCACCTTCGCTGGTCATTACATCAGCAACCATCAACAGGTGCCTTACGTCGACTTCTAATCGCGCACCCTCTAGAGTTGCCTTTAGTTCGTTGATAATTGCCTGACGAGCGGCTTCAATTCCTAAGTAATCATAAATCTCGATGATATTGTTGGTGTAGGTACGAGAACGGTCAATGGCTTCCAAGTCGCTGACTCTAGAGAGATTACTTCCTATGGTGGAAAGGTAGTGTTCGCCAGTCTTGTCATCCTTCTGGACATTTGCTCTTTCAATTCCTGGAATTCCCTTTAGACGAAGATCCTTGACCTTGTCCTCAAGTTGCAACAACTCTGTGTAAGATGGAGGGTTCTCATTCAGTTCAGCGATATCTTCCTCTCTTTGCACTCCAGGGATAATCGTCAGAACTCTAGGATTCTTCTCTTTGTCCGCAAGAATGTGTAGGCGAAGAGCACGTGAAAGTTTGTCTCTAACCTCTTCACCGGTCATCTTCTTCTGCTTGAGGTTACCAACCTTCAGATTCAGAACCAACTTACGCTGAGCAACATCGGTCTCGATATCTGCGATATTCTTGGTCAAGGTCACCTCTATTCCAGCGGCCAACTTGCGGCATTCTTCCGCATTGTCCTTCTTCTCATCTGTCAAACGAATTGTCATTGTAGGAGTATCTGGAACCTTACGTGCATCGACGATTTCAATGACTCTTGGTAGACCCTGAGTTACGTTTACTGTTGCAACACCCGCATAGTGGAAAGTACGCATGGTCATCTGTGTTCCTGGTTCTCCAATGGATTGTGCTGTTGTAATTCCAGCAGCCTCAAATGGATCCACGCGGGCTTGCAAAAATGCATCTCTAGATTGAGAAATCATGTCTGTAGCTTGCTTTGCAGTCAATTTCTTGCGGCCTCGGGCCTTTACTGAGTTAGTAAGGTCAGCGAGAACACGTGGGGACAAAGGAGAATCGCCCATCGCATCGTCAGCCTTTACCAAAGCCTTGTGAATAGGATCTTCAACTATCTCATCCACGTAAGATTCGTGTTTCTTCTCCTCATCATATCCCTCGAGTTCCTGAACTACCTTGGCTCTACGACGACGTGGAGCAGCTCGGCGTCTTACAACCGTGGTTCCGCCCTGAGAATCTGATGAATCACTACGGCTACCTGTTGCGCTGATGATTATAGTGTGCAGTTTGGTTCCCGTATCAGAATCTGTCTTACATATGGCGGCAATCTCTTGCGCTGTTAGAATCTTGACATCATCCCACTTGCGGTCATCTGCCAACAAGTGTGCATATTCTTCTGGAATCTGCATATCCATGAGCTTCTTCTTGGTTGCACTCTTTACTACCATCACTCATCACCTCCTTCTAAGGACACGTCCTTGCTGGTTGTACCCAACACCTTGTCAACGATGACATCTGTATTCACAGGTGAACCGTGCACACTTCTGGCTGGGTCGATACCGTCCTCTCCATACTCGAATTGGATGATACGATCAGCAGTGTTTCGAACTGATAGTTTCTCATCTTTGAAGACCTTGAGGTCATCCATGGCGTTAATCAATCTACGCTGCATGTATCCTGACTTACTGGTTCTTACTGCAGTATCTACCAGAGACTCTCTTCCAGAGACTGAGAGCATAAAGAACTCAGTCGGTTCAAGACCACGCTTGAATGAGGAAGAGATGAATCCCTTCTCTCTAGCGCCCTTCAATCCCCTAGGGAAGTGAGGAAGTACCCTGTCCTTGTAGCCACGCTCAAGTCTAGCACCACGTACCTTTGCTTGACCGATAGAACCTGCCATCATGGTTAGGTTATCCATCGATCCTCTTGCTCCAGATACTGCCATGTTCACAGCAGCATTGTCTAGGCTACCTTCAGTCAGGTGCGTCTTTGCGATATCTCCAGTCTGAGCTTTTCCTTGGTCAAGAATAACCATGATGTTCTCCTCCATGGTCTCCAATGGTGTACGTCCAGGTCGTGTTTCATAACCGCGGCCATCCTTTCCAAATGCCTTGAGTTCATCATCTACCTTCTGACGTGCCTCAGAATTGATTTCCTCGATTCTGCTCAACGCCTCTGGTGGTAAATCCTCATCATCGATTCCAGTTGTGAATCCTAGAGAAGTGCAAGCGCCGATGGTCAAGCGCGTCATGTCATCAAGGAACTTAGCACCTTCAGTAGGACCATTGGTCTGAACTACTGCATCTAGTAGTCTTCCGTCTTCTGCTCCAATTGCTCTCTTATCGAGAGTACCAGCAACACTGCTTGAGATGATGATGACATCTTCGTTGGTACGACTACGGAAACGGAGTTGTATGTTCTCAGGAATAATCAGTCCCATCAAATCATGTCCGTGGAATCCGGTTCGTCCATCATCCAATTCAATCTCTTTAGGTAGACTTCCCGTGTAACCAATCTGACCAAGGATGTCTAGAGCGACTGTCTTCTCAACCTTTGTTCCTGGGCGAGTAAGCAGGTATGCTCCAGAGATGTGGTCGTGAATTCCACCAATTACAGCACCTCCGTATCTTGGAGTCAAGATATGCTCTTGAACACGCATCAGAATCTTTGCCTCAGCACGAGCCTCTTCTCCTTGAATAACGTGCAAGTTCATCTCGTCTCCATCGAAATCAGCGTTGTATGGCGTACATACTGCTAGGTTAAAGCGGAAAGTCTTACCAGGCATAACTCTGATTTCGTGAACCATCATCGACATTCTGTGTAGTGATGGCTGACGATTGAAGATGGATACATCTCCATCGATCAAATGTCGCTCGACAATCATTCCTGGCTTGGGTGTTCCCTCAAGATCCATGGTAGCCAATCGGTCCTCAACTCTGGTCCTGTATCCATTGATCTCAGGAGAACCACAGTGTGGGCATGAAACTTCCAAGTGTTCTGGGTATAGCTCATCAGGATTGGCCAACTCCCACTTCCACCTGTGATGCAGGACTGCGCGCGGGTCATCTTCTGCTAGTGGCTTATGATTGAGGTCCTCGCCTCTTAGATTGGCAAGGGTTGCTTGCTCATCCACTTCATAGTACTCCTCCATCTGAGGTGCTCCGCCAACAACTGGGTCATCTGTTCTACGAGTCATCTTTCGAATCACTAGACCTGGCAAGAAATTAGGAGCAGGCATCACGCTATCGATATCGAACCTGAGGGTTGTCTCAGATTGACAATCTGGGTTGTGGCATCTGAAACCGGCATTAATCAGCTTTGAGCGGTCATTAATACGTACGCGACGTCCATCCCCACGAATCACATAGTTGACACCGGGGTGTACGTTTGGACCGCGTAGAATCATCTGTCTCATTTGTTCTCGGTTCCTTGTAGTCACACGAATTGGAACTGTCAACTCCTTAGCGACTTGAACTGGTACTCCAACCTCATTGATACCCAAGAACGGGTCAGGTGAAATTACTGAACGGGCACAGAAGTTGACACGCTTTCCTGAAAGGTTGCTTCGGAACCTTCCTTCCTTACCCTTTAGACGCTGAGTCAAAGTCTTGAGTGGGCGTCCTGAACGGTGTCTCGCTGGTGGAATACCACTAGTTTGGTTATCGAAGTAAGTGGTTATGTGGTATTGCAATAGTTCCCACAAGTCCTCAACAATCAGTTGTGGGGCACCAGCGTCTCGATTCTCTTGAAGACGTTGGTTGATTCTCAATACATCGACCAACTTGTGCGTCAAATCATCTTCTGAGCGGTCTCCGCTATCTAGAGTGATAGAAGGTCGGACAGTAATTGGTGGCACTGGCAGTACCCTCATAATCGTCCATTCAGGGCGATTAATCTTGTCCATTCCAATGAATATTAGATCCTCTTCTGGAATTTCGGTCAACCACTCGCGAATATCTCGAGCATTCAACTTCTTCTCGCTGGCTTTTGCGCCACCGGTTCCTGCATCCATCTTCTCCTTGAAAGTGGTAGGCTTGTCAAGAATGATCTTCCCTTGAGTTTCCTGACAGTGCATGCAAACCTTACGCTTGGTACTGGAACATACCTTTTCTACATCCTTAATCAGTTTGGAGAATTCTGTTGAACCCAAACCGTGCTTCTGAATTGTATCGATAATGCGGCTTCTATAGTAATCCTGCTCGGACTTCTCTTCATCGCTTGGGTGTGTCCCAGCAGCTTCCTGCAGGAGGATACGGTTGCATGAATTGCATGTAGACTTAAGAGCAGTCTTGATCAATCCAACGAAACCGATGTGCACAACTGGTAACTCCAACTGAATGTGTCCGAAGTGGCTTGGGCACTCATCGTACTTGTTTCCACATGTATCACAACGGATTCCTGGTTCGATAACACCCATCTTTGGATCCATCAATCCTTGTCGGTAAGCGTGTCCATCGTCTTTGTAGGTGTCTGCAGTCTTTACTTCTACAGCAGACATCTTTCGGATCTCGTTAGGGTCCATCAAATTGAAGCGAATACTGGAGATTCGCTTCGGTATCAAAGTGGTCTGATTTCGGTTCATCTCTGGTCCTCCAGTTCAAGTCTCATGGCCACTCCAAGTGATTTCATCTCATCTAGAAGCAGCTTGAATGCATACGAGGTCTGAACCTCATGAACCTCTGCCCCCGGTCCAAGAACCGGACTAACATAGGTTCGTTTACGCCAATCATACCAGGCGATATGCCCAGATTCAGAACAGACCAGCAACTTCTCTCCGTCAGACTGGTCCAACAATCTGTCTTTGATGACCATCGAAACTCCATGAGCGATTAGACAATCTCTTTCCATCTCTCCAAATCTCAATCCACCTTGACGTGCTCTTCCTTCTGTTGGCTGGCGAGTCAAAATCTGCACTCTTCCTCTGGAACGTGCGTGAATCTTTCCAGAAACCATGTGGTGTAGCTTCTGATAGTAAATTACCCCTAGGAAGATATCTGCAGGATACTCTTCTCCGGTCTCACCATTGTACATTGTTTCTCGACCTGTGTGAGCATATCCATGGCGGACAAGTCCTTCTCTCAGGCTCTCTTCCTTCTCTCCACGGAATGCAGTTCCGTTGATGTAGCGTCCTTCTAGAGAACCAACCTTTCCACCAATCATCTCCAAGACGTGAGCCACAGTCATTCTGCTTGGAATAGCGTGAGGGTTGATAATCAGATCAGGAACCACTCCATCTCTAGTGAAAGGCAAATCCTCGGGATCAACCAATCTTCCGATGACACCCTTCTGTCCGTGGCGGGAGGCGAATTTGTCACCTACTTCAGGAACCTTGTGGCTCCTTAGTGTGATTCGGCACAATCGGCCACTGTCCAAAGATTCGGTGACGTAGACATTGTCGACCCATCCCTTCTCTCCATTGCGGACCAACATTGAGGACTCTCGGCGTTCTTGCGCTTGCAGGAATGCTCCTGCTCCGGTCTCCTCAAGGAATCTTGGTGGGCTGGTCTTTCCAACCAGAACCTCTCCGCCCTCAAGTTCTACTTCAGGAGTCGGTAGACCATCATCTTCCAAGTGTGCATATGCCTCAACAGGCTTGAGGCCCTTGACCTCTTCTAGACCTGAACCTGGAATCTCAATCTCTTCGACTTGACCTCCTGGATATCGGCGTCGCTCAGCATTGTAAGTTCGTATGAATGTCGAACGACCCAATGCTCTCTCAACACTTGCTCGGTTCATGATGACTGCGTCTTGCATGTTGTAACCATGTAGTGACATGACTGCTACAACGTAGTTCTGACCACCGGGTCTCTGTAGGAATTGTGTTGCTTCCATGGCATCGGTTCCAACAATACTTCGCTGCGGATAGTGCAATACGTGAAGTCTGGTATCTGGACGTAGACGGTAGTTTGAACTCGGCAATCCAAGACTCTGCTTGACCATTGCAGTACCACCGGTTACTCTTGGAGTCGAATTGTGTTCTGGGTATGGAATCAGGCTTGCACAAACACCCATAATCAACTGCGGATCGATCTCTACGTGGGTATTGTTGCTATCATACTCCAATGGAACCTTGAATGTCTCTTCGACTTCAGCACCATTAGGCATCTTTACCTTGGCCTTGAGTTTAGCGTGATCGACACCTTCCTCTCCCATGTTTATCCATTCTACATTCTCATAGGTCAATGGACGACCGGCAATCTTCTTGCAGGAATCAGGGGCAGTGGCCGGTAGGATGAAGGGTCGCGGAGCGACCAATAGATCTTCTTCCTCTTCTGCATCTACCCATTCTACAACTCCTCGGTTCAACAAATCCCTGAACAACATCTCACCACTATCGAGAGCCTTGAGGTCATCACTGGTCAAACGAGGAGCGCCATCGTGCAAAATCAACAATGGACGCAGAATTCTTCCTTTATCGGTATTGATGAAGATGTCCTTGTTGACAATATCATGCCTGATACAAACTTCAGGCCTGATGGAACCTCTACGTCGTGCATTCTTGAACTGCTTGACTAGATTCTTACCTCTCTTGTGAATACCGTAGATATCTCCGTTAACGTGAATCCTATCACCATCGGTCCAATCCTCAGGCTGGAATACATCCATCTCATCTAGGCGTGCCTTGATTTCCTTCTCGTCGACTTGCTCTGAAATATCAATCATCTGCGAGGCATTCTTCACCAATCCACAATTCTGTCCTTCAGGGGTCTCGTTTGGACAAAGTCGTCCCCACTGAGTTGGGTGCAAATCTCTAGCTTCGAAATGTGGTTGACTGCGAACCAATGGACTGGTCACTCTTCGCAAGTGGGATAGTGCAGCCAGATAGGTTGTTCTGTCCAACAACTGACTAACTCCGCTGCGGCCACCGACCCAGTTTCCTGTCGCTAGAGCGTGCAATATCTTCGAGGTTAGTACATCTGGTCTCAAACAAGAAGTGATCTTCAGGTCTCGCTTGCGGTTGTGATGGCGCTCAAGTTGGTACTTCAGGTCTCGAGCCAACTGGTTCATTGAAACGCGGAACAAATCCTCAAACAAGTCACCAGCTAGTCTTACACGCTTGTTGGCGTAGTGGTCCTTATCATTCGGAGGCTTATCATCCAAAGCCATCTCCAATACTTGACGTACAATCCTACCGATGAATATGGCCTTCTTCTTCCTGTCTTCAGGTGCGTCACCCAGGTGAGGTAGGACTTCGCGGTCCAACAACTGTTGAACTCTCGCTTCTCTGTATTCCTTCTGCTGACCTGCAGCGAACTTCTTCTCCAACCACTGATGAGATTCTTCGACATTTTCTACATCGTACTCATCATTGTCTTTGACTTCGTTGATGTTTGCAACAATGTACTTGAAAGTCTGAGTTGGGCCAGCAATGGCTTGGAATACATCTTGATCTTTCTCAATTCCAAGTGCACGCATCAATAGTACTACAGGGATTGGGGTAGTTCCTGCAGTGCTAATCTTAACCATCAACATTCCATCACGTCGCTTCTCTACGGTCAGTGGTTTGCGAACACCCTCTTTCTGAGAGAAAATCTTTGCAACTTCTGTCTTCTTTGCATAGCGCTTGTTGATTTCGATAGTAACTCTGTTTGGAGCAAGGTCCTCCATAGAAATGAGAACTCTTTCTGTTCCATTGATGATGAAGTAGCCCCCTGGGTCAAGCGGGTCTTCTCCCCTCTTGCGCCAAAGGTCATGGGCAATCTTTCGATCCTCCTCGGAGTGGGATGGATTGAGAACACCATCCTTAACCAAATGATTGGGGTGAAGATTACAGCGTGCTGAGCGAGTCATAATCGGTAGGCTACCAACTTGCACACCCTTCTCTGGGTTCTGCGGTATTCCGTTCCTATAGATGGTGAAATCAATCATTACAGGAGACATGTATGTCAACTTGCGTAGACGACACTCCATTGGTGTAGCATCGTGCTCACTACCATTGGCTTCACGAATAGTGGGGGTTCCCAACTGGATTTTCTTGAGACGGACTACGATATCCTGATCGATTACGTCGAGTTTGATTATACCGCCCTGGTCATCGTCGATTTCCTCATCAGTACCTACTCGAATGGATTGAACAATCTTCTCCATCCTTGAATAGCTTGAATCAGAAGAGGGGATACAGTCGTCGTATGATGCCAACTGGTGATTTACAAGACTGCGTTCTCGGAAAAATGACTTAATTATCTCCTTCATAATAATCCCTCCTCAGTTGCCCTCCACAATGAGCCTGAATGCGACTGAAGTGCCTGCTGATAGGCTGTGCCTATTGACTTTGAGAACACGATCTGCCAACCATCCTGCTGGCAGTGGAACATGTTCGGGGTCTGCTGCAGAAAGAAGCATGTCCTCTTTCTCTGCCATCTCCTTGATGACCTGAACAACTGGGTCAGTGATGAGAATCTTTGGCAGGAGTTCCTTAGCGAGGCGTTGTCCGCCAGCATCCTCGTCCTCAACCATTAACCCCCACGGAGCTAGTGCTTCTTCCTCCTCTTCCTCAGGAACCAATTCCTGATGAGGGACCAACTCGTGGTTCAAGACGTTGAACTTGGTCAAGCCAAGTGGGAAATCATCATCATCAACAGCCTTGGCATTGATTGTGATTTTCTTGGACTTGCGCTTGCGGCGGGTTGCACCAACTTCTCTGATAACATCCATCAATGCTGAGAACTTCTCATCATCCTTTGAAAGTGAAACAACATTGGCAACTTCATCGATTGAAAGTTGCTTGATGTCAGCCATGTTTCGATCGGTTGCTAGTTTGTGAGCATATTCCTCATCTACGCCAAGTTCCATAAGACGTTTTTTCGTTGCGCTTTTGACTACCATTTTCCGACCCCACATGCCCCTTTCAAACACCGAGCCTATAGTTAGTCAGGAGTGGGCCCGACGGGGTTCGAACCCGCGACCACCGGGTTAAAAGCCCGGCGCTCTACCTGACTGAGCTACAGGCCCGACGCGTAGTCAGGGCTTTCGGCGGACCGTGGGGGGGTATGTAAATCCATCGACAAAGGAGCCATAGGCTCCGCTCAGGCCCCCAGAGGTCAGTTGGGTTCCGGCCCGCATAGCGAGTTTCGAACTAGCGATATCAAACCTTCGTGAAAAAACCTGATTTTTTGGCCATTTAGAGTGATTTCTCATGCGTGATTCTTTCAATGACGAAAACATCCAACGAGAATTACAATTCATTGAAGCTCCGATTCAAGAAGTTGAATGGTGTGCACCTGATGGTTTGAGCATAGATCTTACCATCGCGCCGACAGTCTATCCGCCCGGCGAAGACACCGGAATTCTATGCGATTCTTTGAGCATGTTTGGAGAAGGAAATTCGAGACGATTGCTTGAGGTTGGTTGCGGTTCTGGGGCAGTCAGTATATGGGCTGCGATGAGGGGGTTCAATGTCCACACATGCGACATCAACCCGATTGCTGTAGCAGCACTAAGAGGTCGCGTTTCTGAACTGGGAATGGAAGGCGCAATCAGCGTTTCTGAAGGAGGCCCAGGAGAAGGTGATGGTGCTTGGTCCGGACAGGGACAATACGACCTGATAATCTGGAACCCTCCTTATCTCGACCCTCCCAAATCAGGTGAGCCGATGCTTGGACCCTTGGAAGAAGCGGGAATGGTCGATCTAGATTGGGGCCAAGGTTCTGGAGATTTGTTGCTCAATGAAATCGATCGTTTCAATCTTCTAAAGGATGATGGCACAGTGCTGATTATCCGATCTTCTACCACTATAGGAAGACACCTTGGTAGACAATCTACCGCGAGAGGATGGGCCCATAGAACTGTTGAAGCGATTACATTTGGAGACGGTGAACACCTAGAAGTTCTTGCTTTTTGGAAACCTTGGTCAGGCCGAACTATCGAGCATTTGACAGAGGGTGAATCAAGCAACACCCTACTGCTTGATCAAGGTGGTAATGAAGGAAGGTGCCTGCAGTTAAGCATACAAACCAAAGGAAAGGGACAGAGAGGAAGAACTTGGGATTCTCAAGAAGGAGACATGTTGGCTTCATGGCTGGTTCCAATGCGTAGCCCAGGAATTCTTCAATTAGTTGCAGGAATGGCCGTATGGAGAGCCATCGACAGTCTTAGTGAAGAGGCGCAGATGAAGCAAAATTATTGGTTGAAATGGCCAAATGATATACTGACTGAAAGAGGAAAACTGTCTGGAACTCTTGTTGAGGCGAGAAGCGGAACTGGGCATGGAATGGCAGTTATTGGAATCGGCATCAATCTCAAACCTAGAACTGATTCAGACATAGCCCATCTAGATGTGAAATCACAGATTCTTATCGAGAGAATTGATGCCGAATTATCGGGTTTTTTGGAACAACGAATAGGTTGCCAAGTTCCGAATGATGAGAAATTGTTGAGTATGGCATGGAAAATTCTTTCCTTGAAATTATGCGAGGGTGCAATCATCTCCAATTCAGATCTCAAAGGACGCCCGGTAGGGCTTGACGAATCTGGCAGATTGCTGGTCGAAAACGAGAGCGGTGAAACAATAATTTGTGATACAACATTCGATAGTAATTGGAGATTTGATTTTAACTCTTAAGACTCGCCCTGAGACTGCCATATTCCCCACGAAAGCAAAGCTACTCCAACGAACATCATCAGCCAAGGTAACAACCACCTATGGTTAACATCTATATCCATCATTGCCTCTGAATCTGAGACTATTTGCAAAGTCCATTCTCCACCTTTATCGGCCTTGAATTTCTCCTCCAGTAAATCCCCTTCTTTCAAACTCTTATACTGCCAATCTTGTGCTTCTAATTTTTCTCCTTCGAGAGCCCAAGCATATTCGATGAGACCACATTCTCCTGCATCATCATTACCAGGGCATTCCAATAACTCAAGCGACAAAATAACCTCATCACCCGAACTCATATCGAATGTCTGTGAGACCTCTGTAGTAGGGTTTGTTCCAGGCGGAAGTTCCTCGTCATCTAAAGGCATCTCAAGATGGGTAGCAGAATCCCAAAGCAACAACACGAATGATGCCAAAACCATAGCTCCACCAATTAGGATGACTACATCATTCAATTTGACAGGAGGAGCCGCTCCACCACCCATGGACGCTCGAAGAGCGATGATGATTCAATCCTTTGGGCGTGGCATGGTCGACAACAATACGCAGGATGAAGCGATTAGTACCGCCCACCCCAGTGGGTCTGAAAACGAGGGAGCCAATTGACTATCCATACCTGATCCAAAGAAAAAATTCCACCAGTTCAGGCTATTCTCGCGAACTCCAGAGGCAGAAGTTGCGATTCCGAACAGCATGTTCCACAGCTGGAGGATAATTGTGGAGAGAGATAATACCAACAAACCCCTATTCACTTCGACATTCGCCAAAAATCGAAACTCTGGTAGAGTAGAAGATAAGTTGGTGTGTTCAGCATTCCACCAGCGTTTGAAAAGTGGCTCTTTATCGGGAGTGACTTCAACTTGTTCCGAGTCCTCTATGGACTCTTCGTCATCCTCTTCTCCATCCATTGCTTCTTCTACAACAGCAGCAAGGTCATCGTCTTCATCGACAATTTCTATAGATGGCTGGCTGCTTTCCTCGGGCTCTTCTGAAGAGGCGGCATTCGATTCATCAGATGCCTCTTCGACGGGCTCGGATTCAACCTCGTCATCACCGCTCATACAGGCATCTGCGATTGCTCTGAGCAAAAGCCCTTCGCAGGAAAAACTGCCTAAAGATAGGTTTCAACGCTTCCTCTTGCGTGGACGAGGAGGCAAACCCAACCTCTGTCGAACCAGGCGTATCTTACCAGAACTGGTCAAGCTAGTCAATCGCCCCGAATTCATATTCTCCAACGCCGCTTGATAGTCCTCCAATCGAACTCGCAATATCGCCTTGACACCTTCTTCATCACTCTCCAAATCAAACAATCTCCAAGGAAAAACCGTTTGCATGTGTTCTTTGAGGTACTTTTCGAGATCGCTTCGTTGGGCTAGATCTTCAGGGGCTGAGAAGCCTATCCATCGGCGTTTGCCGCGCTTTGCCTTGGATACGCGAGTCCCGCCCATGCGCCCGCCACTGCCGCTAGACTTGAAAGCCTTCGATGTGCAGGTATACGCGAGGGGCGAGATGGCGGAAGAAACTGCGGAGCATGTTGAAGTAGAAATTCAACGGCTTGGCTTTGCTAGACTAATCGCTGTACTTCTGTCACCGAGAACTTTTCCTCACCTACTATTGCTAACGGTAGTCACCTCCTATCTGTACTACAGTGTCAAAGGTTCCGAAGATGGCGGGGTTTTCGGTGCGATTGCCTACATTTCATTCGCTGCTGCATACGTGATAATCGCTCTAGCAGCACGCTCAGAAAGATGGCGCGATTTGATTCACACAACTGCTTTCAAGGAAACTGAAACACAAGGGTTCACTGCATGGGCTATTCATCAACTACAGCAATTGATCAAGGTCTGGATTCCACCGCTACTACTCAGTGCCATCATTCTGGGAATACTTCACTCAATTTTCAATGAGGGAGGAGGATTGGAAGCATGGGCCAATGGCATCCCACTACTATTGGCGGGACTGTTCATCGCTTGGTCCATGGGTCAAGCAATTTCATTTCGCATGACTATCAAGGGATTCATGTTCGCTAGACCAATGTTCATGGATGATTCCAGTCGCAAACCACACCTCCTATCTTCCTCAATTGTGCAAATCATAATCGTTCAATCATGTGCAATTTTACTTCTTTGGGCATTTCAAAGCGCAGCATGGGGTAAAACGGTCTCCGCTCAACTTATTCTCAAGGAACATTTTCCATATCTCTTGGTTTTACTTGCTGGCCAAATCGCAGTACTTGTTTGGGCTAGACCATTTCGTGAAAAAGCAGGTCGCTACAAGGGCGCTAGTAGGGCTAGCATGGGCCTTGGTTTGTTGATTCAATTATTCGCTGCTTGGCACTTACTGTCCATCTGGAGGCGATTCAACGACTTTGGAGAGCCTGAAATCATCTCGACAGTTGAGGAATTGACCCTGATGATCTTGACGGTAATTCTTGCCATCTATGGGCTATCAAGTCGTTCTCTTCAAGTTGACAGCAAGTACTTCACTGAACAAAATGCTCTGTTCTGGGGGTTGACATTCGGCTTCGGATATGCAGGTTCAATCGCCATGATTGCAATCCTGCTCAGAGACGTTGCAACCGTTCTGATGCTTGGACACGCGATAACCTATCTGACTCTAATGTACCTGCACAATAGCAGTATCAGAAAATTACCATGGAATGATGACCAAGACGACGAGTCAGGAGATACTGACACTGTAATTGAGGATGTTGAAAATACAGATGACGATACCGTTGAAGAAGATAATTCCTCTGAACCGGTAGAAGAAATCGTAGAGATAGATGATGAGGTTGAAGTCGAAGAAGTGCTAGAAGAATCAACAGAGGAGATCGAAGATGGCGACGAGGATAGCGAAATACTCGAAGATGATTCTGAATATGAAGAAGATTGGGAAGACGAAGAAATCGAAGTCCTCGATTAATCAGGAATCACGGTTATCCCAGAGACTACGGCTACCGCCCTTAATCGCCCTTCCAATTCAGGAGACATACGGGCCCCTAGAATGACCAATGCCTCAGGATGTAGCCCTTGAGTGAATGCGTTCGATACCGCTTCCACTTGAGAAACAGTCATCCCCCTACCACCTTCGACCTGTAATAGGCAACTTCGGGCGCCGATTATTGCCAAATCATCCAATGGGGCGCGCAATGCCTTCTCGAATACTTCCAAAGGGTCGCTGGAAGAACCTTCAGCAACCAACATTGTAGCCTTACCTTTGCGCTCCACAACTGCGCGCAAATCCATGAGATCTAGATTGATTAAACCCATCCGGCAAATCGTCTGGACAATACCATCTACTAACTCCTCAATCCATGAGGCACCTTTCCGCCAATCCGAACCTCTCTCCCTCGCTTGCCAAGCTAGACGGTCCAACGAAAGGCGCACACATACATCACTACTATTTTCCAATTCAACAAGCGCTTGATCGGCTATAGCCACGCGAGTAGATTGACTCTGAAAAGGCAATGCTGCAATACTCAGTACTAGAGCACCCGAAGCGCGTGCTTGACGCGCCAGTTCTGGTGCTGCTCCACTTCCTGCGCCCCCTCCAAGCCCGACCATCAGAATGACCAACTCTATGGGCTCCAATACCAATGCAGTATTGCGACCATGGGCCTTCATTCTCTGCCGTGCCAGTTGAGGTATCATCGCACAACCAGCAGGGTGATTTTCCACCCCTAGATCCAAGCGATGTGCTTCAACTTCAGGCATCTCTTCATGAGGGTGGTCAACAAGAAGAAGGTCGGCATTATCCTTGACCCTCTCGTGTGCCTTGGCCGCCCAAGCACAACCCAAACCGCCGACGCCGGCGACAAGAATGTCGCTGTCTCTGCTGGCCCGCATCACCAGTCCTGCAACGATGGAGGCCCTTCAATGATGACCCTTCAATCATAAGAACAGTAGCGCTGATATCGACGCCTTTGATCTCTTGCCCAAGCATTGTCAGGCTCAAGTTCCAAAACCTTCTCGTAATACTCTACTGCCTTCTCGAATTCTGACAATAACTTGCCATACAGATGTCCGAGATTATTCAATACTGGGACGCAAATAGGATCTTCTTCCAACATCTTCAGCAAGGCTTCTTCTGCGGCAGTCAAGTCGTGCTTCTCCATCATCTCCTCAGCTTCATCTAGATTCTGAAGTTGCTCTGGAGTCAGGCGATAGGTATTCTTGAACGGTAAATCAGACATCTCGCTCGAAACCATCTGGACGAGCATCAGGCATGAGACTTTCCCATCCGAGGGGTTTCTTTAGGGGATTTTGGCTACTTGAGAAAAGGGCTTGCTGAGCCCCCTCCCTACGGGAGGGCTGCAAATACTTATGAGCCACTTACCAGTCGAGAATATTGCTTGGTGGGGTCATGAACAGATACCGTATAGTTCTGACCTCAATGCTGGCGATTGTGCTTTTCGCACCTGTACTCAGCAGCGCCTTTCACGGAGGCATAGGAGGGCAACACACCAACATCGCCGATAGTTCCGAAATTTCCGATGTGGCGGAGATGGGATGCCTATGTCACAATCCCGATGGCGCTGATGATTCGGTGACCGTTCTGATGGCCTCGGTACCGTATCATTACATCCCTGGTCAAGAATACCCAATGCTGCTTCAGATTATTGGGGGCCCTGATTCCAGCGGACCATATTATGCTGGCTTCTCGATGCGTGTCAATATCGGAACCCTCTCTGCTGGAAGTGGTAGTGAAGGCCTCGTTGAAACTGCAGTTGAAGGCGATGATACCACCTTAACGCATACCGCATCCGGTTCTGAAGTTAGTGCACGCTCATGGAATATCGTTTGGACAGCGCCCGACGCTGGTGCCGCTGAAGTGGTATTCAGAGTATCAGGCAACTCTGTCAATGGAGATCAAGGCGCAACAGATAGTGACCGTTGGAACCATCTGTTATTCAGCATCCCTGAAGGAGATGCTGAAACTGATGCTAGCCGCGTACGCACAGTATTCATCGGCGATGGTGAACTAGAACCTCCCGCAGAAGATCATCACGGCCTATCCCTGCACGAAATGGGAGCCAAACTGAGAGCGCATTGGCTAGGACTGCTTGGATTCTTGTCTGTGATCCTAGTCATCATCTTCTGCGGACTGATGTTGAGGTATGGATTCTCAACTTCCTACAAGGGAAGAAGCAATCTGCTTCGATTGCGATACCATACAGACCGGCGAGGTGACCAATGATGAGCGAAGACATGGTTTCCAGACTTCTAGAAGAAGTCGCCAGTGGCAAAGTTAGCGTTGAGGATGCGCGTAAGGCTTTGGAAGAAGTTTCTCTCTCTGAAGAGGAATATCTTTCCGCGGTTGATCATGGCGTATTCAACAAAGCTAATCCAGGCACCATTGTGAATGCCAGCCTTGCCCCCTCAGGTGGAAGCGCCTTGGTATTATTCTTCTTTGCATGGGGTCTATTCTGGTCTCTTTACTGGATAAGTGGCATGCTCTACGGACTATTTGTAGGATGGGAGGCACAGCAACTGTCCTTTCATTTTGCAATGACTCTATTGACTTTGATTCTCATGGGAGTAGTATACATGAAGTGGGTACTTCCTGACAAGATTATTGTCAAGCATCGCAGGAACAAACACATTCCTGAACACCCCAAGGATTGGGTAGAATACAAGATATGAGGTGATATGATGGCAAGAGAACGTGATCTACGCCCCGCCCCCAAACCGGGGGAAGATTCAGATGTCGCTTCAAGCGTTACTTCGATGAACAGACGCCAATTCATGCGCTATGGTTTCAATGCTGCAGCGGGAGTCTTGGCTGCTAGTTTAGGAGCACTTGGTTATGCAGCCATACTGATGCCCGGCGGGGGGGGTTCAGAAGGAGACTCCGCTGTGAAATACTGGGCCAAGGGTCGCGAAGATTCGGCATGGTATGGTTCGAAGCATCTTCAAGAAATGAAGAAAGAGGATTTCATCGCAGAAGCGAGCAACTCAAAGACTGGAGTTGCTGGTGCCGCTGGAGTTTGGCAAGGACTACCAGTGACTGTGAATTACATCCCCCACTCCCAAAACAGTGGAACTCCAGCCGTCGACAACAAACCGAGATTCCAGACTGCTGAAGGCTACGATGCCACTGGCAAGTATGTTGGGCATTTCGAAGATCTTGTCGAAAAGCAACCTTTGCTATTCCCCAATTCTGACATCGTCATGATATTCTCTCGCTGCACCCACCTTTGCTGTATTCCAGGTTGGCAATTAGTTGACAACACCTTCACAGAAGACCATTGGTCAGCAGGTGGAACTGATAGTGGAGGAACCAAGTTGTTCTGTATCTGCCATTCAAGCAGATTCGACCCCACCATGCTCGAGATGAATATGAATAGAAACAGGGCTAATGGACAAGAGTTCAATTACGCAGGCATTCGTCGTTCTGGAGGACCTGCTCCGGTGGGACTACCAATAATCCCAGTAACAATAAGTGATTCAGGTAGTATTGAGGGAGCCATTTTGGATGTTGATGGAGTTTCAACTCTTGATTGGTTGACATTTTGTGATTGAGGTGATAATATGAGTACGATTTTCTGGATATTGTGGTTCTTTATCGCCTTCATCACCGTGTTGGTGGCGTTCACTCTGCGAAAAGAGAACGAAGATATGCCTCGCAGAGATATCCTAAGAGCAGTTGAGTCCAGTGGTAAGATGGGTATTGCAGAACGCTCATTCTTGTGGGTATTCTCATGGCTTGATACAAGATTCAGAGTTCAGGACTACTGGGCAATGTCCAAGGACGCTTACTACAACATGCATCGACAAATGCCTTTGTCGCACGCTGAAAAATACAAATTACGGATCATTTGGTATTGGTATCCACTGTATTGTCTTGGAGGAATTTCGTTCATCGCCTTCATCATCCTCGTACTGACTGGAACTGTGCTTGGAATCTATTACGTCCCCGGAGGAGATGGTGACCCAAGTCCCGCTTACGCAAGTATGCAATTCATCATGCTCGAGTTACCATTTGGATACATCATCAGATCGATACATCACTGGGCCACTCACTTCATGGTCGCTGCAGTATTCTTACACATGTGCCGAGTATACTTTACTGGCGCCTATCGCAATCCCCGCGAACTCAACTGGCTAATCGGTGTAGCGTTGATGTTCCTAGTCATCTTTTTCGGCTATTCCGGTTATCTGTTACCATGGGATGCATTAGCATTTGGTGCGGCGACGATAGGGATCAACATGAGCCTATCATCACCGCTGGTTGGTAAACAGATTGCGACTTTGCTGTTTGGCGGAACAAGTCTTAGTGGAGGCACAGTCACTAGAATGTACTTCATCCACGTGTTCATCTTGCCAGTCATCGTCACCGCGTTGATCATTGTTCACATGTTCATCGTATGGGTCCAAGGTATTGCGGAGCCGCATTGAGGAGGTTGAAGAATGGGACTAATCGATAATCTTGGAAGGGTAGCAGATACCTACATGTCTGAAAAGGCCAAACTCAAGGACGTTGGAGAAAAGCGAGTAAGGACCATGCTCGGGCATGGATTCTGGCCTCATGAAGTGCTCAGAGACAGCATCATCTTTGCAGCAATCTTGGCAGTTCTAGCATTTTATTCATGGATTATTCCTCCGCCTTTGCACGATGCAGCAGATCCGTTTGCACAGGCTGGTTTCGTATTCCCTGACTGGTACGTTCTATTCTCCTATGGATACCTTCGATGGGGAGAATATCTCCCGCAATTCGATGTACCACTCGGACCTATTGGTGATTTCTTTGGCCAGCCAGTATTCCCATGGAATGCAGCATGGTGGGGTTCAGCACTAACCGGCATCCCAGTTGGAATATTGGTTCTCCCACCATTCCTTGGAGGCCGTGAAAAGCGTGGAGTCGAAGACCCCGTGTTTGCAGCTGCTGGAGCCATCTACTTAGCACATGTATGGTTTATTTCGGTATATTCAATCAATATCTTCCTTGAACTCTATGGGAAGAACCGGGCCGACTTCTGTCGATTAGATAGCCATGGAGATTTGGTTTGTGGGGTAAGAGATCCTTGGATTGCGGATGTGTTCAATGCGATACCCTGGGTGATGACGGGTATTCTCATAGGCATACTGATTTATTTTGGAACTAGATGGTTCCTCGTCAATAGCATTGGCCTGAGAACCACTCCTAAACTGGGCAAGCAAATTGCCGTTGGTGGAATGATAATCGCGGTAATTATCAGCGCTTGGACTTGGCCTATTTACAACAATGGATTCTGGGATGCTGGCGGCCTAGGAGCGATGGAAGACGAGAGTGAATTGTACAAGATGCGTAGCCAACCATTGGATACTTCAGTACATGAAGCCAATTCGTTCACTGAAGGCAAGTATGATGATTTGATAGTACCAGCCAAAGATTGGTTGGCTTGGACTCTATACCAACCAACTCAAGCGACAATAATCGATTTCGCCGATGTCAATAATCATCAAGATTCGACAGCGGGCGTAAATGCCGCAAGTGGAGAAGATGAACGAAGTGGCGTCTTCTCATTCACTCAAACTCAAGAGTTCACCATCGAAGATACTTGGCTGGACAATGTCATTACTGATGTCTCATGTGAATATCGCAATACTGATCCAAATCAACGCAAGGTCGACGGAGTATTGGTCACCGATATGGTTACAGCCGAACTCAAAATTTCCGACAACTCGGGCAACGTTGCTGCTAGAGTCAAGGGGTGTGAGTCTCTAACCACTGAATTAGCACCAGGAACCTATACTGCTGAATTCTCCTTATCTAACAGCCAATTGCCATCGAATGTTAGTGTTACCAGCGGATGGCACATCTCCTCCTTCCAACCATTGTTGATCTACAAGGAGACCGGACGCAAAGTGAACCTCTCAGACGTGGGAGGCATTATCGCAATGGGTGGAGAAGATTCATACGAAATCATAGAGAATCCTGGCTACCACGTTAATCCCAAGTCTTTGGATGCCAAGTTGACTTACAGTTTGTTCATCCCACCACTAGCCGTTGGTGCAATAGTTTGGGTCATTTTGCGTAAGATGGGGCGAGGCTATGAATACGAGATGAACAAGTGCTATGGTTGCGATTTGTGCGACGATGCTTGTCCAGTTAGATTGTTCAATGCAGGTGACAAGTTGAACATCATTTACAATACTTGGAACAACGAAGATGACGGAGTGCCCATGTATTCTTGCCTTACTTGCAGTGCATGTACCAATGCTTGTCCACAATTGGTTGATTATGACTCATATGTGGACATCAGGCGCAACCTAGTCGTTGGCGGCCCGCCCGCAGCAGAGATCCCTCACACCGTATTACAAGCAGTTCTTGCAGCCGAGGCGGAAGAGGAAGCTGATTCTGACTTCATCAGCGTAGAGGACTACCCTATCGACAGCAACATCGGTTATTACCCCGGTTGTGTTGACTACATCGATCAGGAGATGATATTCTCACATGTCAACCAGGGAGATATGAATCTTGGAGATGCAACCAATTCTGCTTTCACTCTGTTCGAAAGTATGGATATCGATGTTGCTTATCTAGGACGAGATTTCCTCAAGTGCTGTGGACACGACCAGAAGTGGCAGGGTATGAGTGAGGTCTTTGAGAAACTGAAGGCTTACAATCAAAGCAAGTTGAAAGCCAGTGGAATTGATACCTTGGTATCATCCTGTGCAGAGTGTTTCCGCACCTTCGCCAGAGATTATGAACTCGAGGACATCAAGGTCATGCATACCACTGAATTCCTACAGGTTAACGACTTCAAGATGGACTTGTCTGTTGAGGAAGAGATGAAGGTCACCTACCATGACCCATGTAGATTAGGTCGTCAAATGGGAATTTATGACGAACCTCGTGAGTTGATTACTGATGTTGAAGGAGTAGAACTTGTCGAGATGGAACACCACGGCGAGGATGCGATGTGCTGTGGAGTATCCAGCATGATGGCTTGCAATGAAAACAGTCGTGCGCTCAGAGTTTCTCGATTCGAAGAGGTTAGAGCAACAGGGGCTGAAGTAATGCTGACCTCCTGCCCGAAGTGTGTTTCACACTTCGAGTGTTTGAAGTTCGAAGGTGATCCACGCAATGACATCGAGATTCTCGACGTAGTTTCATTCTTGGCTCGCAGAGTCGAAGAGAAGAAAGCACAGTCAGAAGATTCTGTTCTAAGCGAATCAAGAGACAGCGTAGTAGCTTGAATCAAATCGCAGTCGGTGCAACATGGCCATCTGACTTATCGTCAGGCTTGCGAACTCTCGACCATACATTGGCCATCAACTCATCATGGTGTTCCTGACAATAATGGAAGCGGCGATAGGCCTCTCTGAATGAATATGCCTTCTTTCCTGTTGCAACAAGGTACCCTTCTGGAGACAACCTACTGATTACAACACCATCGGTTTGGCAACCGGGATAATCGCAACTTGGTTGGTCGGACACATCTTTCCCTCCCAATGCTTACCTTTCAATCCTCGGATTCCTCATCGGGCTTGATTACAACCAATGGCACATTGGCTTCAATTGACTCTCCTTCAGAGCAATGAATCGACTCAACCACTCCAGAAACTGGCGCAGTAATCTCATTCTGCATCTTCATCGCTTCAAGAATTAGTACAACCTGACCTTCTTCTACTCGGTCTGAAACCGAGACATCAATGGTCACTACCTTTCCGGGAATATTTGCAGAGATAGTACCGCTCTTCTTTCCGCGAGAGGTATCACGACTACGCTTCGGTGCCGCGGCACTTGCTCCTGGTATCTTTACTTCAAACACTTGATCTTCAATGCTTACGCGGTATACGTCGCCATCCGATTCAATCGATACATCGAATTCCTCACCATCAACAATGACCTTGCGCTCGTCCATACATTCACCTCCAAGTAGACCTCGACGAACGTTTCCACATCAATGAGGATTGGCCGCTATTCATTCGGCGATGGTCCTCTGCCCATGGACGGCCGGAATCTCTTCCAATGGCTTGATTCTGCGAAGACTCCTCAACCATGTTGAGGACCGCCATTATTGCGGCAGTTCTCAGAATGTTGATTCTATCATTCGACATGTAATCAACTCACAATGGTATATTTCCATGCTTCCTTGCAGGACGCAATTCTTCCTTATCTAGTAGCATGGCAAGAGTTGATGCCAATCTACGACGAGTATCTTGAGGTTCGATGACATCATCCAAGTAACCAAGTGAAGCAGCCTTCCATGGGTTCAACAAGGTTTCATTGAATTCATCCACCAAACGCTCTCTTTCTTGCTCCGGATTTCGGGCATTGTTGATTCTGTTTCGATGAATTATCTCTACTGCACCCTGAGCGCCCATAACCGAAATCTGGGCACTGGGCCAAGCGATGTTCAAATCAGCGCGCACATGTTTGGAGCCCATTACGTCATATGCGCCACCGTATGCCTTTCGAAGAATCACAGTCATCTTTGGAACAGTAGCCTCAGAATATGCATAGAGTAACTTGGCACCATGGCGAATGATGCCACCCCATTCCTGATTAGTTCCGGGTAAGAATCCAGGGACGTCGACCAAAGTGATCAATGGAATGTTAAAAGAATCACAGAACCTTACAAAGCGCGCAGCCTTGTCGCTAGCATCTATGTCTAAGCATCCAGCCAAAATACTCGGTTGGTTGGCAACAACACCGACGGTATTTCCGGCAAGGTGACCAAACCCGACGACGATATTTGCCGCCCAATCTGACTGCACTTCAAGGAATGCTCCTTCGTCTAGTATTCCTTCTATGGCCTTTCGTACTTCGTACGGTTTCTCCATCTCATCGGGAATAAGTTCGTTCAATGATTCACATAACCTATCAGCAGAATCGCTTGAAGACTTGTAAGGTGGCTTCTCCATATTGTTTGAGGGGAGCATTCCTACTAATTCCCTAGCTAATTCTAGAGCTTCCTCATCGTTTTCAGCAGTGAAGTGAGAAACTCCTGACTTACTACCATGAGTCTCTGCTCCACCTAGATCCTCAAAGGACACGACTTCGTTAGTGACCGTCTTGATAACCTCAGGTCCAGTGATGAACATGTGTGCAGTCTTGTCAACCATGATGACAAAATCAGTAATCGCTGGAGAATATACTGCACCACCTGCACAAGGTCCCATGATTACACTAATCTGTGGAACTACTCCGCTGGCTCTTACATTTCGGAAGAATATCTCAGCGTACGAACCAAGGCTTGCTACACCTTCCTGAATTCTAGCGCCACCGCTATCGTTCAGCCCAATCACTGGAACTCCAGTCTTCAGAGCAAGGTCGAGAACCTTGCAAATCTTCAGCCCATGCATCTCTCCCAGACTGCCTCCATAAACAGTAAAATCCTGAGCAAAACAATAGATTGGGCGACCTCCTATGGTTCCGTAACCACATATTACGCCATCACCTGGAATTACGTTCTTATCCATCTCGAAATCCTTGCAACGGTGTTCAACCAAAGCATCGATTTCCTGAAAACTACCCTCATCGAGTAAAAACTCCAGCCTTTCCCGTGCTGTCATCTTTCCTTTTTTGTGCTGGGCATCCACTCTTTGCTGCCCTCCACCAGCCTCAGAACGCGCCTTACGACGGCGTAATTCATCGAGCCTCTCCTTGGTGGTGTCCATGCTGCTCAACTCCACCACAGGCAGCCACCTCATATTGCTTACTAAGCAGCCCGAAGGGGTGGATGAAGTATTCAGGGGTCGCAATCCACTTCAATGAGAGACTGCGCGTATGGGTCATGCCGAAGCCCCTGCGCATCGTCATCGCCAAGCCCGGGCTCGATGGCCACGACCGCGGAGCCAAGGTTGTTGCACGTTGTTTGAGAGATGCTGGGCATGAAGTAATCTATACTGGATTACGTCGAACTCCCGAACAGATTGTCCGCACTGTGATGGATGAAGATGCAGACCTGCTTGGCCTTTCTTCACTATCAGGAGCTCATGGCCACCTATTTCCACGCACATGCCAATTACTAGCTGAAGCCGAATTGAGACACGTGGTAGTTTTCGGTGGCGGCATCATCCCGGAAGAAGATAGGCAATCTCTATTCGATGCTGGAATGAGAGCAATTTTTGGCCCTGGTACAACTTCTGAAGAAATCAATTCATTTGTTGACGAAGTATCTTCTCGTCTACAACAGGAAGAATCCATCGGCAGTGGTGAAGAAAATGATTGGCGATGGGGTGCCTGAATGGAACTCGATGAAGCGAGAGATGGCAGTCGCTTGGCTTTGTCCAGAGCCCTAACATTGGTAGAGAATGGTTTGTCTTTCAGCACCGAAGAAGATGGCATGGTGATAGGAGTAACAGGTGCTCCTGGAGTGGGTAAATCTTGCCTCGTCGATCGAATAGCAACCTCACTTGCTAAAGATGGAATCAAGGTTGCCATCCTTGCAGTGGATCCATCTTCGCCTGTTTCCGGTGGCGCATTACTCGGAGATAGAATCCGGATGCAATCTGCTGATGTGGATGACTTGATCTACATGCGTAGCCTTGCAACGAGAGGAGAATCAGGAGCAGTTCCTAGCGTCATTGGAAACATGACCAACCTTCTCAAAGAATGCGGATGGAAGCACATTATCGTAGAAACAGTCGGTTCTGGACAAGCTGAATTCAGAATCGCTGCGGTCGCTGATACTATCTTACTGGTAGAAGCTCCAGGCCGAGGTGACTCCATCCAAGCAGAAAAGGCTGGCATCATTGAATTAGTAGATTTAATCGCTGTCAACAAATCTGACTTGCCACAGGCAGAAGCAGCAGCATCTGATATAGAACAAGCACTATCAGCGGGTTCCAAAGATATCCCTGTAATGTTGGTCTCGGCACAAACAGGAGATGGAGTCCCCGAACTGGTTCAAAAGATTCTGGAGACAGAAGGCCAGTCCATGACTAGACCAAAATGGAGAGAGAAATTGAACTCTGAATGGATGAGACAGTTGAACAGCCATCCTGAATTAGAAAACATACTCGATGGATTAGAGGATGCTTCATTGAATCTAGATGAAGCGATTAACAACCTAAGGAGATGAGAACATGGATGATGGAAGCGTGGAATTAACCGACCCATTGGAACACTCGGTCGGAGGAAGAGGAGGGCACCTGCTACGACGCGGATTCCATATCAGCATGATTATCCTCCCATGGATGTATTATTGGAAAGGCGAGCAGATTACAGATTGGTGGAACGATTTAACCGGGCTTTCGATGACTAGAGACATGATAGCCAGTAGCATGGTCTTTGCATTAATTTTTGCAGAGTTGATTAGACTCAAGGCAGGAGTAACAGTTTACGGACAACGTGATTACGAGGCTGAACAAGTCAGCGCTTTGGCATGGGGTGCGTTCTCCATTGGCATGGCTTGTCTAATGGCACCAAAGGTAGGGCATGTAGGTGCCGCTATTGGTGCACCATTGATCGCATCATTAGCACTAGGTGACCCATTGCTAGGTGAAATGCGCAGGAAAAGCATCGATGAGCGTAATGTCTTGATTATTGGGACCTTTGCGGTTGCAGCGATATGGTTTGCTGGATTCTTGTGGTTGGAAACTCCATGGTGGTTGATCCCAATTTTCGCTCCGCTCTGTGTCATTGCAGAGAAACCTCGCTTGCGATGGATAGATGACAATGCAACCATGATTCTCATTCCTCTAGGACTTGCGGTCCTTATCGGACCGTGGCTTTAGAAGGCTGTTGATTCGTCATATTTACAAGTCGTCGACCCTTGCATTCACAATATGAGTCAGAGCGGTGATGATGCTGAAGAAGTACCACAGGGTGCATATGTCTTTGTCTTCTTGCTATCATTCATCGCACTTTGTGTGACCATGTTCGCCTTCCCTCTATGGAGCGCTTGATTCAAACTTGCAAGAATGGTTTGAAAGGTATCGCTGTCGGCGAGGGTTTGCATGTGTGGGATTGCAGCCATGCTCGGCCGCCCGTCGGCATCAGTCACGAGGCGTATGACAGACATGCTGCAGCATCGGGGACCAGATGGTTCCGGAATATGGACGGACGACGATTGTGCTTTGGGCCATTCTCGTTTAGCAATCGTCGATGTAGCGGGATCTAATCAGCCCCTAAATTCAGATCATGGATGCGTGGCTGTGGTGAATGGAGAAATCTACAATCACGAAAAAATCAGGAAAAATCTAACCTCATACCCTTGGAAGACGCGCGGTGATTCCGAATCTGTGCTAGCCTTACACCATTCATTCAAGGATTGGGTGTCTCGCTTGGATGGGATTTTCGCCATTTGCCTATGGGACCCAGAGAACAAAGAATTGACGCTGGCCAGAGACCCTCTCGGCGTCAAACCACTAATTCGAACCTTGGTAGATGGTTCGCTGCTAGTCGCTTCTGAAGCCAAAGCCTTCAGATCTCATGAAGAGTACTTTCCAAAAATAAACATGGAGGCGATGAAAACTCGAATTGCATTTGAGTATAGACTAGGAGATGCCACCTTGTTTGAAGATGTAGAACAAGTTTCTCCAGGCACCTATGAGGTATGGGGATTGGAAGGAGAGAAAGCTGTCTTGCGCAAGAGAGTCAAATACGCTGAATACTCAATTGAACAAAATGAAGCATGGAACGCAGAAAAACTTCTTGCTTCACTTACCGAATCTTTAGCGGATCGCTTGATGTCTGATGTTCCGGTAGGAGTTGTTCTTTCAGGAGGACTGGATTCAGCATTGGTTGCAGGATTGGCAGAACGCGCTGCTCATATTGCTGGGCAACCGATACCAGAGTGTTGGACTGTAGCCGAAGACGAAGAAAATCCTGACTGGAAGGCTGCTGAACTGGTGGCTGAAAGTTTAGGATTAGTTCATCACCAGAGAATCCTCGATGAGAATTCTCTCGATAAAGCGGTTCCTCGCATGTCTTGGCACGGTGAAGATCTAGATGTCACTGAGATGTTCTTCCAGCCATTGTTTGAGACTATGTCCAAGGATGTTACCGTTGGCCTATGTGGGCAAGGTGCAGATGAATTACACGCAGGATATCCTCGCTACAGAGAACTTGACGAACATCGGGAATTGATTCGAAGCAGATTGGCTGCAATGGATATGCAACGCGACCTCTCAATGTTCGATGATTTACAGAAAACGCTGCAA
>CAXRJJ010000038.1:0-46189 GCA_964230945.1 Yoonia sp.
TTCTCATTCTTTCGCCGATGGATTGCCCCAAGGTTGTACCATCCTGAAGCATCAGAATCATCTAATCCCAATGAATGATTGAATGCATCGATCGCATTGTCGTTGAGATCCAATCGGGCCATCGCTCCAGCAGCGACTTTCCAGGCTTCAGGGTGTTGCGCAGCGGCACCATGCAAGTGTTCCATTAGCATTGACAATGATCCTTTTGCATCTCCTGATCTGAGCAACCCTTTGGCCTGCTCACAAAGTGCGTCTAGATTCGGACCTTCTGGCTTGGCAGGTGCTTCTTCAATTCTTGCGGCAGAACGAACCTCTGCTTCTTCAACAGCAGCCTTCTTTGCTGCTACTAGTCCAGCAGCAGAGTGTAACTCCTCTCTGTCGAGGTACAGGTTTCCGTCAGAATCGTGCAATCTTGCTTCTTCTAGAACGGCTTCTCTATCTCTAATTCCGTGTGCTTCCATTGCGTCAGAAACATCATCTTCTGACCAGACTAATTCGGCTCTTTCCGGCGCAGCTTCAGAAGATTGTGCTTGACCCATTATGCGCATTTCATTTTCACTTGCATCTGCAACAATGCCGCCTTCAGCACCTTTCTGTAATAATTTCATCAACAAGTGATGCCCTGGGAAACTCTCAAGAGCGACTTCAGCCCATCGCTTCGCACCTTGGGAATCACCCATGCGGTCGAGTATTATTGCGAGGTTTGCTGCGGCCGGACCGTGTTCTGGATTCAAGTCAAGAGTGATGACAAAGGCTTGTCTCGCACTGTTAGCATCACCTTGTGCCTCAAGGATAACGCCTCTATTGAACCATGCCATTTCGGCTCCAGGGTCCATTGATATTGCTTTGTTGAACAAGGCTAAGGCGCCGCGATTGTCACCATCTCTGGTCATCGCTTCGCCTTCGGCAATTATTCTCTCGACCTCGTCATCATCCTCATTTTGGGAATCTTCCTCCAAATCTTCGTCCATCTGAAGTTCGGTACTCAAAGCACTGCTCACTTCTCCCTCAACCCCTTCGTCAATATCTACCATCGCCCAAGGGTCATCAGCACTATTTTCTGTGCTCGGTCCGGAGTCATTATCGGGTTGATTCAAGGTAGCACCACTTGGTGTCGGGAAAGAACTTGGGATAAGCATTGCCGCATTTAGTTCCCCTAAGGGGAGTTGCTTCGCAAATACCTTTGAATGTGTACTCCTGCCAAGTGTCATGACTGAGCAGCCATTGCGTATATTGGGATTATCGGGTAGCATAGGTAGAGAATCGAAGAATAGCAGATTGGTTCTGCTAGCATTGGAGAAGGCAGAAGAGCTGGGTGCTGAGATTGAATTCTGGGATCTTGTTGAGAAACCATTGCCATTGGTCGGTGAAGAGGGTTGTTGGCAGGATGCAAATGTCAAGGAGTTTCAGGAATTAGCCAGTTCTTGTGATGCATTTGTCGCTTCCAGTCCTGAATATCATGGTACAATGTCTGGTGTAATGAAGAACACATTGGATTGGGTATACAAGGACCATGTAGGTGGCAAGCCTTTTGCCGTCATGTCTACATTAGGGGGCATGGCTAATTCAAACACACTTAATCACATGCGAATCTGTTTGCGGTGGTTGCACTGCTGGGTCATCCCTGAACAATTAGCGGTTGGTAATGTGAAGGAGGCATTCGATGAAGATGGCAGGTTAGTGGAAGAAGAGGTTGAGCAACGCTTGAGCACTTTGGTTTCATCTTTGATCAATGCCGGGCAAAGGTTGACTCAGGTTCGGGAATGAAATGGATGTCAGGATGGACCCCTTGGGTCAAGAATATGTCAGAATTCCATGTGGAACTTATCGAGTTGGCAATGATTCTCCTGCTGCCCATCCAAACGAATCACCTTCACGGATTGTGAAAATAAGCGAGGAGTTATGGATTTCACAGCGCCCAGTTCTTCAGAGTATTTGGTCTGCAGTAATGGAAAGTAATCCGAGCAGGTTCTCTGAAGGATTTGAGGCAGGGTTGAGGCCAGTGGAAAGAATCGATTGGCTGGAAGCCAACGACTTTGGAGGCAAGTTATCTATGCATCTGAATGGGCTGGAGGGTTGGCACTTAGAGGGTGAATTTCGTTTACCAAGTGAGGCTGAATGGGAAATTGCCGCTAGAGCTGGAACTGTTGAAGAATGGTACTGTGGTAATCAAGATAGAGAGATTCACCAATATGTTTGGAATGCTGGTAATTCTGGTGGCACCTCACAGGCTGTTGGACAGAAACCAGCCAATCCGTGGGGTTTGCATGATATCTGTGGAAATGTTGCTGAGTGGTGTTTGGATTCTTGGCATGATAATCTGCAAGGTGCACCCATTGATGCATCACCTTGGTTGTTAGGGGGAGACTCTGGAAGGAGAGTCCATCGGGGAGGCTCTTGGTTCACTGAGTCAGAAGCGACGCGTTGTTCATCGCGCTCCAGTGCTCCAGTTGTTCGAAAGAGCGATGGAATAGGTATGCGTTTGCTGTGGCAAGCCTTGTGAATGAGAGTGGGATGCGAGTGGCATGGGAGTCCTGTATCATAATCCCCGTTGTTCTAAATCTCGTCAGACATTGGCACTTGTTGAAGCCTCAAATCAAGAGCATGATGTAGTGCTATATCTTGAGAATCCTTTGGACATTGATTCTATACTATCTCTTCTTTCACGACTTGAGGATTCACCTGAATCGTTAGTTAGAGTGAACGATGCTGAACCGGGACACGACCTGTCTGAGTTTCTTGCATCGAACGAGGGGATCGCTGAATTATTGTCGAAACAACCGAAATTAATGCAGCGGCCAATATTTGATGATGGCTTCACTGCACGAATCTGTAGGCCTCCTGAATTAGTCTACGGGATGCTGGATGATGCATGATCATTCTTCTTCCGGCCAGACACTATCCTCTCCGGGCAATGGTTCAAAATCGAGTTTCGATTTATTGTCGAGTACAGGCAGATTCTGAGTTGGAGGGGATGCTCCTGGTCCTGTGGGCCAACCTCCTGCAAATGGCTCCTCAAGTATGGCCATGCAATTCAAACGCTCTAGATTGCGCAAGCCAAGCGCTGTTCTTTCCTGTACAGGTGCCACCTTTTCGTGGAATGTGGAATCCATCAACAGACATATTTGCTTGAAACTACGACTACCGTCGCATAGTTCCCACAATAGGCTATTCATGTCGTCGAGCGGTCGTCGCAATTCCTTGCTACCTCCAAATAAACGGTGAACGAATCTTTCAATCCGGCTGAATGTTTTCTCAAACCTTAGAACAACACGTCTTCCGCTAACTCCCCTCTCCTCAGGGTGAGGTCCTGCATTACCAAATCGTGCCCACCATACTGGTAGACGCACAGGAAAGGTTTCAGCAAGTTCATGCTCTTCTATGCCAGGAATCTTCATTTTAACGCCCCTTACAAAGTCCAAGTCCAAATCACTAATGTCAACATGCTGATGCAACCGAGAATCGCACAGAAACGCATCAACTCAATTTTCTCAGTATAGTTCTTGAGAAACCAAGTCAACATGCCCAATGCACCTACTAGGACGAAGAGGGCGTACCAAAGGTCCGGTAGTTGCATGGTCCCCTGTAGGGAATGCTGCTCAAGATGGTGTCGCTACCATGAGAATCGACAACGCGGACAATTGCTTGTTTGAGACTTGGCCATCGCATCAGCCCAGCCACCGCATTCGGGACATTGACTCCATTGATGATTTTCAGTGAGAACCACGCCGCTGATGATACAGTTAACCGATGGAAGAGTCGGGTTTTCCTTATTCTCGCTCAACTGAACAGTCTCAGATTCTTGAATCACAGGTTGGGCAACATCATCCTTGTCCTCAGCAACCTCTACGCCCCCGAGGGAATCGAAGGCATTTTGTAATGGCTGCGCAGGTTCAGATTGCCCTGGAATCGTTGCATATTTGGCATCAATCTGATCTTGGGTCCATCCCGCATTCAACAATTGTGAATTACTGAATCCATCATCGTAAACTCTGTCTTGTGTGGTTTTAGGTTCGGGACTAAGCAGTGAAGTTGCAGCAGTCAATGATTGAATCTGAGGTGTTGTTTCAGAATAGGTATTGGGTACAGTTTGAACTTGAGTTGCAGGAGGGCCTGACGGCAAAGGCTGGTAAGTTTGTGTAGGGTATGCAGCATTTTCTGCTGCAACTGCATGTTGCGTTTCAGAGGAATATTCCCCTCCATATGCTTGTTGATTTTCCACATATTGTGGTTCCTGCTGGAATTCTTCTTCCTCCTTGCTCCTAGAACGCGATAATACGAGGAGGACAACCACTGCAAGAATTAGGACTCCAGCACCACCGATATACATTGTCTCTTCGCCCATGGAGAACATGTTACTGGAGGAGGTTTGCTCTTTCTCCCAAGACAATGAAACTGTTCGCTTAAACAATGAGTCTTCTCCTCTTAATACTTCGATATCTAGTGTAGTACTAGTCAAATCCAATTTTTCTTGCGACAATTTGCAGTCCAGTGCGTAGAATGTTGGCGATGAACCTGTAGATTTGACGAGGGTAAGGTTGTGTTGATTGGAGATTTCATTAGCATTACATAACGGAAGCAATGAACCTTCGAACACAACGGTAAGATACTCGTCTATCGAGGATGAACTTTCGAATTCAAGTTCAAAGAGATGATCTTTGCCACTATCCATTTTTGAATCAATGGTTTCTGAAACCAAATTAATATCCACTTGTTGTCTAATGTCTGCGGTTATCTTCACTTCATGCTCTATGAGATATGGTTGCTGATTTTCATCTTCCCCTCCCACTACTGCAATAGTTATGGTGACAATTGTGCCCAGTGGCAAGTCAGAATCGGTGCTAACTGAAACGATGTATTCAGTGCTTGCTCCAGGTTGAAGCGTCGATGTCAACCATTCAGAACCTAGAGTTTGGGAGCCGCCAATTTTTTCGACAATCACAGAGACTTGACCTCCGGGAGGGTTGGTTGAATGCAGGGCCCTGACTTTGATTCCATTATCCACCACATTTCCTTGATTGGTAACGCTGAATATGAAATCAATCCTTCCAGTTGTCATCATATTCAATTCATCTTCATCGGGGGGATCCAATACTGGTCTTTTCACAGAAGATGTCAAGACCTCGTGAGATAGGACGTTGTCCTCTAGATTACTGTCCTCTCCTTCAAGCGGTTCAACAATAATTCTGAATTCTAGGCTTTCTCCAGCGACTTCGTTCGCTGGAGCCAAAATGTGTAGTTGAACGATTGCGACATCCCTTAATTCATAGGAAGGTGTCAACTCAAAAGGTCCAGTATAATTGATGCCATCAACAACTGTCCACCAATGCCATGTACTGGGTAAGTCTGGAACAGTGATTACCGCATCTACAAATCCATTCCCTTCATTCTCAACTTCAAATGAGAAAATTGTTGCATTTCCTGGACGAATTAATGAGGGTAAATCTGTGGCTCTAATCATAAGATCATGCATACTGGTGACCACGATTTCTGAGAACTCAAAATTACTTGCATTCATGCTTGAACGAGTGCTTTGAGCTTTAGGCACTAATACGGGCCCGGGGTCTCCAGCCTGTGCAGTTTCAGGTGCGGTGACTGTAACCGAATAGACAGTATTCGAACCGGGATTAATCGGTAGAATCGGGTATTCTGGGACATCTACTTGCCAAGTTCTACTGCCTTGAACATCCAGTTCGAAACTGAAGGTGTCTTGCCTGCTGGCATTGTTCCAAAGTGTGAATCTTACCGTCACTGAATCGCCGGGTTCAATCACCCAGCCATTGCTTGGAACATGCTCTTCTTGAATACTGAATTCAGCATTGGAAATCATCGCAGCAGCAGCTTTGATCAATGAACTATCGGAGCGCGAGGGGTCACTTCTGCTGGTGACTTCCATAGTCACTGAACTACTGACATCAGGATCTTCACCCTCAGGGACACTGACTATGAATTTGATATTCGCAGGATTGCCGGGGGCAATTTGAACTGCGCTGTTTTGGTCCCATGCTAGCCCAAGCGACCACCCTTGACGCAAATCAAATGGCGAGACTGTTAAGTCAAAAGTGTCTATTGAATCTCCAATATTTTCTACCTGTACAAAGAATTCACAAGAGTTTCCTGCAGCACATGTTGGTGTTGTTTGCAATTCGATAATCGATGGAATATGGTCGGGTAAAACGTTGATTTTGGCAGTGCTTGAATCCTTGACATTGCTGTATTCCATACTGTGCGCAGAGAAAGTAAAACTCTGGTTTCCGGTACTTGCATTGGCACCAGGTTTGATACGGATACGAATGTCCTTGCTCTCACCGGGTGAAACTCTGACTCCATTTTGGGTGTCTACATTGGAACCAGTTTCGTGGTTGAAAGCAACTTCCCAATCACTTGGAAGTCCTTGGACAGAAGGGATAAACCTGTCTGAAAGGTTCCCCTCATTGAATATTCGAACCGTATGATCGGACCATTCACCTCTACGTGCTTGTGAATCCGCCGGTGTTCCGGTACGCCAATCAAATTCTCCCTCTTCCGCCTTTTGATCGTAAAACATCACGATATCGTCTATCCAGTAACCAATATCTTGGCCACTAGCATCACTGCTGAAAGAGAAGCGAATTTGTGAAGATGTATGGAAGTGATTACTCGCCATTGGAACTGTTGGACTAACTTGAGAGCCTGAGGCTACTGAGAATGTCTGCCAATTGGTGGTCCCGTCCAAGAAATTTCCATCTATGGTACCAGTTATTGAAGCCAGTTCTTCCCATGTTCCATCATTACTTCGCGCTTGGATTGAAAGAGAGTCTCCTTGCTGTACAGAACCTGTATAGAAGAAACTCAATCCAACCACTCGACTAGGGCTTGCTACAGCATTTGATAGGTCCATTACTGGCATGTCTAGGTTTGTTGACCACGATGCTCCATAGGTGCTGGATTGACCATTTCCAACATGGCATGAAACGCCTGCTGAAGTTGATGTGTCACTATTGGATGACCAGCCATTCCCCGCAGACCAGGTAGATAGGTCGTCACAGTTGTCATAATGATATGCGATAGTCATGTGGCGCGTTTTGACATTGTTGCTGTAGACATCATCATTGGTATTTTGCAAGCGTATTTCCATGGTATGATTACCAGTATATGATGGGGTCCACGTGAAACTGGTAGAAGAGCTACCAGAAGCAGGGACATTGGGGAAAGTAAAACTGGTATTATGTAATTCGAACATGATGTATTCGTCATGCAGAATCACTACTTCTGTTGGGAATGAAGAAGAGTCGCTGGTTCCACTGTTCGATGCTGTAATTGAGACCGTCATAGGTACGCCAGATACCCCATCTACCACGAAGAGGTTGGCGGGACGATTAAATCCAGAAATTGGGTGATTACTGCTGAACATCTGGTACTTGTTCGTATCAGCACTGTTTTGGTATGCGATGTCAATATTACTAACGTAAACGTCGATACCCGATCTTCCAGAGGCTGCTTGCGAGGGATGAATGATTGGCACAAAGGCTAGCAAATGGCTGCAGAAGAGCAGTGCGATGATGATGCCGACTAGTCGCTGCCGCATGAGCCTCAGATGCTATTAGTAGACAAGATATTTGATGCTGACGACGAGTAGGATAGACTCCTTATTCCTCTTCAACAACAGAATTCAATAGGTCAATTGGCTCATCATCTCTCATTCTGGTGAAGATGTAAATGGTCATCACCGGGACTAAAACAATGATGAAGCAACCAATTACTGCTGCCATGGACCACATTAACTCTGTCGCAGTGTCCAGAGAAAATTGAGTCACATCGTGTAATTCTTCATTGACAAATACCATCTCTAGATTTGGCTCCTCTGAATGATTTCCGGGCATCGTCACTCGAATTTCCCATAGTTTCTCTGCAAATTCGTTAGAAACTATCTCTTCAGCCATCTCTCTTGCTTCGTCGATGTCTTTTGCTCTTACCGTTCCGCCGTCGCGAGTAGCAGGATCTGGGTCGGTCAACCCGATGATTGTGATTTGGCCATTTTCTGCGGCGGCTGAATGCGAAGTTGATTTGCGGCAGTCGCTAGCACAATTGAAAATCTCTGCATCTTTATCCCCTAAATCTGCATGGCTATACCAACCACCCATGTTCACAACTTTGAGCGAGGTTCCATCTGGAATATTTTCGAGGCTGGTATTAATCCAACTAAGGTTGCTGACATTGACCTGTGTCTGCCAGATCCATTGGGTGCTTTCATCACCATTTTCATCGGTCGAAACACTTCGATTTAACATGGATAAATCGGCTTCAGTCTCCTCATTTGAGTTGGAATAGAGGTAGTATTCACTGTCGATTGTGGCACCATAAACGGCATATGACAAAATGAAGATTAGGGTCAATCCCAAACCGATTAGCGTACGAATCAGATTCGGATTCTGCGCCAGCGCCCTCTTCATGGAACAAGGTGGCGGCTCGCTCTTCAAAAATGTCTTCACGTCCCATTTTATCTAAACGGGAGGGCCTACGGCCCCCCGTGGCCTTCAAATAGAGGAGGTCTGTCGGCGACTCGCTCGGTGTTGTACATGACCACGTTTCGCGATATTCCAGCAGATATGCTTCTTCCGGTATTGGCGGACCGCCTTGCCGACATGGATGGCATTTCTGCACCTGAATGGGCCAACCATGTCAAGACCGGAGTTCACAGAGAGCGCCCTCCTTCCGATGATAATTGGTGGATGATGCGAAGTGCTGCTGTTTTGCGTAAGGTTGCAAGGCATGGTCCCATTGGAACTACGCACTTGGCTCAGGCCTTCGGAGGTAAAGTAGATCGGAATTCAGCACCAAATAGAGCAGGTCAGGCTAGCCGCAAGGTAGTGCGTACCTGTTTGATTCAGTTGGAGGATTGCGGTCTCGTCGAGAAGGTAGTTGACAAGGAAGTCAAGAATATTGATGATGAAACTCAAGTGATTTACAGTGGTCGTGTAATTACTCCTGCTGGCCACAAGTTGCTCGATGACGTAGCTCGTGAGATGCGTTCACAGGCTGAGGAATCTTATCCATTCCTTGCAAATTATTGAGGAGAGTGAGGAGTTGAGCAGCATGGCATCAGGACATGATGACGAACTGACTCGTCTCAGAGAGGAACGTCTGGCCGCATTACAGAAGCAGGCTGAAGAACAAGCCCGCGCACAATTAGAGAGCGAAGAACGCAGCCAGTTGGAATCACAAGAGAAGGCCCATCTTTCTCAGGCCATGAAAACAATTCTCAAGCCAGAAGCTAGAGAGCGTTTAGCGCGACTTGAATTGAGTCGTCCAGAATTAGCTGATGAAGTAAGGAAACAATTGGCTGGACTACATGAAAACGGACAAATCGCAGTACCGGTTTCTGATGAATCCTTAAAGAGGATTCTAATCTCGCTTGATTCCGGTAAGAGGGAGTCAACGATAAGGAGAATCTGAGGTGTAAAGATGGCAAGAAATAAACCCGCAGCCAAGAAGATTCGCTTGAATAAGGTGACAAAGCAGAATCGTAGAGTGCCCGTATGGGTGATGATGAAGACGGCTCGAAAGACCACAACTCATCCACGCCGACATAATTGGCGCAGGAGCAAATTACAGAGGTGAGAATATGGCAAGAGCATCAGTCAGCGAATTGACAGTTCCATTGCGCGGTGCTTGGAACATTACCCGTTTCAAGCGTTCACCCAGAGCAATCAAGATCATCCGTCGAGAGGTTATTCGCCATCTCAAGGTCTCTGAAGAGGAGGAAGTGTGGATTGACCCTGCAGTCAATGAGCATGTTTGGAACAGGGGTATTGAGAACCCTCCTCGCAAGGTTAAGTTGTTGATTACTCGGCACGATGAAGCAGACATACCAATCGAGGTTAAACTGCTTGAAGATTGAATTCAATGGAGTTGAAAACATGGGAAATATCAGGCCTTCATTCATAAAAATTAGAGCCATCAGATTGGTGGAGGAACACGGAGAGCATTTCACTGATGATTTCGACCACAATAAGAAGATGGTTCAGAAGTTGACCGACGTCGGAAATAACAAGCGCATGAGAAATTGGATTGCAGGTTATGTCACTCGCTACCGTCAGCGACGCACCGATTGAACGGGGCGTGTATATGGAAAAGGTCCTCATCAATTGGGACCGTAATCCGGTGAGTATCCATCATTCTAGTAAGGATGTCATAGATGCTTGCTTGTTGCACTTAAGGAATCAACATATGGTTCGTAAGCGTTCAATTTCTATGCCTGATCGAGAGAGAGGTGGCTATCTAGCCTTCATCTACCAAGTATTTGATCCACAATGGGTGATTTCTTGGGATGAGAGAAGATTATCGGAGGAAGAATAGCATGGGGGGTAGGGCGGATATTCCACTACCAGAACATGCCAAAGATGTGGTTGTAGTTCTCGTACGTACTGCCAATCCTGGGAATCTTGGAGCCGTTGCAAGGGCAATGCTGAATTTTGGATTTACCAAATTGCGCTTGTTGGACGCTCAATGTGAAATTGATGAGGATGCTAGGAAACGCGCTAAATTCGCGGGCTCTGTATTAGACGATGCTCAGTTCTATACCGATTGGGATGAATGCATGAGTGATATTGGAATGGTCATTGGAACCACCGGGAAAAGAGAGGGTGGGGGCAAGACGTCTTTTCGACACTTGATGGACTTGGAACAGATGCGAGATGTAGTCAAGGGTCACGGCGGCACGGTGGCTATTGTGTTCGGAGAAGAGGGGATGGGGTTGAGTACCCCAGAATTAGACAAATGCGATTTACTAGCAACCATACCTACTTGGGAAGGCTATCCAATATGCAATCTTTCACATGCAGTTATTCTAGCAATGTATTCTCTATCTTTCAATGAATTGTTATCGGACTCAGATTCACCCCTTGAAGGTGGCACGAGGGAGATCTTGAAACAAGCACTAAGCGAATTTTCAAATTCGTTGTCATTTGAAGGAACCAAATCAAGGATGGTTAGTCAAACTGTCGAGCGGATAATGCTCCGAGGATTGCCAAATGATGACGAGGCCCAGCAGTTAATCGGTGCTTTGGTGCAAGCTACAACCGCTTTGCAGAAGGTTTCCGATGACGATAATTGGAGAAGGGGCAGAAGAAAGCGTATCGAAAATCAGGATTGAGGTCTCCAAGTAGCCCACGATTTTGGCGTCTCACGCACGTGCATTGCAGCAAGTCGCAATTTGTTTCCATAGTTGCTGGTTATGTGTGGAGAGACTTGTTCCCATGCCCATTTGGCTAGATTCTCAGCAGTTGGAATGAATGGAAGGATTACAGTTCGGTGTTCATCCCCCATCGCCTCTAGAGCAATTCGAGTTTGCGTATCTTCTGAATATACTAGGAACGCATGATCAACTATGTCGTGTATATACTCATTCAAAATGGCAGAAACATCTGAAAAATCCATCAGCATTCCTTCTTCTGAAGCGCCTTTCTGCTCTACTAACTCACCTTCTAATTCTGCTTCCCAGCGATATCTGTGCCCATGCAAATGTTTGCACTTTGATCGGTGATTTGGCACTCTGTGCCCAGTATCAGTTTCTACCCAGCGTCTAATACTCATCATTCTTCCATCTCCTTTTGTTTTGTTAAAGCATAATTCAGGACTACATCCCAATTTTCAGAATATTCCACTGGATCAACTCTCCCAATCGCATTGAATGCCAGTATACGCTCAACATCTGCCCCTGACTTGCCTGAAGATCTACCTAGTGAATCTGGGTTGTAAGAGGTATTTGTATTTGCAAATACGATATCGAAATCTAAGTCTAGCGATTCACAATTTCTAATTGAATCTCTGAGGATGTATTCCTTATCATGCTCGATATATGGTAAGAGAAACTCCACTTTATCACTGTGCCAATTTCCTATCTCAAATGCTCTTGCAATCGCATTGTAGAATTCAGGTCTACAGTCGGGATATATTGCGTGGTCACCAGAATGGACTCCTAGGGCAATGGAAACTGTTTCATCCATTTCAATTGCTTTGGATAGAGCATAGCCATAGAGTATTGAAGCAAAGATTGCATTGCGATTGGGAACTACGGTTTGCTTCATCTGTTCCTCTTCATAATGGCCTTCTGGAACATCTTGATCTTCTTGAGTTAGAGCAGAATAGAAGATTCCCATCGCGCTGGAAAGGTCTGCAACTAGATGTTCCACGTGCAAGTTGTTCTCGCGAAGATATTCTATGTTGGATTTAGCACGTTCCAATTCGATAAGATGCTTTTGTCCATAGTCAAATGACAGACAATAAACTGAATGTCCTTCTGCTAATAACCTCAGTAACAATCCCGTAGAATCCATTCCCCCGCTAAACGCCATAACCGAGCGATGCATTAGTCCACCCCCATCCATTTATGGGTCTGTAGACTTAACCTCCATTCCGGATTTTCCTTAACCAAGGCTTCCGTATGTGCAGCATTTCGACCATTCCATTCAACAGATTCTGATTCCATGTAACATGGCTGTAGAAGTAGATGCTTGAATCCAATTCTTAGCTCATCATACATCGAAAGTTCTTGACCACAATAAACCACTTTCAATTCATCACCAGTACGTTGTTTGATACTGACATTAGGATACAATTGGTCCTTTGGAGAAATGCAAATCCAGTCCACTAACCCCTCATCAAGTTCAATTGTTCCATTACTCTCTATTGCGATGTGATATCCACGCCTACGTAGGCATGTGGATAGTGGCCAAAGGTTCTGCAAAGCAGGCTCTCCACCGGTGAAGATGATTCGCTTTGTTTGCCATTGCATTACTTCTGAAAGGATGTCTAGGACACTCATTTCCTGCCATTCATCAAATTCAGTATCACACCATTCGCAACGAAGATTACATCCACCAAAACGAATGAATATCGATGATTTGCCTGCATGAATTCCTTCGCCTTGTACCGAGTTAAAAATCTCAACAATGGGATATGTCTTGGTCAAATCGGAAACTTCGTCCCCATCGACCTTGCCCCCTGCGAGATTACACATGTCCATGGTTATGCCTCAATTAGAAAGTGGAGAACTGCGGATCAATTGCATCAATTCAGTTCTGGCCTCTGCCTTTTCGAAAAACACTCCGCGCATGGCACTAGTGGTCATGACTGCATTTTGTTTCCGCACCCCTCTGCATGTCATGCATCCATGTCTTGCTTCGATGATCACTGCACAGCCCAATGGTGAAAGATGCTCTTCGATATCTTCAGCAATACCTTTTGTGATTCTCTCCTGGTTTTGCAGTTTCCTAGCATGAATTTCGACCAAGCGCGCAAGTTTACTGATTCCAACAATTCTTTCTACGGGAATATATGCAACGTGAGCTCTACCACTGAATGGTTGAAGATGATGTTCACACGTTGAATTGAATTCGATATCGCGCAGTAACACGATCCCATCATATCCTTCTGCGTTGAAAGTTGACTGCAACACTTCGCTGGCTTGAATGCCATAGCCACTGAAAATCTCTTCCCATGAATCGATGACTCTTGCGGGAGTCTTGATCAAGCCCTCTCTCGAATGATCTTTCTCGAGATATTTCAACAATATCCGTACTGCTTCTTCGGCTTCATCTCGACTTGTCATGTACGCACTCTCCTTCCATGTTTTGCATCAACTTCGTCAAGATGGTCTAGCATTTTTCGGCATGCTGTTCTGATAGCATCTGCAAGACTGACGAATTTGTGATTATCACCAACGTGGCACTTGAGGTCCTCTAGTAACTCTGTAGGCATGTCCAGGCTTATCTTTGGCATGTCAGCGGCTACTTCCAGTACTGTATAAGTATTACTGGAGTAATACTATGCGAATACTAAGAGATTGACTCTACCAAATCTTCTCTGTTGAATTGCCTAGCAGCATACCATGCAGCCAACAGTGCATAGGATAGACTACTGATGAACCATATTGCCACATGTCCGAAGACCACTTCATCCATCAATAATTCTCTCATTGCCAATAGTATGTTGACTACTGGAATTGCAAACCAAAATCCTTCTATCCCTTCGAGATTGATGAATTGGGCAAATAGGGCGGGGAATATGATTAGAATTATCATCGGCGCTAGAACACTTCCTGCTTCCTTGACAGAACGCGAGCGCACGGCCAAAGCGAGCTCGAAGGCGACAACCATCACCGTGAACAACAATATGGCTGAGAAGAATAGTGCTATACTGAGCCAAGATAATTCAGGCATCTGCAGGAACGAATTACTTCCAGTTAGGTAGGCTACGGCGATCATCAAACCAGCAACCTGTAGAACTACTCCTGTGCCAGATATTGTAGCAACGGCTAACCATTTACCTGCCAACAAATCGAACCTCTTCACTGGTAAGCAAAGAATCGCTTCCAATGTACCTCGCTCCCTTTCGCCTGCGGTCATGTCGATTGCAGGTTGAATTGCACTCGATGCCGTCCACATGGCAACGATCATCGGGATGAAAAGAGATAATGCCCATCCCGCTTGTTCAGCCTGTGATGCAACATCAGCATCTGTGGAATCTCCACTCCAGCGCAGAGGGTCAAGGGTATCTTCGACATCCAAACCGTGCGCTGTCAATGTTTGGTTAACCAACATCTCCTCCCATGATTCAAGGGCACTGATTATTCTCGAAAATGCTTCATTTGATCTTTCATCTGTCGAATCTCTGATGATTGCATAGTTCCAAGTATTGTTGTTCGGATCTTCTTCAATTCTCAGAACCGCTTGTGTTTCCCCATTTTTGATTCGTTGGGAATCATCTAGGGGCTGTGATAGGTCTTGATCTAATTCGTCAGGCAATTCTTCAAAACTGAGATTCAAGCGATCTTCGCTCAGATTATCGAGCAATGCAACATCTAAGCCAGAACCTTGAACCACGATGTCTAGGTCCATGGCTTGACGTTCTGCGGCTTCCATTTGCATGACAAATGGAAGGGCAAAAAACAGGAGCGGGAAAATGAGTAACGGGATGACGATAACTGCAACGAGAGTACGCCAGTCTCTAACGAAGTCAACCAATTCTTTCCATGCGATGGCTCTAATCCTACGCATTCTTATTCTCGCATCACTCATCTTCACAAACCTCCCTGTTTCGTGATGAAGGTGTCAAGAATGACCTCCATAGTTTACTCAATTTACTCTCAGGTTCATCTTTAGCATCCGTTCTTGCTACATCTGAAGTTAGTGCCACATATGCTTCTTCCAAGTTTTCAGTTTGCGTGGAATCCATCAATTCATCAGGGGTTCCATCAATACGAATCTGTCCATTGTGCATGATTATTATTCGGTCACAGACCAATTGTGCTTCGGCTAGATGATGTGTACTGTAAATCACAGTACCTCCTTCTGCCCGCAGTTGCTTTACTAGTTCTCTGACCATCCTTGCACTAGTCACATCCAGTCCTCCAGTTGGTTCGTCTAGTAACAAGATCTCTGGACCGTGAACTAACGCTCTCAAGAGTGCAGTTTTTTGCCGCATTCCACGACTAAATCCACGAGTGTGCCGATGCAAGTCTTCAGCAAAGTCCAATGCCTTTGCAAATCTAAGAGTCCTAGTCCAAGCTACATCATCATCGATACCGTGTAAACGTGAATGATAGCGAATGTTTTCCCAAGCAGTCAGTCTATGATACAACCCGGTCGATTCAGGAACGACTCCAAGTTTAGATCTCAATTCGTGGACGGGTCTTTGGAGCCCCTCCTCGGTATGGAAAGAGATACTTCCTTCACTTGGCCGATAGAGGCCACATAGTAGACGTAACATGGTGGTTTTACCCGCTCCATTTCCACCTACCAAGCCGACAATGTCGCCACGAGACAATGTCAAATCAACGCCATCAACAGCAACTATGTCGCCAAATCGCTTCTCTACTCCCTTGGAAGACAGGAGTATTGACATGCTCAATTCCTTCCGGATTCAATGGCTTGATTAAGGCCTGGATGCTTGGTTTCCAGTCTTTCAGCGCGTTCTAATTGTTGCCTCAGGAGTTCGCCCACCTCTTTCTGTGGTATCCCAGCATCAATGTGGTTTGCAACCATTTCAAGTGCTCCGGTTATCGCTCCTGCATCTAGGTATGCATCATTGCTAATCACTCCGTCCTGTAAGCAGGTTTCAAGGCGTCCAGTGAGGTATTCTACTTCGTTCCTAACTCTAACTACATCCAGATGTGGCTGAGAGATTAGGTGGTCGATACAGGTTCGCATAATTTTGCCGACCTGTGAAAGGGTCTTGACGCTTATGTTCAAAGCCGCCGCATCAAAGGTGCTGAGAAAGTTCCACAAGTACTCCTCCTGTACTATGCGGGTGAACAAATGCAATCAAGGTGTTACCTGCCCCTATGCGTGGTTCTTCATCAATCAATTTGACCCCATTTGTCTTGAGATGTTTGAGCATCGATGCCAAATCTGAAACCCTGAAGCAAATCTGCTGTATGCCTGCACCTTTCCTATCCAGAAATTTTCCTATTGGCGTATCTTCTGAGGTGGGTTCAAGCAATTCTAGTCGGGGTGTGAAACCTTCTTCCGGTGAAGTGGAAAAGAATCTGATGGACACTCCTTGTTCCTCGTTTAGTTCATCCTCCTCTGATTCAAACAGTCCTAAGAGGCGCCAAAATGCACTCCCTTTCTCAAGACTATCTGTCGCAATTCCAATGTGATCCAAATGTATGGTCATTTCTTTCATGTATTCACCTCAGAATCCACTAGCAGCCATGTAGGTTCCAAATACTTCTTTCATAGCACTAATTATCTCTCCTAGAGTTGCTTCCGCCTTCACCGCTGAAAGCACTGCAGGGAATAGATTTCCTCCATTTGATGCAACTCTACTGATTTCATTCAGACTGTCTTGGCATTTGTTCCCATCTCGACTTTCTCTTAATCTTGCTAGGCTGAGGCATTGTTGTTCTTGCAATTCAGGATCAATCTTCTGTGCTGCTGGAACCTTTTCTTCTTCCATCAAAGCGTGATTGACACCAATTATTCTGCGTTCTCCTTGCTCGATTTCATTGTGATGTTTGTAAGCCGCATCATGTATACTTCTTTGTTGATAGCCGGTCTCAATCGCTTGCAAAGCGCCTCCTTTGTTTTCGATTACTGAAATCTCTTCCATGGAGGCTTGTTTAATTGATTCAGTCAAATTTTCAACGAACCATGAACCGCCCATCGGGTCGACGACATCTGCGGCCCCACTCTCTTCAGCTATGATTTGTTGAGTGCGTAAGGCAACAGTTGCACTTTCCATCGTTGGTAGCCCTAATGCTTCATCATAGGAATTAGTATGCAATGATTGAGTCCCGCCACATACTGCTGCTAAAGCCTGTATTGTGACCCTAGCGATGTTATTCAGCGGCTGTTGAGCAGTCAATGAGACTCCAGCAACCTGAGTATGGAATCTCAGCATCGCACTTTTTGGGTTATTTGGAGAATATCTTTGGCTCACCAAATCATACCATAGTGATCTAGCAGCGCGAAATTTTGCAACTTCCTCAAAGAAATCGTTATGGCAATTGAAAAAGAATGACAACCTAGGTGCAAAGACATCGATATCCAAACCCTTGGAAAGTGCAGCATCAACATATGCCAACGCATTAGATAGAGTGAATGCGACTTCTTGTACGGCAGTAGAACCCGCTTCTCTGATGTGATAGCCACTGATGCTTATTGTATTCCACTGGGGTACTTCCTGAGCACAATACTCGAAGATATCTGTAATCAGTCTCATAGATGCCTCAGGAGGGAAAATGTGGGTTCCTCTTGCAATGTATTCCTTCAGAATGTCATTTTGGATAGTTCCTCGTAGTTCTGAAGCCTCAATACCCTTTTCTTCTGCTACTGCAATGTACATTGCCAGTAGAACCATCGCTGGTGCATTTATTGTCATAGAGGTTGATACTGAATCTAGTGGAATGCCATCAAAAAGTAAGCGCATGTCATGTATGCTGGATATCGAAACTCCGACTTTGCCCACCTCTCCTTGGGAAAGAGGGTCGTCCGCATCTAGCCCCAATTGAGTTGGTAAATCGAATGCTACTGATAGCCCCTTTTGTCCTCTATCGAGTAATGCTTTGAATCGTTCATTGGTTCTTGAGGCAGAAGAGAAGCCTGCGTATTGGCGCATTGTCCACAAACGGCTACGATACATGGTAGCATGGATTCCTCGGGTATAAGGGGGGCTGCCTGGCTGCCCAATGGCCTCAGGAACACCTGTTTCAGGTTCTGGAATACTCGGTATCGAAATACCACTCAGAGTACGCCAATGCTGTTTGCGCAAAGAGCCCGAACTCTGCTTCCGCCCACCTTGCATGAAGGGCCGATAAGGACTCGATGCTCAAGACTTCCGCATCATCAGTGGTGGTGCCCACCCGGACCGTGAACGTGTCCGTGAGCGATTTCTTCATCTGTTGCCATTCTGACTTCCACTACTTCTACTGAGAATGTCAATGTCTTCCCAGCAAGTTTGTGATTAAAATCAGCAGTAACGGTGTCATCATTCATTTCAACAATATTGAAGGGGGCAGGTCCTCCACCCATTTCAGCCACTAGTGTCATCCCGACTTCGATCTCCATGCCCTCAAATTGTTCCCTAGGTATCTGTACTACGCCTTCCTCTTCTCGCTGTCCATAAGCTCTATCTGGCTCAAGGGTAAATACACGGCGTTCACCAACGGCGGCCCCCATCATCTCCTCTTCAAACCCAGGAATCATTTGTCTATGTCCAACCAAGAAGGTCAAAGGGTCTCTTCCTTCACTGCTGTCAAATACTTCATCATCTTCAAGAGTTCCAGTATAGTGTACTGAAGCCACACAATTTTTCACAATCTTATTTTCATCTGTCATGTCTTTCACCTATCTTCGGGTTGTATATCCTTTCACCAATTCTCGAAGCTTCTCAGCCACTTCTTCTGGTAATATTAATTCAGATACCTTGGTATTGATGAATTGAATAGCGTCATCAATTCCTGTTCGTTCTCCTTTAGCCCATATCTGGCCAAGAATATTTGAGCGGTTTTCTTCAGGTATTGCAGGATTATCCAACAATTCCCTGACCTCATACTTGTATTCGAGGTACTTTCTACGATCAAGTTTCTTCACCTGAGGTTGACGTCCTCCTCCCTTCTTTTCCCTGAAGTTTCTGCGCCTAGGTCGCCCGCCCTCTCCTGGTTTGGTAGTTTTTGGTTTACGTGTCTTTGGAGCGAAGATGTTTACCGGTTCAGCGGGGGGCAATACTGAGGCTATGGCCTCTTCAGAGGGTGTTTTTCCAGACTCGTGTAATTTTCCTGTCAAGGCTGGTTTTACAGAGAGATCTCCTTCCATAGTTCTCTTTTTTCGTTCTAGATCAGCCAAGCGATCCTCTCTTGTTTCTTGCTTGATCTCAGTCTTTCCAGGAAGAACATTCTTGGTCTGGTCGCTTCTTTCCCCACCACCTGCTTTTGCAGGCCCACTGGCGCTTCCACCCTGCTTACCTTTCATCCGATTAAGAGCCTCTTTTCTCTTCTTTTCTAGTTCAGCCCTGCCATCATTGGCTGGTTTGCTCGGAGCAGGCCGGCGTTTGGCAGGCTGTTTTGTGGTCTTCTTTTGACCGGGGGGTTTGCGGTTTGAACGCGATGAACCTTGTGCGAAGGGATTGACAGGGTCCTCGTCTCTGCGTCGCAAGTGAAAATCAACCTCGTCGAACGGTCCAACCCACCTATGTTAACGCTTTGCCCAGTGAATGCTCTTCAGGGCCAACAGATATCGGTCTGATCTGTACGCAGTAATTGGTCAACTGCACTATTTTCCAATGAGGTTGGACCTGCATGTTTCAATTGCATCCATCCAAGTCTCGCAATCATGCTTCCATTATCTACACAATACATCTTCTCAGGAACATGCGAACTACATCCTCTTTCACTTGCCATGATCGATGACATTTCGCACAATCTCTGGTTGCATGCCACCCCTCCTCCGAGTAAGATTTCTTTTTTGCCAGTGTGAGCCAGTGCCCGTTCGGCAACTTCGATACATGCAGCAAAAGCATGTTCTTGCAGAGACCAGCAAACTGCACCGAGAGGGGCTCCTCTGTCGACTAAGCCTTTGGCAGCAGTTAGCAGTCCCGAGAATGTCAAATCCATTCCGTGTACTGCATAGGGCAACTCTAGACCTTCTAGTGATGCATCCGGATTCTCTTGTAACCATTCCTTGGCTTTGGCCTCAATCTTGGGTCCGCCGGGAAACGGCATGCCATTATCCCTAGCAAATTTATCGAGCATGTTACCAATGCCGATGTCGAGAGTCTCACCTAATACTCGGTAGCGATTACCTAGGCGCGCAATAACTTGAGTATTGCCTCCTGAAACATAGAGTAAAACAGGATCATCGCAACCACATCTTTCTCTACCAATTTCGATATGGGCTACGCAGTGATTCACACCTACTAATGGTACGTCTAAGCGAGTTGAAAGAGCTCTTGCAACCGAAGCACCAACCCTTAGGCATGGAGCTAGCCCTGGTCCCTGAGAATAAGCGATAGCACCGATATCTGCTGGCTCAAGTTCGTTGTTCTCCAACCAATCATTTAGGATAATTGGTGAATTTTCTGCATGATGGTCTGCTGCTTCTCGTGGGTGAATGCCTCCTTCTTTAGGACGTAGAAATGCGGAACAGGAGGGGCCCGGGGCACCTGATGAATCAACTATACCAAAAGAGAAAGTATGGGCCGTTGATTCGATTCCTAGTACTACCTCCTTACCCATGTTATCACCCCTGCGTCAGGGGCAGGCCATTTGAACCGTGCCCTTATGCGACATACATGCGGAGCCTGATGTTGGACATTGGTCCCTTGGCACATTTGTCGCATGGTTCAGGTTTCTTGCGGGGGCAAGAGATGTTGGATGAAGAGAACTTAATCACTGATTCCGGTAAAGGAATTTTGATTGAGAATGGTAAAATTTCAGCAATTGAAGACTCGGATGAGTTGCGAGAAGAATACCTAGGTGGGCAAAAGGGACGTGATTTGAGCCCTCAAGAAATCGATGGAATTGAACTGCTGGAAGTAGGAGGGCGCGCAGTTATTCCTGGATTGGTCGATGCTCATACTCACTTGATGTGGGGTGGAGATCGTTCTAGAGAGGCACGATGGAGACAACAGGGCCTTTCCTATCACGAGATTGCCCAGAAAGGTGGTGGAATTGCACATACTGTTAGTGAAACTAGGGGATTGACATTGGATAATCTAGTGACAATTGGCTTGGCTAGAATTCACACTGCATTATTGAATGGAACTACGGCTATGGAAGTGAAGAGCGGATATGGTTTGGACACAGAGTGTGAATTGAGACTCCTACGGGCTGCTGAGGAACTTCAGGGAGTTTCGATAGATTCCACATGGCTAGGTGCACATGCTGCCCCTCCTGGAATGAAGAGGGAAGATTATGTTGAGCAGATACTATCTGAACAGTTACCTAAGGTTCTCGATTCGGGCCTCGCCAGAAGCGCGGATGTTTTTTGTGAACCAGGGTGGTTCACTTTGGAAGAAACAGAAGAAATTTGCAAAGCAGCGATGGCTGGAGGTATGGATATACGGCTCCATGTAGATGAGTTCACAGATGCAGGTGGCCTATCTCTAGCTGCAGAATTGAATTCGCAATCTGGCGATCATGCTCACTGGAGTAGTGATGATGCAAGATCAAAGGCTGATGCTGCGAACACATTGCAGTGCTTCTTACCAGGTACGCCTTACTCTATGGGCGAGACGCATTTCCCTCCTGCCTCGGAGTGTATTGAAAACGGCTATGCTTGGGCAGCAGCAACAGATTTCAATCCGAATTGTAGAATATTGTCATTACCTTTCGTTGGAAGTCTATTGACCCAGAGGATGGGAGTAGACCCATTGGCTAGTTTGGTGGCTGTCTCAAGAAATCCAGCACAGGTCACGGTACATGAGGATGGGTTGGACCATGGCATGATTAAAGTTGGAGGCGCTGCAGACATCAATATTCTAGATTCTCCCTATTGGGAGTCATGGTGTCAACAACCTAGCAATTCTCCCTTTGCGGTAACACTTAGAGGCGGCGTGGTAACTTCTCATTGAAAAGATATCTATGGGCGTATTAACTATCATTACAGTAAGCACATATTAAATGGAGATTATTATTATTTCAAGGTGAGACTATGTGGATGGAGACAGCTGTACTTTCTGCACGGCCTGGGTACGAAGCGAGACTTCGCCGTCTCCTCAAAGCCCGAAGTACCATAAGACGTAATTCAGAAGGTTGTCTTCTTTCTTGGGTAGGCGAGACTAGTGTTGGAAAAGGCACATTCCTTCTGCAAGCACTGTATAGTTCGGAAGATGCGATCAGTGTTGCCCTCAAACAGGTTTCTTCCCTCGATCAATCTGATGGAGGTCTTGAATCTGTAATCGAAGGTCCACCTCTTGTGGGTATTTTTGAGGTTGATTCCGAAGATGTCGGTATAATCGATGGACGGGGGGGCGCATAACATACATTATGCGCCCTTAGGCAGATATTGCTGGGTTTCGATAACAGAAGTTATCTGGTAAACAGGCTCGCAGTGGCACATTTATCCCGAAATGCTTGAGAAATAATGCAAACTTATGCCTCCGAGCCTATACTTGGAGGGGAAAAATCACGTAACTTGCGTGAGGATATTTTTGGTGGGCTCGGCCAGAATTGAACTGGCGATCTTTGCCATGTCAAGGCAACGTCATGACCCCTAGACCACGAGCCCGATGAAACAATCGATGGTGGCGGTCTATTTATCCGAATCGGTATGAGTATCAGACTCACGCGATAATCTTCGAGATTCTTCCAGTACATCCATCCTGGCTGCAGGTACCAGCTACACGTTTACGTCCGTTGTTCATAGTGTGCATCTCTGGCCCCGAAATCGGGCCATAAGTCTTGCATTTCAAACAGAATCCCTGATACTCGGCCATCTGAATCAGTTTCTGCATTGGCTCTGCGGATATGAACACTCCGCCAATACTATGTTGAAATATCAATTATGGTGGATTAATAAGGCTCAACAGTAAAAGAAAATTATTCTTCTTCAATCAATACTTCAACTGGCGGCAATTCAACTTCCAAGCGCTTAGATGAAACTTCAGAATCATCAGCAATGTGAAAATCAGAAATGCCTCCTCTCCATTTAGTAGTCATATCCTCGACTTCCTCATTTTCAATCTGTGGAATTTCGGAATTGGGATTAAGACTGTACATACTTGGATCAATGGGCTTTACAGGCTCCTCTGTTCGTATAGGTTGTGCCCTTTCCTCAAGGTGCGCAGTAGTGTGGAATGTGCCGCATTCGGGACATCTGCTTGAACCAACTTGCTGTATGCAACCACATGCTGAACAGACGCTCAGTCCGTCGAAGACGGCGAGCGGATCCATCTTCTTCACTCCAAGAACATGCTGTCCTGGGGAGCCTCGATTTCGTCTCCAGTTTCTTCATCTTCAATGATTACAGTATCAGAATCATCATCGAATTCCAATATGGTTCCGAAAATCTCTTCGCCATCCAATTCGACTCCAACTCTTGAACCTACGTCGATATCTTCTCCCTCATCGCCGTCCTCTTCATCATCTTCTGAATCTTCCTCATCTGAGTCTTCATCCGAATCCTCATCGTCACCTTCTTCCGATTCCTCATCATCTGAGTCTTCATCGTCATCTTCCTCCGAATCCTCATCTTCTGAATCTTCATCATCCTCTTCGGATTCCTCATCATCTGAGTCTTCCTCCGAATCTTCAGCGTCGCCAGCATCTTCGTCTTCTGCTTCATCGTCTGAATCCTTCTTGTCCGAATCATCTTCATCGGACTCAGTTTCTTCTGTAGAATCTCCCTTCGCTCTTGCTCTCCACTGTTTCATTAACACCAAATGAGCATACAAAGAACCTCCAAGACCAATGGCGCCAAGAATAATCATCAAGATTCCGTCCCAGTAGAAGCCAGCAGGCATTGAACCAGCACCTTCACCAGCAAGAGGTGTCAAGGAATTGGCACAATCGTGAACATCAGGGTCACAAGCAGTTGAATCGCCCTCGTTGATTAGGTTCCCATCAGCATCGACAAATGACTCTCCTGTGTGCACAATGGAGCCTCCTTCTCCACTCACGAATATTCCTAATCCATTTGCAATCCACAGAACCATGAATAGTCCAAAGAGTGCGTGCATAATTGGCCAAAATACGTCATTTGCCTTCTTTGACATCAATTTCTTTTGCAGATCAGTAGGGAATTCCTTGCTTGTAGTCGTATCACTCTTCTCTTCCTCAGCAGATTTCTCTTCTTCAACTTCAAAGGTTTCGCCAAATGCGACAACTAATTCTTCGATACTTATGCTTCCATTTTCGTCGAAATCAACCTCTGCCATGACTTCATCAACGTCATCATCAGAGATAACGCCGCCACCGAATTGTGTTAGTGCTGTATTGAGTTCTTCCTTGTCAATCTGTCCATCATTATTGACGTCCATGTGCTCAAAGGCGGCTTGTGCATTGTAGCCTGCATCTTTGAAACTCTTGACCATTCTTCCTAGAGGAGTGTCCGGTATTTCTTCCTCTTCGTCATCTTCTTCCTCTTCGGAATCATCACTTTCTTGTTCGTCATCATCCTCTTCTTCGCCGTCATCTGAATCGTCTTCTTCGTCTTCAACTTCGGATTCTGCTCCCTCGGGGGCATCATCCTCGTCCTCAGAATCCTCCTCTTCAGAATCTTCTTCTTGATCATCTGATTCTTCCTCTTCAGAAGCATCTTCCTGGTCATCTGATTCCTCCTCTTCGTTTTCAGGTCCTACTTCTTTCGAAGGTTGGTTATCAGGAGGTGTGAATGTCGATTCCAACTCTTGTAGGTCGATGACTCCGTTTCCATCTTCATCCAATGTATCGACCAAGCGATTGACCTGTGATTCAGGCAGATCTGCAATATTCAATGCTAATAGGCCAGTCTTGAATTCCTGTGCTTCAATTACCCCATCTCCATTTTCATCGAACCTCTTGAACAAATCTACTACCGAAAGCCCAGTTGCATTCAACCAGTCAGCGAGAATTTGGATAACGTCGTCTGCGACGAAGACAACTCCGCATTGTGGACATGAGCGCGAATCCAAGGGCACCAAAGCGCCACATGCGCCACATTCACCTAGACTTGTATCACTCACTCCGGTGAAGGAAACTCCACACCCAGGACACTCCGTTGAGTCTACAGGAACTACTGCCCTACATGCTCCACACTCAGCCATACCTTCCTTGTCTGTATCTTCTTCAGTCATGGAAACCCATACTGTCCACATACTGTTTCGTTATAATCATATGTGGGTTGATTCCATCAATTATGGCCTAATTTCTGGCTGATTTAAGCGTCAGCGTCAAGAGCCTTCGTCAAGAGGGCGAAGACATGGCAGGGGTGCTGAGTGGCATGGGAATGCTGCCGCAGGAAGGTTCATGCCACCTTATCGAAGAAGGGTTGGATGCAACATTTGCATGGTTAGATCGCATCATTACCTCTGGTTACCATGCCATGCTGATGACTAGATTACCACCTCGCAGATTGCTTGGTAAGGTAGATTTGAACAATGTTGAAACATTGTGGCTTACAGAACGCGATGCGCCAAATACCCTAACTCCCAGCCTCGAAAGAATCGCGAGTAGAATGCGAGATAGAATGGCAGAAAAATCAGGTGTAATCATTCTTGATGGGCTTGAGCACTTGGTGAGCCAACATGGTTTTGCCGCTGTATTGACATTTCTAAGGGCCATGATTGATGATTTGAGTACTTCAGCTTGGAGCCTATTGATCCCTGTAGAACCTCTTGCATTTGAAGGTACAGAGATTGCAAGGTTGCGTAGAGAGGCCCCAGTATGGGAGATTCCTCAACCAGAAGAAAGTGATGAAGAAGGTTTAGCAGAAGATGATGATATAACGTTCGAAGAGACCATGTCCTCTTCAGACGGCGACGAGGAATTGCCAACATATGACACCGCAGGTGATGGTTCAATACGACTTGTACATCTGACTAAATTACCTAGGGCTGGATTCAGTAGTTCTATTCTCAGGAGAAGAATTCTTGCGTGGAGGAGAATGGGTCTTGATGTCAGTGAACTCGAGCCAGCGATGAAATATCAGGATATAGATAGAGCGTATGCTCTCTACAGGGTTGTTGAAGAGAAGGTTCGTACCGCAGTTGAATTGGATAGGAGAGTCGACCTTCTTGAAAGCAGAGGAGATAGCAGCAATGCCACGTCATTCAGGTTTAGAATCAGGCAACTAACCGGATTGGAAGAAGTTTGGAGATCCCTAGATATACTGTTGAAAGATCAATCGATATAATTTGAAAGACCTTGATCGTCAGCAAAGCCATTGAGGAAATCATGCGCTAAATCTGCAAGTTCTTGACTCAAACTTCTGTCTCCTTCTAGAGGGGCTACAATTCTTCTAACATGCTCATATAGGGCCTTGACGCCATCTCCTGGATCTTCGCTTATGTGTTCAATCCCTTCACAGGCAATCAGCGCTTCACACGCGAGAACATCTGCCAATCTCTGAGAGGCCTGTAATAGATGCCATGCCGCCGTTGCAGCCATACTAACATGGTCTTCTTGATTAGCAGAGGTAGACAGGCTAAATGTAGTGTGCGGACGTGTATGTGCCCGCATGTCTGCAATAGAGGCTGCAGCAGAATATTGCACAATCATCAATCCTGATTCAAGGCCGGATTGTGATGCTAAGAAGGCTGGAAGTGAACTCCTTTTGGCATCGAGCATAGTATCCATGCGTCGTTCACTGATACTAGCCAATTCAAAGACGGCTGCATTCATTGCATCTGCAGCAAGTCCCAAAACTTCGCCATGGAAGTTACCTCCGCTAACCACTTCATGTGGCCCTGGGTTATTGGCATCAGGAAAAATCAACGGGTTATCAGTTGCAGAATTCAATTCGATACTAATTACTTCATACAGTCTCTGCAGTGCTTCATTAGCAGGCCCATGGACTTGGGGTGCACATCTGAATGAGTATGGGTCTTGAACGCGGTCGCAATCAGCGTGAGCCTCAAGATTTGACGAATGTTGCATAGCCTTTCGAATCCTTGAAGCAACTAATGCTTGACCAGAATGTGGTCTTGCCCTATGCAATCTCTCATCGGCAGGAGCAATGGAAGATTTTGTTGCTTCAATTGATGCACACAAAATCAGATCACAAAGGGGAATTAGGTCTCTTAGGACAGCGTAAGAAATAGACAGCCAAGATATTATCTGGCTGGTCCCATTAATCAGTGACAAGCCCTCTTTTGCTTGCAAGGTGATTGGCTTAAGATCACAGGCAGCAAGTGCTTTTTCAGTTGGCATAAGATTTCCATCTTCATCGCATACTTCTCCTTCTCCAATCAGTGTCAAGGCGACATGAGACAGCGGTGCGAGGTCTCCAGATGCACCGAGGCTGCCGATACGCGGAACTACTGGGGTCAAACCAAGGTTCAACATCTCCAGAATTCTTTCAACAACCTCAATTCTAACTCCACTGTTACCTTTACACAATGAATTGGCCCTTGCCACCATCATCGCTCTGACAGGAACAGCATCCATGGGTTCACCGATTCCACAGGCATGGCTTCGAATCAAGTTGGTTTGCAAATCAGAAAGGCTGGCAGCATCTATTCGGGTATTACACAATGCACCGAAGCCAGTATTGATGCCATAGGCTGTTTCTTCTCGTTGAATTATTCCCTCTACTGTTTTTCTAGCGGAATCAACACGATTCTTTGCCTCCTCAGAAATGGAAACTGTGGCAATTCCAGTCGCTACTAGAAGCATTGCTTCAGGAGACAGCGTTGCACCGTCCAACTCGATATTCAACAATCTACCCCGCTCCTTGCTATCGATGTCCATTGAATACAGTTGCTCAATCAAAGGCTCCCTTCACAACCTCATCAGAAACAAGATTTGGCAGGGTTACCTCAAGCAGTGGTTCTACTTCCATTGCCCGTTTGATAGCAAAAATCGCCTCCTCATTTCGAGCCCATGAACGCCTTGCGATACCATTGTTTACATCCCATGCTAACATTGAATCAATTCTACGCTGAGAATCCATGCTACCATCAATGTACATGCCGAAACCTCCATTGATTACTTCACCCCAACCAACGCCTCCACCATTGTGCAGACTAACCCATGTTGCACCTCTGAATGAATCACCAATCGCGTTGTGAACAGCCATATCTGCAGTAAAACTTGAACCATCTTTGATGTTTGCAGTCTCTCGATAAGGAGAATCTGTTCCTGAAACATCGTGATGATCTCGTCCAAGCACCACACCTTCCTTCAGGCGTCCATCACGAATTGCATCGTTGAATGCGGTAGCTATTCTGCGCCTTCCTTGTTCATCAGCATAGAGTATTCTGGCTTGACTACCAACTACCATTTTGTTTTGTCCAGCCTGTTCAATCCACCTGATATTATCTCTGAGTTGCTGCGATATTTCGGGGGGAGCATCATCTAACATTTTCAGCAATACATCTCGTGCTAATTGATCGGAAATTGCAAGATCATCTGGATCTTGGGAACAGCATACCCAGCGGAATGGACCAAAACCTAGGTCAAAGCAACGTGGACCCATAATGTCCTCCACATAGGATGGGTGAATGAATCCGCCCTTACCATCGGATAATTCTGCACCTGCTCTATCTGCTTCTAGCAAGAAGGCATTACCATAGTCCCAGAAGTATGTGCCCCTTTCCACCATAGTGTTGACCGCTGAGGCATGACGGCGTAGAGAATGACGAACTGCTTCAGCAAATTTACTAGGTTCAGAAGCAATCATTTGTTTGGCCTCATCAAATGAGATGTCTACAGGGAAGTAGCCTCCCTGCCAAGGGTTATGGAGGCTAGTTTGATCACTACCGAGATCGATTTCTATACCTCTCTCAACCAATCGTTCCCAAAGGTCCACAATATTCCCTACGTGTCCTATTGAAACTGCCTCGCCGCGAGACTTGGCTTCGAGCATTCTATCGATGACTTTGTCAACATCGTCATGTAATTCACTCAGCCAACCTTGCTCATGCCGTTTTTTAGCTGCAGTAGGATTGATTTCTGAAATAACTGCAACACAGCCTGCAATGACCGCAGCCTTTGCTTGAGCACCTGACATACCCCCCAATCCAGAAGTAACGTAAGTCACACCTGCAAGACTACCATCAGCAGGAATTCCTAAGCGCATCCTAGCAGCATTGAGAATTGTTATCGTAGTTCCATGAACTATGCCCTGCGGGCCAATATACATGTATGAACCCGCAGTCATTTGTCCGTATTGTGAAACTCCGAGGGCATTCATTTTCTCATAGTCTTCTTGTGAACTATGATTCGGAATCACCATTCCATTTGTTATTACCACGCGAGGTGCTTCTGTATTTGAGGGAAAAAGCCCTAGAGGATGTCCTGAGTACATGACCAAGGTTTGTTCTTCAGTCATCTTACTGAGGTAGCGCATGGTCAATCTATACTGTATCCAGTTTTGGAAAACCGCACCGTTTCCACCATAGGTAATCAATTCACAAGGGAATTGGGCAACTGCGGGGTCCAGATTATTTTGGATCATTGCCATGATGCTTGCTGCTTGCTTACAGTGACTTGGATAGGCAGTCAATGGATGCGCTTTCATCTCATATTCAGTTGGTCTGAATCTATGCATGTATATTCGGCCATGGCTATTCAATTCCTCGAGAAATTCACTTGCCAATTCACCATGCCATGATTCTGGAAAATATCGCAATGCATTTCGAAGAGCCAAAATTTTCTCATCTTCAGTTAGAATTTGGCGTCTGGAAGGCGCATGATCAACCTTCAATTCCGCTTCTGCAACAGGGGGCAACTCCGGAGGAATCCCTTCGGCAACATGACGTCGCAGAGAATCCCACTGCTGGCCCATGAGCATCGGTGAGGGAACGCTCTCTTATCCATTACCACGTTCAAACTGGAGAAATTGCAACAGCTTGTACCTTGTATTCTGGACATCTTGTATAACTGTCTGAGGATGAACTCAGTACTGTATTAACTCCTGTTTCGGGGAAGTGGAATGTGGTGAATAGATTACCAATTCGGACATCTTCAGTCACAACAGCAGTCATTTGGATCTTATTTCGAGGACTGGAAAGCCAGACTTTTGCTCCGTCTACGATATCCAATCTATGTGCATCCTCGGGATGTATCTCAAGGTAATCGTCAGCATGGAACTCATTTAGGCCAGTTCTTCGAGTCTGGGTACCTGAATTGTAATGGAATAGATTTCGTCCTGTGACCAAAATGAATGGGTATTCATCGCTGGCCTTCTCTGCTGGCTCCGCAAACTCTGGGGCTGCAAAATTACCAAGTCCACGTGAGAATCTGTCTATGTGCATGACAGTGGTTCCAGGATGCTCCTTTTCAGGCGCTGGCCATTGAATCGCCTCGACACTTTCCAATTTGTCATAGGTTATGCCTGTGAAATTAGGTGTCAGTGAAGCGATTTCATCCCAAATGTCAGAAACAGAATCTGATGAGATTATTGGGTGACCAAGGGCTTCTGCCAATTCTGAAACTATACGCCAATCTTCTTTTGCGTCTCCAGGAGGTGGGATGGCCTTGCGAATTCTCTGTACCCTTCTTTCGCCATTGGTATACGTTCCATCTGATTCGAGGAAAGAAGCCGCAGGCAAAATGACATGAGCGAACTTCGCAGATTCACACATGAATATATCTTGCACAATCAGTAGATCGAGTTTCGACAATGCCTCTTGTACGCGTTGATTGTTAGGATCTGTCTGGGCGATGTCTGATCCAATCATGTATAGAGAACGCACCTTACCTTCAAACACCTTCTCAAGCATGACGGGATAGGTCATTCCAGGCGTCTCAGGAACATCCACGCCCCAGGTTGCAGAGACCTCCAATCTTCTTTCAGGGTCAGAAACTGATTGATAATTGGTGTAAACATTCGGTAATGCTCCCATGTCACAGGAACCCTGGACGTTATTTTGTCCACGAAGTGGATTGATTCCAGTACCCGGCCTTCCAACATTGCCGGTCAACAAAGCAAGACTGGATAGAGACATGACACCTTCAGAACCATGGCTATGTTCGGTCATTCCTAGACCATGAACAGACATTGCTGCATTGGCAGAAGCATAGAGGTGTGCTGCCCTCTCAAGAACATCAATTGGAACTGTAGTTAATTTTGAACACAATTCAGGAGTCATCAATTGCACCATTTCCTTGTATGGTCCAAGGTTCTCAGTTCGGCTATTCATCCATTCATCACTAGCTTGCAATCCATCTCTCAAGATGATATGAGCGAGTCCTTGATAGAGAGCCACATTGGTTCCCGGTCGTAATTGAAGATGAACATCCGCTATTTTTGCCAATTCTGTTTCCTTTGGGTCGGCGACAATCAATTTCATTCCTCTTTTTCTTGCCCTTAGTATTCTAGAACCGGTTACAGGATGTCCGTGAATTGGATTACATCCCGATGCCAGTAATAGATCGGTCTTGTCTATATCTTCAAGGCTGTTGGTTCCCGCACCTGCTCCAAATACAGTCATCATACCCTTGACAGTTGCAGAATGGCAAACTCTTGCACAATTGTCGACATTGTTAGTTCCAATAACAGCGCGCATCAATTTTGAACCAAGATAGTTCAATTCATTGGTGGAACGAGATGATGTTATTGCCCCGATAGAATCTGGACCAGATTCGTCTTTGTACAGTTGCCATCGCTCAGCGATGTAGGAATATGCATCATCCCAACTGACTTCACGGAAATCTTCCTCGATAGAGTCTCTAATCATCGGCTTAGTCAAGCGGTCTTGGTGATGCACATATGCTGATGCAAAACGTCCTTTGACGCAGGAATGACCTTGGTTCACCGGGGACTCAGCAACAGGTTTCATGGAAACTAGTTTGTCGCCCTTGACCCCTGCATCAAATTGACATCCCACGCCGCAGAATGCACAAGTTGTACGTACCCATTCATCTGCTACCCCATGCTTGCGTTCCACCTTATCTTCCAAGGCGGCAACAGGGCATTCATTGACACAAGCACCACAAGATACACATTCTGATTCCATGAAAGGAACATCGGCACCTGCAATGATTTTGCTAAAGAATCCACGTCCATCAATCGATAGAGCATGAGTCACTTGTATGTCGTCACAAGCACGTATGCACCGTGAACATACAATACATTTAGTGGGGTCGAATGAGAAAAAAGGATTCGAGTCATCGATTGGCATTCCTTCACACGATGGGGTATTGTCATACCTCACCTCGCGCAATCCAACTTGTGCTGCAACATCCTGCAATTCACAATCACCATTGGCGGTGCATGTTAGGCAATCCAATGGATGTTCACTGACGTATAATTCTGTGATTCCTCTTCGCAACTGCCAGAGCCTATCGGATGTTGTTGCAACATTCATTCCGGGGCTTGCGGGAGTAGTACATGATGAGGGAGTGCCCCGAACTCCATCGATTTCAACAACACAAATCCGGCAAGAACCGAATGCATCGAGATGCGGAGAATCACACAGGCTGGGGATGTCTATTCCGTTGTTCCTTGCAACCTGCATTACTGTTTGTCCGTTTTCAGCAACGACAACAGTATCATCGATGGACATTGTAAAAGAATCTTCACTCACCATTCATTCCTCCAAAAGACGCTGGCCATTTCTTCATAGTTGAGCGGATGGGCATCATCGCCAGACCGCCGAGTGCACAAAGCGAGGTGGAACTCATTACATCATCAAGGTCGTCCAGCAGTTGTCTGTCTCCAATTTTTTCATTCTCAGTACCTATTCGCCTCAATAGTTCCAGTGCACGCTGTGTACCGATTCGACAAGGAGTGCATTTGCCGCAACTCTCATCTCTGAAGAATTTCATCCAACCTATGGATTCTTCACGGGGATCAAATTCACTATCATAGCAAACGAATCCTCCATGTCCAAGAAGACCTCCAGACTCGCTTAATCCTTCGAATGATAATTCTACAGAATCCAATTCTTCGACAGCAAATACTCCACCTAATGGCCCTCCCGCTTGGATAGCAACAACTCCTTCAAGGTCAGAATGCTTTCTGAACATCTCAGCGACAGTTCCTCCAAAGGGTATTTCCACGCATACTGGCTCTTTGACAGCGCCTACAATCTGAGCGACAACTGTGCCCTTACTCCTCTCAGTACCCAATGACCCATACAGTTCTCCTCCTTCTCTCAATATCGCAGAAACCAATGCAAACGTGAGGACATTATTGACAATTGTAGGTTTACCATAGAGTCCTGATTGGGTAGGATATGGTGGCCTTGCTCTCACTTCACCCCTCCTTCCCTCAAGACTTTCTAGAAGTGCAGTTTCTTCGCCACAGACGTATGAACCAGCCCCCAAAGCGATTGAGATGTCGAAATGATCACCTAGGATTCCTTCATCTCTAGCATCCTGAAGTGCAGTTTCAAGAATTAATTCAGCATTTGGATATTCGCTTCTAAGGTAGACCTTACCATATCTTGCGCCTATAGCAACACCGCATATTGCCATTCCTTCGATTAAGGCATGAGGGTCTCCTTCGATAATCATCCGATCGATGAAAGTACCAGCATCACCTTCGTCAGCGTTGGCCACCACGTACTTGACATCACTTTCCTCCGCTGCAGCTGCAGCCCACTTGAAATGCGTAGGAAATCCAGCACCCCCGCGACCCCTTAAGCCAGCAATTTCGAGTTCATTCAAAATCTCTCGAGTACCGATTTCTTTGGCTTTGTTAAGTCCAGAATATGAACCTCTTCTCCTAAGACCTTCAATGTCTAAGGGATTTACTTCTCCAAGATTAGCCATTGCAAAACGCCTTTGTTCAGCGAATGCAGGAATCTCAACAATCTTACCCAATGACTTAGAGTGATTAGAATATTCACCAGAATCAATCAAACTAAGAATCTCCATTAATTCTTCAGAGTTGATAGGCCCAAATCCGTATCTTTCTCCGTCAATGTCCAATTCCAGCATCGGTTCTAGATTGAAAATGCCTCTGCTACCTGTTCGAATCAGTGCAGAATCGTCGGGAGCGTGATGCAGCAATGATACTGCCAATTCTTCACTTCCCTTCTCCATGCTCATGCTATCTTGACTGATGTAGAATTGTAATCCAGCCCCTGCTCTTGAAACAGGATCAAATTGTTCAGCATCTTCCTTGACAATTGCTGGACCTACTGCACACAAGCCTGCGCAGTGTAATGAACCGATCTTCTCTCCAGAGTTCTCCAATTTTTCAATGACTTCTGCAGCGCCTCTTGCCCTACATGCTTCTCCAGTACATACTCTGATTGTAGCCTCCTCTGGCTTGAGTTCTGCATAGTAACCTATGGCGCCTCTAACCTTTGCAGAAGTTGTTCCTGTAAGTGAGGCGATTTCAGCGATTCTTTCAACACTTGGCTCACCTTTGGTCCGTACTTCCTCCTTCAAAATGTCGAGAAGTTCGTGTCCTGGACGAGCGGGATCCCAATCGTTCTCAACAGGATTCATGCTTTCACCTCCTACTGTCCTTAGGTTTGCGTATGTAGATGAGTTTGTCAAAGTTCTCCAGAAATATACTTTCAAAGACTAATTAGAATCACTTGGATGGATGTAGGAAACTGTGCTTCCATTCCTTGTAAAGCCAAATATCGCGACCCCTGCTTGTCTGGATAGATCTACTGCCATACTGCTTGCAGCACCAATGGCTACGACGATTGGAATCCCTGCAGCGATCGCCTTGAGTACTAATTCAGAACCAATTCTTCCAGAAAGGCAAAGTATTGATTTGGAGAAATCAGTGCCCATTTGTACGCCGGCTCCAACCACTTTGTCAACACAATTGTGTCGGCCAATATCTTCCCTGACAACAATCATTTCACCATCGGCTGTGAATAATCCAGCAGCATGAATTCCTCCAGTGGTTGTGAATGCAGACTGTACAGCAAGCATCTTCTGTGGCAATTCAATCAAAAGTTCGCTATCAACATGCATAGCAGGAATAGAACAGTCATGGGCCTTGGATAGAAGATCTGCGAAATCTTGACGCCCACATATGCCGCATGCAGAACCATTACTGATTCTCCCCCTTGGGGTTATGTCATATTCAGCATCGTCGGGAATGATGATTCTAGCATTTCCATCAGACAAGATGATCTCAACATCCTGTATTGAGCAATTCTTCAAAATCCCTTCACTGATCAATAGTCCCAAGACCAAATCAGTGTCAGAACCAGGTGTCCTCAAGATGCTGACCCAACGTTCAGTAGAATCATCCTTAATCAGATCAATACTCAATGGTTCTTCGGTGGCAACCACATCTTTCTCCATTACCCACTTGCCATCCTTCAAACGATGGACGGCGCGTCTGACCACATCATCCATGGCAAGACCTGAAGCAACATGGTCATGAAGATGTTCATCGATTGAAATGGTTTCAAGATTCTAATCTTGCACGTACAGCATCCATGCACTCTCTCGACAATTGTCTTGATTTCTCTAGAATCTGAGCCGCTTCTTCGCTATATTGCTTGGCTACATCTCCTTCCATTCCAATCAAGTTGATTTCAACATTGAACAGGGCCCCTTTACAGGCTGCTGAAGCAAGCAGAGATGCAACTCCGACATCGGTCACTGCATTGCCGTTTCCAGTTGCCGCAAGTGATGGAAGTGTTTCAAGCAAGGAACAAGCAAGTCTAGCAGTTTCTAAGGGTACTTCTGCAGCACCAAGAGTCGCTTCCCTAATCGCTTGTTTGCGAAGGTCTTTCTCATCATCAGAGTCCTTGGGAAGCCGATAGGCCATCATGACTCCGTCAAAGGAACGACTGTCGTCTGTTGCGAGGTCTAAGGAACGAGAAAACATCGATATTGCAACATCTTGGGAAGTTTCAGCATCCTGCCAGCCATCTTTCCACTTTTCATTGCCGATGGTAAGATCTGCAACCATGCAAGTCAATGCTGCTGCCTGCCCCAAAGAGACAGCCGCCGCAGTTCCACCCCCGGGGGTTGGGGATGAACTAGCAAGCGCAGTTTGAAACTCCCGTAAACTCATTTCCGCCCACTCATCATCACTTTGCATTAATCTCCCCTCCTGACTGCCATCTCAATGATTCTTTCCTCTGCAACGAATGGGGCCAAGTCATTCAATCCCATGCCCTCTACTGCAGCGCTAATCAATTCACTTTCCTCCACCGCATCAGGTGCGTACCATCGCCCAGCATCCAACATTGCGCTAATTGGTACCAGTCCTACCAATTCACTACCGCTGACCACAACATCGTAATTGCTAGCCAACCATTTGATAGTCTCGTAAACTACATGCATCGGAGTCACAGAAATGTCCTGCAGGTTCATGGAGACTTGAGAGATTCCATGTTCATCCAGTGGGAAACCCATTCCTTGGACTTTTGCAAGCATTCCAGATACTGGCAATCGATTTCCATTTGAATTTTTGATAACTGGCCCTGATTGTCGGATAGTCTTGCCAATCGCTGCACTGACTCTTGCATCAGTTTCCTGCAAATTGACATTGTATGCAACTAAAATGTCTCTCGCACCAATAATCACCGCACCTGTTTTGGCGACTTCTTCGCTCCAAATAGTTGGTCCAAAATCAGGCAACCTTGTTTCATTTTCATGAGGAGTTTCCATTGCTTCACTCATTCTAGCTTCAAGCCCCTCATACTCCCCCTTTCGGAGCAGACTGTGGTTACTCCTTTGCTCTGAACTCGCTGCTGCACCGTATAGATATGCAGGTAGATTCAATTCTTCGCTGACACGAATCGCAAGTTGTCTGGCTAATTCTGCGCAACTCTCCATATCGATGCCTTGCAATGGGACGAATGGACATACATCTACAGCACCTAACCTCGCATGATTTCCACTATGATTTCTCATATCGATTAGTTTGATTGACTCTTTAATCAATTGAAAGGCGGATTCACTGACCGCATTTGGATCTCCAGCCAAAGTAATGACAGTCCTATTGTAATCGGCATCAGGCTCTGCCGAGAGGACTCTACAGCCACCGATATTTGAGGCAGCAGCAACAACGGCTGCAATTACTTCTTCATCCATTCCTTCGCTGATATTCGGAACACATTCAACCAAAGGGTTAGCCATGGTTCTCGCTATTGCAAGAATGAAATGAACCTACTGGTCTTGACGTTCCTCTAGTGCGGACACAACTTCATCTGGGAGATCAAAGAATTCCAACTGCAACCTCACCAATTCTTCACTACTTTCTGCAGAAGCATAAGCTTCCAAAGGTTCTTGATTTAAGGTAATGAATTGTTCACCCCAAGAGAATGATGCAAGAAGTGTTTTTGCCTGTTCAGGATATCCTAGTAGCCACAGTGATGCAGCCAATGCTTCAGCACTACTGAGTCTTCCAGGTTTGCCCCAATTTACAGGGTTGGCAGCAAGTAATAGAGGTAGCATTCTTGCTTGGAGACGCGTTCGTTTTGAAACAATTTCAACACTTTCTTCAATATGTGCCCAACTACAATCGAGAACTACGAGATTGCCACGATTCGACATCATTTCGCGGTCTTCAGGACCGAGAACTTTTCCACATAATGGGTCAAGAATTATTCCTTTGCGAGGAAGTTTTGTCAACCGCTCATGCAAAGTGATGAGCCCTCTTCTACCAAGTTTCACGGCAGTATTCTTAGATTTGTCATCCTGAGCAAGCCAGATTGCATGAACAGATATTTCGTCCATTAAGATTCCTCAATCCTCTAGAAAATCACCAAGAGTCATTCCACGAGAAGAGCCTTCTCCGACTTGTCGGTTTTCATCAGGTTTGACCTCAACCATCAATGTGATTCCAAGTGTTCTTTCCAGTTTCTTGATCAAATTATCAGTTGGCCGCTTACCTGACTCAGCTGCTTGAATCATGTTGAATTTTTCAGCCATCCGTCTAGCCAATTCTCGCTTATCCCAGCCCCTTTTTTCTCTTGCATCCGTAATTACCTTTGAGAAGTCATCTCGTAACTCTTTGCTTCCTCTATGCATTATGTCCTTTCCTGCCTTGCCTAGGCCAGAATAACCGCCATGTGAACTCGAACTTGGCAAGTTAGTTGTTCTTCGAGGAGTTGGAGTTGCAATGGTCTGTAACCCCATGGACTCAATACAGCGAATACAAGCTTCAACCGTTGCTCTACCCATCTTGACGCTACGAATAGATGTCTTCTCCGCACCGCATAACTCACAGTTTGCCATTCAACTCGAACAGTCGGTGTTCACCGCCACAAATGAACCCTGTTACTACACATTTCGCAGCGTAGAGTTTGATTACTTTGAATAACAGTCGACGGACACAGGTGGGTACATGTCATCCGACGCTGGGACCCGAAAACCCCATTCTGGGGCTGATGAGAATCGCTCGGAGGAAGATCTGAGGCAATTGGAGGATGACTATCGACAATTGCACGACCAAGCCCAGAAATTGATTACTGAAAGGGTGGCATTAGAGAGTGATATCAACAAACTGAAGAAGCGTACTGCGAGGCTGGATGAAGAGATTAGATTGTTGAAAAGTCCACCATTGATTGTAGGTCACATTCAGGATGTCATCGATGAAGAATCTGCGATTGTTCGGTCATCCAATGGTACCGTGTTTCAGGTAGCAGTCAACAAGAGATTACAAGCAAGTGAACTCAAACCGGGTACCAGAGTTGCATTGAATCAAGATACTCTAGCAGTCACTAGCCTGTTGCACGATGCGTGGGACCCTCTTGTTAGTGGAGCTGAGATGATAGAGCGACCTGAAACCGCATATGAGGAAATCGGAGGATTGGATGAAGAGATACTCAAGTTGCGTGAAGCGATTGAACTTCCTCTTGAGAAGCCTGAGGTGTTCCAAAAGGTGGGTATTGAACCACCAAAGGGAGTATTGTTAGTAGGTCCACCTGGATGTGGAAAAACAATGATTGCCAAAGCAGTTGCATCTCATACCAAAGCGACATTCATACGCATGGTTGGTAGTGAATTGGCTCAGAAATACATTGGTGAAGGTGGCCGTATGGTGCGAGAATTGTTTTCATTGGCTAGAGATAAGAGCCCTGCGATCATATTCCTCGATGAGATTGATGCCATCGGCGCCAAGAGATTGGATGCTGCAACTAGCGGAGACAGAGAAGTGCAGCGTACGTTGATGCAGTTGCTGGCAGAATTAGATGGATTCGATGCCTTAGAATCAGTGAAAATAATCGCTGCAACCAACAGGCCTGATATATTGGATGATGCATTACTGAGACCCGGTAGATTTGATAGAATAGTAGAGATTCCATTACCGGAGGATGCTGCAAGAAAGTCGATTTTGTCGATTCACGTCTCAAAGATGTCAACCTCTCGAATTTCCATGCCGAGATTGGTTGAGTTGACCAAGGGATTCAGTGGTGCTGATCTTAAGGCAACTTGCGTTGAAGCAGGAATGATTGCTATTAGAGATGGCAGAAGCAAGGTTCTACAGAATGATTTCCAAACCGCAGTACAGACTGTAATTAAGAAGCGAGACAAAAACGCGTCATTAGCCAATGCTTCAGATCTATATGTTTGAACTCAACGCACCCTTGAGCCATTTGCGATTTCACCATCGATCGTAACTAGTTTGACTCCACCAGTGCCATCATCGGCAGCCAACATCATACCTTCTGACATTACACCCCTTAATTTGCGGGGTTTCAAATTGGCAACAAACACGACGCTACGTCCCTGCATTTCTTCTGCACTGTAATACTCCTTAAGTCCAGCACACACGGTTCGGCCACTTTCACTTCCATCATCGATTCGAACAACATACAACTTATCCGCATCTGGGTGATCCTCTACGGAAGTAATCTTCCCGGTTCTCAATTCAACTTCCATGAATGTCTCAAAATCCAACCATGTTGTGCCTTCTGGCGCCTGTTTTTCTTCATTCTTCATTTTTCCACTTCCTTTCATCTTCTGTGTGGGGTCCTTGCTCTCAACATCATCTTCTACCAATGACTGTTCCTGTGATAGAATCTCATCTAATTCCAACCTTTGGAATAGGGGTTCAGGAGAGGTTGGATTCCACAAAATTGGTGCTTGCCAATCTTTAGCGCATTCCCAAAGAATGTCACAAACTTCTCCATCTTCTCCTATAGATTGCCACAGTCTTTGAGCACTAAATGGTAGGAAGGGCTGGCTTGCAATAGCAAGCATTCTTGTCATTCTCCAGCAGAATGCCAAAGCGGCCAACGATTCTGCTGCTCCTTCGTCATTCCTTGTTTCTTCTTTGAGATACTTCCAAGGCGCCGCGCTTTGAAGTAACTGATTTCCATATTGGGAGATGTTCATGACTGCTCTGAGCGCTTCCTTGTACCGATGTTTCTCGAGGCTTTTTCCTACTGCAACAAATAGATCCTCTGTTTTATTCTTCCATTCTACAGAGAGATTAGCATCATCATATTGCAACAACGGATTATTTCCCTCATTTGGAAGTCTGTGTGCAAGAGTCAGTACCCTATGTACGAAATTTCCATGGCAGCCAATTAACTCAGAATTGATCTTCTCAACAAAATCAGGCCAATTGAAATCAGAATCGTGATTCTCAGGCATGTTAATCCCAAGATAGTACCTCAGGGTATCGGCATCGAATCTTTCGAGGAAAGAAGGTAGCCAAACTGCATGTTTTCTGCTCTTAGAGAACTGACCACCTGCTAGCATGAGATATTCCATGGCTGGAACATCGTCAGCCAGATGCAGTTGGCCTGAACTCGGGGAGCATATCTGATCAAGGTCAGTTTTTCCAGCAGCAGCATGGTTTAGCCCCATCAACAATGCTGGCCAAATTATAGTGTGGAATGGAATGTTGTCCTTGCCAAGGAAATACATGTGCTTAGGACTTGCACCACCTTCGGAGTTTTGCCACCAAGATTTCCATGCATCATCATCAGAATACCTTTCAGCCCAAATTTGTGAACATGTCAAATAGCCCTGAACCGCTTCAAACCAAACATAGACGCACTTTCCTTGCCATTTTTCATCGTCTAGTGGAATAGGAATGCCCCATTCTAAATCTCTGGTTATGGCTCGTGGCCTCAATCCCATCTCTAACCATTGTTTGGTCATCGCTTTGACATTCGCTTTCCAACCAGGCATTCTCTGTTCAGCGAATTCTTCCAATTTTTGTTGAAATAGATCTAGACGATAGAATAAGTGCTCTGTGTCTCGAATCTCGATGTTGGCACTTGGGTCCATCAAAGAGCGAGGCTGTAGTAATTCATGCGCCTCGTAAGTTATGCCACAGGAGTCGCACTGGTCTCCTCTAGCACCATCGCTTTCACAGCCTGGACAAACTCCCTCCACGTATCTATCAGGGAGAAATCTGCCACTCCCATCATCGCGAGTTTCGTAGTACTGTTGCATGGTTTTGGTTTCAAATAGACCGGCATCAAGTAGTGATTTGAAATTCTCCTGCACTCTACTTTTGTGAGAAGGATCTGTAGTTCTGTTGAATAGGGCACCTCCATGCCCCGCGCCTCTAGCATCAATATGTGGATTCCACATACAACCTAGGTCCAATAGAGCCTGATGATTGATAGAGTGGTATTCATCGACAATTTTCTGTGGCTCAACACCTTGCTGTTCTGCTGTAACGGTGATTGGAGTCCCGTGCTCGTCTGATCCACTAACCATCAATACCTTGTTTCCAAGTGAGCGTTGATATCGGAACTGGATATCAGGAGGGAGGTAGCAACCGGCAACATGGCCTAGGTGTAATGGCCCATTTGCGTAGGGCCAAGCGACACAAATCAACACATGTTCGTCTGCCATACGGCCACCTTACCAGCCGAGAGCGCGATGAGATAAGGTGATTACTTTATCGACAACCCCTAATAACTTGAATCTACACAGTGGGTTGTCGCCTCAGCACAGGAGGGCACACCCACTGATGGTTTCGAGCCTGTTAGTCATTTATGCAAGTCTTGCGCTGGGAGTATCTTTCCTGTGCAGCATGTTAGAGAGTGTATTGTTGAGTATTTCCCATTCTCATATCCAATTGATGCAGAATGATGGAAAGAAAGCAGGAAAGATTTGGTCTAGATTGAAGGAGAATGATTCTGTTAGACCCCTAACGGCGATTCTCACTCTGAATACAATCGCCCATACCGTTGGAGCAGTAGGTGTCGGTTCGGTGGTCCACGATGAATATGGAAACGAATGGGTAACATTAGCTTCAGCAATTTTGACAGTAGCAGTGTTGCTGCTTTCTGAAATTCTTCCAAAGACTATCGGTTCTGCATATTGGAAGAAATTGGCGACTCCAACAGCACATGTTACTCAGCAATTGACCTTGCTACTTACTGTGATTGTAGTTCCAATTGAGTGGTTCCGCAAATTATTGCCTCAAGCCCAGAAAACCACAGTTACTAGAGATGAACTAGCGGTTTTGGCAGATATAGGTGAAGAAGAGGGTACAATTGAAGAGGATGAGGAGAAAGTCATCGTCAACTTGTTACGATTGGCTGAGATAACAGTAGGCGAGATAATGACCCCGCGAGTAGTAGTAACTTCATTCCCTGTAAATTACACAATTTCTCAAGTACTTGAAGAACATCCAGTTCTACGCGTTTCTAGGATACCAGTATATGGAGAAAATATGGACGATCTTCAGGGTCTTGTGATACGTTCTGAGATTCTATTGGCTGCGAGCAAAGACGAATGGGATACACCATTGTCGAGCATGATGAAACCTCTCGATCAAATAGAGGAGAAGGAAAGTGTGGATCATGCTCTAGATGTATTCATCAGCAAGAGACAACAGATACTGGCTGTGGTTGATGACTTTGGGGGAACTTCTGGCATAGTCACCTTAGAAGATGCAATTGAAACATTGTTGGGAGAAGAAATAGTCGATGAAACCGATGAAGCCGAGGACATGCGCGAAGTGGCATTAGCGCAATCCAGCAATGGTTTCAGTTCTAATGACTCAGAGGAGTGACCTATCTAGGTAGTCTTGCATCAGTTTCGTTCTACCCTCGTGAATACTGTCTCCGCTATGGCGCAGGCCTTCGATAACATGAGTTTCATGTTTAACGTGCTCGATGTTCTCAACCAGCAATTCATAATGACTCATACCTAATCGTTCATCATCAGCTGCTTGAATCAAGAGTGTTGGAAATTCTGGCCTTCCCCATTCGGGAATTTTGATATCTTCTCTACCATTCAATGTGATTTCCGGATGAATCTTTTTCCATGCTTTGATCATCCAGCGAAATATCAATGGCCTCAATAGAATTAGTATACCAGGAGTATATTCTTTGAGAATGAGATTATAATCAGTCATTGGCGACTCTAGAACGAGGCACCTGAGGTTCTGACGCCACCATCCTTCAAATCTCGATTGTAAACGAATTGCGATGTAACTTCCGAGACTATGTCCATGAATAGAGATAGAAGAAATCTTGTCTCGGGGTATGGAATCGAGTAGTTTGGCTGCATCTTCAGCACATTTCTGTGCTGTGAATTCAGGCTCATCTGGTGCATGGCCATGACCACGTAAATCCATCGCAAGAACATGATGCCCAGTGATATCTCTGCACCTATTCAATGAACGAGAGGAATTAGAACTCCATCCATGGAGATAAAATATCAGCGGTGCTGTTTCATCTAACCATTTGGCATGAGCATGGATTGATATTCCATCATCACTTTTTACAACCAAACTTTGCCACTCTTCGTCTTCAATACAAGATATTCTCCGTTTTGGTGTTCGAAAGAGAATTTTAAGGTACCAAATTCGAATTGACTGCATTAGCAGATATATGCCTATGATAAAGAGAACAACTGAAGATAGTGTTGAATATGCAATAGAAAAATGTGTTTGAAGATACAATAGCGATGAAGCTGAAATGAATAATATTGCTATGGTAAGGAAATACATCTCCAGGGGAGAATCGTGTGTGGCCTTACGATTTAGTCCAGTCATGAATCATCATCCGCTGCATCAGAATCAGCAGCAGCACGCTTTTCATCGATCTTAGCGATGCGCTTTGCTCCAAATTCACCAAGGCTCTCAAGCCTTGCCAACCAACCAGTCTCCTTTCCTGTTGGCACGTGATGAACTAGATAGGATGCGAAGATTTTGTCCCACATTCCTTGTCCGAAATCTTTGCCTACTACCTTTTTGAAGATATACTCGGAAAGAGGGAATGCTAAACACAAAACGCAGAGAACTATCATTGTAGCATTGATACCATCACTGCTATTGTTACCGACCCCTGAAATAGCCAAGAAACCTAGGCCCATGAAGAACATGGGAGTATTGATATTGGTCATTATTCCATGAAGGAATATCGGTCTTTCACCTTTGTATGTGACATACTTGGTACGTGACACGAATTGCCCAATATTTCTACCGAACTTCGCTGGGATGAAGAATACGTTCATGATAGGTAGTAGCAAACCTCCCGCAATGAGCCAAGTCATATCTGCCATTGCGCCGGAAATAATGATCGATAATACTGCAATCAGTGCCGCCCAGTTCCAAACGAAATTAACTAATGCTGCTGCTGCTCTGTTTGTCTTAGCAGCTGCTACAAAATCTGAAGGGAATCCTTTGTCAGGTCTTTCTCTCCTGACCCTTTCTCTTTTCTCTCGAACTGGTTTAGGCTTAGCAGCAGGTTTCGCCTTTGCCTTAGCTGCCGGTTTTGCCTTTGCTACCGGCTTGGCCTTAGCTGCCGGCTTGGCCTTAGCCGCCGGCTTGGCCTTAGCCGCCGGCTTTTTGTCAATCTCTCCTGCCTTGTCAAGTAGTCCCATATGCCTCAAACTCCGTATGTTGCGCCTATCTCGCTATAAATTGCGAATTCTCCTGATTGCATGAATGCTTGAATTTCATCTTCAGGTAATTCGAGAAGTAATGAATCTACCATCTGGAAGAACTCAGTTCGCTGATTATCATCTGCATCTGAAGGATTTCCTGCTACAGCTGCATACAATGTAAATTCATCACTACGGATGAAGGCATCAGTATCTGGTAACTTACCCAGTAGATTATCAATTATGGAAACGAATTCAATGAATAGATCCTCAGATTCATCCTCCTCATAATCATCACTTTCTTCCTCTTCCAAAGATGATAGTGGGGCTTCTCCATCAATGACTGCGGCAATAGACTTGCGTTCGGATAACAAAGCCTCTAGTTTTGGCTTCAACTTTTTCAATTTCGACGCCTGGTTCTTTTGTTTTGCTAGTTGGTATTTTGGCTTCAACTTCTTAATCTCAGCCTCAACAGCAGATTTCTTAGAATTCAACATCTCAAGTGTTTCATCATCAATATCACTTGCTTCAGAATCGAACTCTTCGTCTTCCGAATAGGTGTCTTCAACCTCTTCTTCCACTTCTGAATACTCCTCGTCTGCAGGTATTGCATCCATCTCTTCCTCTTCATCCTCGTCTAGAAGTGTAATCGTAGGTGCATCCCTAATTTCTGCAACCTTGGAATCATGTTCCGCTTTTCTCTTGACAATTATTTCGCGGTCTAGTTGATGGCCGAAACGGTCAGCATATCTGTCCAGTAGACTACCGACTTCTCCTTCACCAAGTCTGTCGATATGTCCGTAGACTTGCTTCAGAGGTTTGCTACTTCCTCTCTTCCACAATGAATCATAACCATCTTTCTTCTTTTCTTTAGACATGTCAGGCGGAGCCAAACTAGAGATTTTAGGAGCCGCAGCTCCTTCTAATGCGCCTCTTGGTTTTGCTGGTTCAACCGGTGGAGGAGGAATCCCTTCGATAGGTGGTAGCGGTAGTCCTTCGGTTGGAGGAGGAGGGATTGCAGCAGGAAGTGAAGGAGGCAAAGGCAGAGGCGGCAGGTCTGCCGGATTTGGAGGTGCAGCCCCCTTCTTCTTCTTCTTACGTCCCATGATGCCACCCTACGGGTGGCCCGTGGACTTCGCGCTTCTTCTTTAACATTGACCGCGTTTGAACTTGGCAGAATTACTCTATTTGAGTAAAACTGAATCATGAAATGAGTTGTGCCCAACCCTTGAGGACGACAAATGCTGCAGCTGCTTCAGGCAACGATAGTCGGTCGCCAGCTGAACCTTCGATATTTATTGATGCCATACGAGTATTGATGTCTTCGGCAAGAATCTCTACGTCCATCATATTGTCCCTCGGTAATGCAATCGCTTCCCGCAGTGGGTC
>CAXRJJ010000039.1:0-5686 GCA_964230945.1 Yoonia sp.
TGGCTTTAGACGGAATGCCGAAAAGCAAAGTTGTCGCATTGGTTATTTGGTTGATGAATTCATACAGTATCAGAGTGGGTCGTGACGAATATGCGCAGAAGAATCAGACTTACGGTTTGTCTACACTGACTGAAGGGCACATGACCAAGATAACTGGCAGCAAGGCAGAGGGTGACCTCGATAGTGAATTGGAATTCGTTGGCAAATCTGGCAAGGAATGGAACCGTACTGTAGAAGATGATGACATTTGCAGATTGATTCTTGCTTCGGGCGAGGTTGGGGGTAAGGACGATGATCAAGATTTGTTTATGTTTGAAGATGAGAATGGTGAAGCCCGAGATCTGAAGGCTGAACATATCAATGAATATCTTAACGCGGCAAGCGATGGGTCTTACACAGCCAAGGATTTCCGAACTTGGAGAGCAACCTGGACTGCAGCTGCTGGTTTTTCCGAATTCGATACCCCCGAGACCAAGAAGGACCGTAAAAAACTGGAACAAGTGGTTGTTTCAGCAGTGTCTGATCATCTAGGAAATACTCCTGCAGTTTGCCGTTCATCGTATATCCATCCCGCAATTATTGAGGATTGGATGGAAGGTGTCTTTGAAGAACGCTGGATGAAATCAGCAATTAATGCTAAGAAGATTAAGGGTCTAACCAAGTCCGAATACATTACTTTGGCATATCTCAAAACTCGAAAGTGATCAGGATTCGTCTAGGAATCCATAGCGCCAGTCCTGAGGTGGAACAAAAGTTTCCTTTATCGAACGCGGAGATACCCATCGAAGCAAGTTCAGTGGACTTCCTGCCTTGTCGTTTGTCCCACTCCATCTGCCTCCTCCAAAGGGCTGTTGTCCGACTACTGCCCCAGTAGGCTTGTCGTTAATGTAGAAATTTCCAGCACTGTAGCGGAGTGCATCCATGGCGAGATCGACGGCGTCCCTATCATCAGCAAAAATAGAGCCTGTTAGGGCATATGGGCTGGTGCGATCACAGATGTCCATTATTCCTTCAAAGTCATCATCATCATAGACCATTATGGTCAGTATGGGTCCAAAAATCTCTTCCTCTATCGAACGGTAATTAGGATCTGTAGTTAGGATGATGGTAGGCTCAACGAACCATCCCTTGCTGTCATCATATCCCCCTCCAACAATTATTTTGCAACTATCATCGGCTTTCGCATGTTCAATATAATCAACGCATTTGTCAAAGGATGCCTGATGAATTACAGCGCTCATCAGATTGGTGAAATCCCGCGGGTCTCCCATCTTGATGGAATTTACTTCGTTAATCAGGTCTTGTTCAATGTCCTTCCAGACGCTGCTAGCAACGTATGCTCGGCTAGCAGCACTACACTTCTGTCCCTGATATTCGAATCCTCCACGTAGCAAGGCAACTAACAGTCCCTTGCGGTCGGAACTACTGTGGGCTACGATGAAGTCCTTGCCTCCCGTTTCGCCCACGATTCGAGGATATGACCTGAGTCTAGGAAGAGCTTCAGCAATCTGCTTCCACAAACCTTGGAAGATACTGGTCGAACCGGTGAAGTGAAGCCCTGCAAAATCCTTGTTCGCCAATGCTCCATCAACAATCATCTGTGGTTTGCCAGGAAGGAAGTTGATGACCCCAGCGGGTAATCCTGAATCGATGAGAAGTTGCATGACTTTCCAGTTCGAGAGATATGAGGCACGCGATGGCTTCCAAACTAGGGTATTCCCCATCAAAGCAGGAGCGCAGGGAAGGTTTCCTGCAATACTGGTGAAGTTGAAGGGAGTCACTGCAAGTACGAACCCTTCTAGTGGGCGTACCTCACTGGTGTTCCACATTCCTGGGCCACTGATTGGCGGTTGTAAGTCCTGATAGATATCACGTGCATAATCTACATTGAAGCGAAAGAAATCAATCAATTCGCAAGCGCTGTCAATCTCTGCTTGATGGCAGGTCTTAGACTGGTTGAGCATGGTTGCAGCATTAACCTCTGCTCGGCGTCTTCCGGCCAACAGTTCTGCTGCTCTGAGAAATATAGCCGCTCTTTGTTCCCAATCCATTCTTGCCCAATTTGCCTGAGCCTCAACTGCCGCAGCGCATGCTCTTGCCACCTCTTCTGGGCCGGCAAGATGCACCTTTGCAATGACATGACCATGGTCGTGTGGCATAACCTGATCCATCGTATTTCCAGTATAGACTTCTTCTCCATCTATGTAACATGGAATTTCTACAACCACCGAAGATTGTCTTTCCAACTCTGCCTTCAAGGCGATCTTTTCGGCGGAACCTGGCAGGTAGCCCTTGACCGGTTCGTTTACCGGAACGGGGGGGCGGGCGATTCGATTGGTTGTGGTCATGCATCCTGCTCAAAGAAGGCTGTTATTCATGATTGCGAATCCATCACCTCAGGATTACGAGGTGATTGAATAATAGTATTCAAGGCTGAGTGCAGTATCCAGAAGTCATGGACGGTGGGTTGCAACGTACTGCATGTTTCGATGAGCATGTCGCTTGTGGTGGCAAAATAGTGGATTTCCATGGATTTGAATTGCCAATCTGGTATTCCAGCATCAAGGAAGAGCACCTTGCTACCCGCTCCAAAGCGGGTTTGTTTGATGTCTCGCACATGGGATTCTTTCGATTCTCGGGACCTGATATACTACAATGGTTACAGGGCTTGGCGACACAGAAAGTGTCAGGCATTGCTTCTGGCCGTTGTGCGTATACCCACTTTCTTGACGAACAAGGCTCAATAATCGATGACATGATTTTCTCAGTAGCAGACCGTCAATCGGTCATCAAGAGTCAGTGCTGGCATTGGAATAATCACTCTGAAACCGTTATCTTAGGAGTTCCCAATGCAAGTAGGATTGGAGTCATGAAAGACTGGTTCACCAAATATCTGCCAGAATCTGGCGTAATCACTCTCGAAGATCTATCCGATGCAACTTCCATCTTTGCACTACAGGGTCCCGCCTCAGAAGCGATTCTCAGCGAAGTGCTCGGAGACAAGAATGTGGTTGCACCTTTCAGAGCACAAGCGATTGAGGACAATGAGATGGGAATCAAGGGTTGGATTCAAGGAACGGGTTACACAGGAGAGAGAGGCTTTGAGATTTTTATTCTGAATGAAGAAGCACCAAGATTGTGGAGAACTCTATTGGATAAAGGTGCGAGCCACGGTCTTGTTCCCGTGGGATTGGGTGCTAGAGATACTTTGAGGCTGGAGAAGGGATACTTGCTTTCTGGACAGGATTTCATTTGGCCTCAACTAGATTCAGGAGATTCAACATTGCCTGAAGGATTTCTCGACAGGGATTCTTGGCAGACCAATGTGCCATTCGGCTTAGATATGGGGCACGATTTCATCGGTAAACACCGGGTAGAGGAATCTATGAAGACTGATTCTCAACGATGGTGGGGGCTGCGTTATCTTGGCAAGGGCCCACTGCCAAGGCCCGGTAAGGCAGTATTTTCTGATTCAGAAGGTGGAGATGAAATTGGTTGGATGACTTCTGGTGGCCCAAGTCCTAGCCTAGGTAACTGTGGAATTGGAATGGCCTATCTCGATGGTGTATCTGAAGGCGACAAGGTATTCGTTCAAGCCAGTCCAAGAGGTCGAGTCGAAGCTGAAATCGTACGCCCCCCATTCATTTGAGTCGAGTATTTTGCCCTATCCTTTGAGGAGTGGATTGATGAGGTAGCGATTGTACGGCATGTCATGGCGAAGTCGTGCCGCAAGGTCACTTTGGTCTGCCTTTTCTTGCTTGTAAGCAGTCTTGTGAATATTCTGCCACCCGTTCCTATCATCGTGGAAAATGAAGTTTCTGAGGAATATGACATCCTTTCTCGTGAAATGTGGAATCATGAAGACAATGGAATAGAACTGAATGAGGCTCAGGAATCGGCACTTTCGTCTACCAACCTCGCACGTAGCGCCGACCCTAGTTGGTCTGCTGCAGGTGGTTCTGAGGATCGAGATTTCATCTACGAGATGGTTGAGACCGATGATGGAAGCATCATCATTGCAGGTAGTGTATTCGTCGATTGCTGGTTAGGTAGTATCGTCGTTCAGACCAAAGGATTAGGCGATATCATCGTAGCAAAATTGGACCGTAATGGAACTTGGCTGTGGGCGAAATCTACGGGAACTGCAATTGCATACGACGAAGCCAGAGGAGTCGCTCTGGATGATGATGGAGATGTCTACATTACCGGCTACATCAATGGAACCGTGGAATTTGGTAACACTACTCTTGAATCAAATGGCTTTGATGGATATTTTGCGAAGTTGAACGGAAGCAATGGTAACTGGATATATGCAATCAATTACGGTGGTTTCGATGTCGATGTAGGTTGGGATCTCGTCGTTGATTCCGATGAGAATGTGTACGTTACGGGATTTTATCAGAACAATACTGTTTTTGGTCCACATATCCTCCAAGGTGGAAACCCATCTTCTAATGAAAAGTTCTTCATTGCTAAGTACAACAGTACTGCACCAGAGCCTTGGTTGTGGGCATATACTGCAGTGGGGGAAGATCTATCGGTAGGATTCCAATTAGTCTTGGATGATCAAGACAACATCTACGTGGTTGGATACAATACTGGTACAGTCAGATGGCATCAGAACAGTTTCTCTTCCACTGCTACAGGAAATTGGAATGGATTCCTTCTCAAATACAATACCTCAGGTTCCTTCCATTGGGGTAAGGCCGTAGGTACCAACACCTGTTTTGGAACCAGTTGTGGCGTTTACTTCAACAACGTGGTCATTGATAGTCAACAAAGAATCGTTGTTGGTGGAAACCAGATTGGAGATGTTGCAATAGATGGCGGACATCAGGGCATTGGAAATTGGGACATAGCGGTATCTCGCTGGCAGGCTGATGGGACTCACGATTGGTGGGCAGTGACTGGCAGTAGTAGGGATGACAGGGTTCAGGCTTTGGCGGTTAATCCTCAAGATCGCCCTGTGGTTGGTGGTTGGCTTGGTGGTTCTGCTCAATTCGGTTCATACCTTCTGTCCAATGTAACTGGTGATAGTGATTTCTTTATTGCACAATTGTATACTGATGGAACTTGGGATTGGGCAGTTAAGATGGGCGGTTCTGGAGATGATACCACCCACGCGCTATTGGGATTATCAGATGGTTCCTATATCGCAGGAGGTTACTTTTCAGGGACAGTCAATTTTGGAGACATGCCTCATTCGGCAACAGATGAGGACATTTTCGTTTGGAAATTCAAGTGGGATAGTGATGGTGATGGAGTACACGATTTCACCGATAACTGCGATCATGCCAACAACAGTGACCAAGCTAATCACGATGCAGATGAACTAGGTGATGCTTGTGAGACCGATGATGATAATGATGGCAAACACGATGCCATCGATGATTGCCAATATGGGGTATTGAATTGGAATAGTTCAGATATCGCGTTGGATTATGATGAAGATGGTTGCCGCGACATCGATGAAGACTTAGACGATGATTCTGATGGCGTATTGGATGTTGACGATGCATGTCCATTGGGCATGAATGACTGGACTTCGAACAACGACACGGATATGGATGGGGATGGTTGCCGCGACAGTGATGAAGATCTAGATGACGATGATGACCTGATATTGGATGACGATGACAATTGCCCTACCATGGTGAACAATGGACAGGAGAATTGGGATGGAGAT